>NZ_JBFAAL010000004.1:0-314227 GCF_040639715.1 Micromonospora sp. NPDC023737
GCTCTTACGCATGATCGTGTTCATGATCAAAGCTCCTTCGGGGGTGATGACCCACCGGGGGTGTGGGTCAGCGCCACGAACCGGCGCTTCGAAAGGGGGGAAAGTCTGAGACCGGCAAACCCGCCAACCACAGGGGGATTCGGTTTCACGGGGGGCCGGGGGAAGTCCAGGCGGTCGGGCGAAGCCGGGGGGCTTCACACGCCGGGACCGGGTTCAACGACCAGCCGGCCGTCATCATTCCCGGGTTTTGCCAGGGCCCTTCCGGGCTCGCCTGGCCGTGGCCGGGACCGTGTTCAACGACGGGCGGGCCGTCATCGTTCCCGGGGGCCTAGCCTCACCGGACCGGCCGTCTTGATCTGCCGTCGCGGCGGGCTGCTACCCCGACCGTCAGGGGTGTTCAACGCCCCCGGCCCGGCCACCATTCCGGCCCCGGGATGCCACCGGTCACACCCCCAACCCCCACCAAACCACCCAACCACCCCACCCGCAGCCCGGCACCCCCCGAACGCAAACCGGACACCACGCCCAGCCACCCCCACACCCCGCCCATGGTCAACTCGACATCCATGAAGTCGGGGCATCCACGCGTCCCGGACACCCCGACATCAAAGAACCCGAGTCGATCAACCTGCTCGGGGCCACCACCAAGACCCCAGCCCGAGGCAATCAACCCACCCAGAGGCCACCACCCGACCCAACCCGACTCGATCGACCCCTGAGGCCCGACACGGCCTCTGGGCCAGCCGAGCCGATCAACCAGCCGAGAGATCGGCGGCGAAACCCGACCGACCACGGCGCAAACGCCAGACCACCCAACCGCAGCCGGTGGCCGCCACCCACGAACCGGCCACACACCCAGCCCCCCACACCCAGCGCATGGTCAACTCGACCTCCATGAAGTCGGGGCATCGGCACGCCTCGGACACCGCGACATTAAGGAACCCGAGTCGATCAACGGCCCGCGGCTACCGACACCGCTCCGACCCGGGACGATCAACCCTCCGAAGGCCCGACACGACCCTCCGGAACCATCCGGGCCAACCAGCCAGCCCGGAGACCGGCGCCGATCCCAGAACTAACCACCACGCAACCGCCCGACCACCCAACCGCCCCGACACCCAACCGCAGCCAGTGGCCGCCAGCCCCACGAGCCGGACACGACACCCGCCCCCACCCGACCCATGGTCAACTCGACTTCCATGAAGTCGGGGCATCCACGCGTGCCGGACACCCCGACATCAAGGAACCCGAGTCGATCAACCCACCCAGAGGCCACCCACTGTCCCAACCCGACTCGATCGACCACCCAGGCCAGCCACCCGGCCCCAACCCAGCCGTTCACCATCTGGGCCGCCCGCACGGCGCCAACCCGACCCGATCAACCACCCAAGCCACCCGCGCGGCCCCAACCGATCCGATCAACCACCCAAGCCACCCGCGCGGGCCTCAAGCCGACGAGAGCAACCACCCAGGCCATCCCACTCGACCCGACGAGATCAACCATCCAGGCGGCTGACCCAGCCCTTGGCCCCGAGTCGATCAGCCCTCCGCGGCCCGACACCACCCTCTGCACCATCCGAGCCGCTCAACCAGCCAAAGAGGCCAGCAGCGAAACCGGACCGACCACGAAGCGGGCGGCCGCCCACGCAACTGCACCCGGTGGCCGCCCACGCAACTGCACCCGGTGGCCGCCCACGAACCGGACCGGAACGCCCCACCCACCCATGGTCAACTCGACCTCCATGAAGTCGGGGCATCCGAGCGTGCCGGACACCCCGACATCAAGGAAGTTGAGTCGATCACCCGCCGGACCGTCGCCCGAACACAGAGCCGCACCCAGACCGTCACCTCGAACCGATCCCGCCCGTAGCGGCGGGGGCGCGTGGCGCGGGACAGACGGCTGACGGTGGAGCCCGGCCCGCAGGCTCCACCGTCAGGCCACCGGGTCAGTCGACCGGCTCCGGCGTCATCGTCCGGCGCAGTTCCCGCTTGAGCACCTTGTGGCTGGGGCCGATCGGCAGGGCGTCGACGTAGCGCACCTGGCGGGGGTACTTGTGCCGGCCGAGGTGCTCCCGCGCCCAGTCGATCAACTCCTGTTCGCTCGGCACGTCCGTCGCCGGGCGGGGTACCACCACCGCGCAGACCTCCTCCCCGTGGCGCGGGTCGGGCAGGCCGATCACCGCGACCTGGCCGACGGCCGGGTGGCGGGCCAGGGCCTCCTCGACCTCTCTGGGGTACACGTTGAAGCCACCCCGGATGATCATGTCCTTCTTCCGGTCGACGATGGTGACGAACCCGTCGGCGTCCTTGTGGCCCAGGTCGCCGCTGCGGAACCAGCCGTCGACCACGGCCTCCGCGGTCGCCTCGGGTCGCCCGAGGTAGCCGGCGAAGACGTTGTGGCCCCGGATGACGATCTCGCCGAGCTCGCCGGCGGGCAGCAGCTCGATCCGGTCGTCGACCTCGGCGCGGGCGATCTCCACCTCCACGCCCCAGACGGGGTGGCCGACGGTGCCGGCGCGGGTGCCGAAGTGCGGCTGGTTGGTGGTGGCCGTGGGCGACGTCTCCGACAGGCCGTACCCCTCGAAGACGGTCGTGTCGAACGCGGCGTGGAAGCGTTCCAGGACGGCGACCGGCAACGACGCCCCGCCGGAGACGCAGAGCCGCAGCCGGGGCAGGTCGTCCCGGCCCCGGGCGGCCTCCAGGAGCGCCACGTACATGGTCGGTACACCGTGGAAGACGTTCACCCGCTCACGCAGCATCAGGTCGATCGCGTCCGGACCGGTGAAGCGCGCGAGCAGCACCAGGGTCGCCCCGATGCGGAACGTGCCGTTCATCGCCACGGTCTGGCCGAAGCTGTGGAACAGCGGCAGGCAGCCGAGCACCACGTCGTCGCCGCGCGCGTCGTTGGCGTCGAACACGTTGACCGTGGCGTTGAGGACGAGGTTGAGGTGGGTGAGCAGGGCACCCTTCGGCACCCCGGTCGTGCCGCTGGTGTAGAGCACCACCGCGGCGTCCTCCGCCTCGCGGGTCAGGTACGACGGCAGCGGCGGCACCGCCTCGCTCACGTCCTCCAGGCGGGCCGCCTCGACGCCGGGCGCGGCCGGGCCGACGGTCACCAGCCGTACCCCGGCGGCGGCCGCGGCCGCCGCACCCAGGGCGAGCTGGGAGGTGTGGCAGACCAGCACCTTCGACCCGCTGTCGCGCAGCACGTGCGTGGCCTCGTCCGGGGTGAGCAGCAGGTGCACCGGCACCAGCACCGCGCCCGCGGCGAGCGCGCCGTAGTAGACGCGCGGGAAGTCGACCACGTTCGGGGCGAGCAGGGCCACCGCGTCGCCGGGGGCGACGCCCAGTTCCCGCAGCCCGGCGGCGTAGCTGCGCGCCTCCAGCCACAGCTCGGCGTACGTCACCCGGGCCTCGCCGTCGACCACGGCGACGGTGTCGGCATGCCGACGGGCCGATTCGGCGAGCACCATGGCGAGCGAGAGGGCGGTCACCGGGCCACCTCCCGGTAGAGGCGGCTGACCGTCTCGGCGACGCAGACCGGTTTACCGCCCGCGTCGGTTTCGACGGTGACCACGTTGACCATCTGCACCCCGCCGTCCACCTCGGACACCTCGGCGATGGTGGCGCTGGCTCGTACGGAGCTGCCGACCCGCACCGGGGCGGGAAACCGCACCCGGTTGAGTCCGTAGTTGATGCCCATCCCGACGCCCCGCACCCGGTAGAGTGCGCCGGCCAGCGCGGGCAGCAGCGACAGGGTGAGGTAGCCGTGGGCGACGGTGCCGCCGAACGGACCGGTCGCGGCCCGCTCCGGGTCGACGTGGATCCACTGGTGGTCGTCGGTGGCGTCAGCGAACAGGTCGACGCGCTTCTGGTCGATCGGCTGCCACGGGCCGGGACCGAGGGTCTCGCCGACCGCCGTGGCCAGGTCGTCGATGGAGTCGAAGGTCCTCATGCCAGCTGCCCTCCCAGCTTCGTGTAGCCGCGCAGCAGGTCGCGGGAGATGATCAGCCGCTGCATCTCGTCGGTGCCCTCGAAGATCCGGTACAGCCGGACCTGCCGGTACCACCGCTCGATGGGCAGTTCGCGGGTGTAGCCCATGCCGCCGTGGATCTGCATGACGCGGTCCACCACGCGGTTGACCATGCCGGCGCCGTAGAGCTTCGCCATCGAGGAGGCATGCCGCGGGTCCAGGCCCTGGTCGACCGTCCACGCCGCCCGCAGGATGAGCAGGCGGGCCGCCTCCAGCTCCGTCTCCGAGTCGGCGATCATCCACTGGATCGCCTGGTTCTCGCCGATC
Organism: Micromonospora sp. NPDC023737; assembly: GCF_040639715.1. Classification (NCBI taxonomy): domain Bacteria; kingdom Bacillati; phylum Actinomycetota; class Actinomycetes; order Micromonosporales; family Micromonosporaceae; genus Micromonospora; species Micromonospora sp. NPDC023737. The sequence continues at coordinate 4,301 of NZ_JBFAAL010000004.1, forward strand.
GGGCGGCCGAACGTCTCGCGCGTGTTGGCGTACGCGATCGCCATCCCCAGTGCCCGTTCGGCGATGCCCACCGCGTGCGACGGGATCGTGTAGCGGCCCTTGCCGATCCACTCCATGCCGAGCGTGAAGCCCTGCCCCGGCTCACCGAGGATGTTGCGGTCGGGCACCCGCACGTCGTCGAAGACCAGCGACGCCGGGCCGCCCTCCCCCATCGTCTGGATGAACTCGGAGCGCCAGCCCATCTCCCGGTCCACCAGGAACGCGGTGGCCCCGCCACGACGGGCGCCCTTCTCCGGGTCGGTCACCGCGATGACGATGGCGAAGTCGGCCTCGTTGCCGCCCGTGATGAACGTCTTCTCGCCGTTGAGCACCCAGTCGCCGCCGTCCCGCCGGGCGCTGAGTTTGATGTTGGCCGCGTCCGAGCCGGCGCCGGGTTCGGTGATCGCGAAGCAGCTGAACCGCTCCCCCTCGATGGTGGGCAGCAGGAACTCCCGCTTCTGCTCCTCGTTGCAGTAGAAGAGGATGTTGTCCGCCTCGCCGCCGAAGCGGAACGGCACGAACGAGCGGCCGATCTCGGTCCAGATCAGTGACTGGGTGACGGCCGGCAGGTCCATCCCGCCGTACTCCTCGGGTGTCGCGAGGCCCCAGAAGCCGAACTTGCGCGCCTTGAGCTGCAGCTCGCGCAGCTCGCCGCGCTCGAGCCCGGGCTGGTGTGCCCGCTCCCGCCGCAGCAGCTCCTGCTCCAGCGGCACGACCTCCCGGGCGATGAAGTCGCGGGCCGTGTCGCGGATGGCCCGCTGCTCGTCGGATAGCGCGAAGTCCATGGTTCCTCCGGGGGTGGTGGGGTGGGTGTACGCGTGCCTGTGCGCGTTCAGAAGGCGTTCACACCGGTGAGCGCGCGGCCGATGAGCAGTTGCTGGATCTGGCTGGTGCCCTCGTAGAGGGTGGCGACGCGGGCGTCGCGCAGGTACTTGCCGACCGGGTACTCGTCGATGTAGCCGTACCCACCGAACACCTGCACGGCGTTGTTGGCGGCGCGTACGGCGGCCTCGCTGGCGAAGAGCTTGGCCATGGACACCTCGGTGTCGAACGGCTGCCCGCGGTCGATGAGGTCGGCCACCTGCCAGACGAGCAGCCGGGCGGCGGCGGTGTCGACCGCGATGGCGGCGAGCAGTTGCTGCACCAGTTGGTGCCCGGCGATTGGCTTGCCGAACTGGGTGCGTTGCCCGGCGTAGGTGACCGCCGCGTCCAGGCATCCCTGCGCGATGCCGACGCAGCCGGCGGCGACCGACATCCGTCCCTTGGCGAGGGTGCCGAGCGCGAGCCGGAATCCGGTGCCCTCGTCGCCGAGGCGGGCCGTGTCGGGTACACGTACCCCGTCGAGGCGCAGCTCCCCGGTGGCTTGCCCGCGCAGGCCCAGCTTGCCGTGGATCTCGCGGCGGTCCAGGCCGGGGCTGCCGGTGGGCACCAGGAACGCGGTGATGCCGCGGTGGCCCGGGTCGCCGGTACGGGCGAAGACCAGCGCGACGTCGGCGGTGGTGCCGTTGGTGATGAACGTCTTCGTGCCGGTGAGCAGCCAGTCGTCGCCGTCGCGTACGGCGCGGGTGGCGAGCGCGGCGGCGTCGGACCCGCTGTCCGGTTCGGTCAGGGCGAAACAACCGAGAGCGGCACCGGAGCAGAGCTCGGGCAGCCAGCGTGCCCGCTGCTCGGCGGTGCCGTGCGCGGCGATCGACTTGGCCACCAGGCCGAGCGACACGGAGACGATGCCTCGCACGGCGGAGTCGCCGCGACCCAGTTCCTCCAGCACCAGGCAGTACGACAGATGGTCGCCGCCGGAGCCGCCGTCGGCCTCGGGGATGGTCAGGCCGAGGAAGCCGAGTTCGCCGAGGAGTCCCACGATCGCGGGGTCGACCGCCTCGCGCCGGTCCCACTCCGCCGCGTGAGGTCGCACCTCGCGGTCGACGAACTCGGCGGCGAGCCGGCGGACCGCCGCCTGCTCGGCGGAGAGACGCAGGTCCATGAGGCTTAAACTAGCGCTGCAAGTTAAATTCCGTCCAGACCCGGTTGTGGCAGAGTCTCCGGCGGACCGCCGGAGAGCCGGCGACCCGCACCCGGCCGGCTGCCCACCCGGTGAACCGAGCGAATGAGGAGAACGGCATGCCCCGGCCCCGGCAGGCGCTGCTCAGCCGGCAGCGGATCATCGAGGCCGCCGCCGCGCTGGTCGACGCCGAGGGGCTGGAGGCCTTCTCCACCCGCCGGCTCGCCGCCGAACTCGGCGTACGCGGGCCGTCGCTCTACAACCACTTCGCCACGAAGGACGAGATCCTGGACGCGGTCGCGGACAGCATCACGTCGCAGGTGAACGTGTCGTTCTTCGGGAAGGTCGACTGGCGGGAGGCGCTGCGCCGCTGGGGTCTGTCCTACCGGGCCGCGCTGGCCGCACACCCGAACATCGTGCCGTACCTGGCCCGCGGGCCGGGACGCCGTCCGGCCGCGCTCGCCATGGCCGACGCGGTGTACGGCGGGCTCGTCGACGCCGGCTGGCCGCCGGCCCGGGCCACCCACATCGGCGCGCTGATGCGGTACTTCGTGGCGGGCTCGGCGCTCGGCTCGTTCGCCCGTGGCTTCGTCGAGGACCCGGGCCTGTACGCGGAGCAGTATCCGCACCTCACCCAGGCGCACCGGCTCCCGGAGCACCAGCAGCAGGTGGACGAGGGCGCGTTCACCCTCGGCCTGGACGCGCTCATCGACGGCCTTTCCCGCACGTACGAGCGCCAGGTCGGGCCGCTACCGCCCCTCCCGCCGGCCGCCGGCGCGTACTAGGGTCGAGCCAAACTTGCACCGCTAGTTTTGGCGACGCACGTGAGGGGCGCGATGGAACTCGCACGGACCGACTTCTATCTCGACGGCCGTTGGGTCACCTCCTCCGACGGGGAGACCCTCCCGGTGCACAACCCCACCACCGAGGAGGTCATCGCGACCGTGCCGGCCGGCAGGGCCGCCGATGTGGACCGGGCCGTGGCCGCCGCCAGGGCCGCCTTCGACGGGTGGGCCGCGACTCCGCCGGCGCAGCGCGCGGCGCACCTCGACCGGCTGCACGCCCTGCTCTCCACCAGGGCCGACGAGATCGCCCGCACCGTGGCGCTGGAGTTGGGCACGCCGCTGAAGGTGGCCTCCCGGATCCAGACCGGTCTGCCCCTCACCGTGCTGCACAGCTACGTCGAACTGGCCGCCCACTTCCCGGCCGACGAGACGGTAGGCAACTCGACAGTGGTCCGGGAGCCAATCGGCGTGGTCGGCGCGATCACCCCGTGGAACTACCCGCTGCACCAGGTGATGGCGAAGCTCGCCCCGGCGCTCGCGGCCGGCTGCACGGTCGTGCTCAAGCCGTCCGAACTGACCCCGCTCGTGACGTACCTGCTCTTCGACGCGATCCACGAGGCCGGCTTCCCGCCGGGCGTGGTCAACCTCGTCACCGGCACCGGCCCGGTGGTCGGCGAGGCCCTTGCCGCCCACCCCGACGTGGGCATGGTCTCCTTCACCGGCTCCACCGCCACCGGCCGCCGGATCTCGCACCTCGCCGCGGACCGGATCGCGCGGGTGGCGCTCGAACTCGGCGGCAAGTCGGCGAACGTGATCCTCGACGACGCCGACCTGGTGGCCGCCGTGAAGGTCGGCGTGGGCAACGCGTTCCTCAACTCCGGGCAGACCTGCACCGCCTGGACCCGGATGCTCGTGCACCGGTCCCGCTACGACGAGGCGGTGGAGCTGGCCGGCAAGGCCGCCGCCGCCTACCGGATCGGCGACCCGTTCGATCCGGCCACCCGGCTGGGCCCGCTCGTCTCGGCAACCCAGCGGGAGCGGGTGCTCGACCACGTCGCCCGTGGCCTGGCCGACGGCGGCAGGCTGGTCAGCGGCGGCCCGGACGCCCCGGTGCCCGAGCGCGGCTGGTTCGTGGCGCCCACCGTCATCGCCGACGTCGACCCGGACAGCGCGCTGGCCCAGGAGGAGGTCTTCGGCCCGGTGCTCGCGCTGATTCCGGTCGACGACGAGGAGCACGCGGTGGCGGTGGCGAACAACTCCCGCTACGGCCTGGCCGGCGCGGTCTGGTCCGCCGACGAGGAGCGGGCGGTCCGGGTGGCCCGGCGGATGCGGACCGGCGCGGTGGACATCAACGGCGCGCCGTTCAACCCGCTCGCCCCGTTCGGCGGCTACAAACAGTCCGGCCTCGGGCGGGAGCTGGGCCGCGACGGGCTGGCCGAGTTCCTCCAGACGAAGGCGATCCAGCGATGAGGGCGCTCGTCGTACGCGGCGTCGGCGAGCCACCCCGGGTCGAGGAGGTCGAGCTGCCCGCCCCGGGGCCGGGCGAGGTACGTGTGGCCGTCCGGGCCGCCGGGGTCTGCCACTCGGACCTGTCCATGGTGAACGGAACGGTGACCGCGCCGTACCCGCTCGCGCTCGGCCACGAGGCGGCCGGCGTGGTGACCGAGGTCGGCACGGGCGTCACCCGGGTGACGTCCGGCGAGCACGTGGTGCTCAACTGGGCGCCGCCGTGCCGGCGGTGCTGGTACTGCGGACGCGCCGAGCCGTGGCTCTGCGAACAGGGTGGGGTGCCCGCGGTGGCCCGGGGCCGTACGGCCGCCGGAGAGCCGCTGCACGTCACGCTCGGCCTCGGCGCGCTCGCCGAGGAGGTGGTGGTGCCCGAGACCGCGGTGATCCCGGTCCCCGCCGAGCTGCCGTTCGAGGCCGCCGCGCTGCTCGGCTGCGCCGTGCTCACCGGGGTCGGCGCGGTCCGCCGTACCGCCGCGGTGGCGCCCGGGGAGTCGGTCGTCGTGATCGGTCTCGGCGGGGTGGGCCTGTCGGTCGTCGGCGCCGCCCGCGCCGCCGGAGCCGGACCGGTGCTCGCCGTCGACGTGTCGCCCACCAAGGCGAAGCTCGCGCTCGCTGCCGGGGCGAGCGAGTTCCTGCTCTCCGACGACACACTCAGTCGGGCCGTACGCGAACGCACCGGCCGACGAGGCGTCGACCACGCCTTCGAGTGCGTCGGCCGGGGCGACACCATCCGTGCCGCGTGGCGGGCCACCCGCCGGGGCGGCACGGTGACCGTGGTGGGCATGGGCGCCAAGGACGACGTGGTGCCGCTCAGCGCGCTGGAGATCTTCCACTCGGCCCGCACGCTGCGCTCCTCCGTCTACGGCTCGTCCGATCCGGACCGGGACGTGCCCGCGCTGGCCCGGTCGGTGCTCGACGGCACCCTGGACCTCGCCCCGCTGATCACCGACCGGACCGACCTGGACGGTGCCGCCGCCGCCTTCGACCGGATGGCCCGGGGCGAGGGGGCTCGCACCGTCGTCGTCCCCTGAGCCGGCCCGCGTCGGCCGGACCGCCCGCCCGACGCGGCGTCGCGCCGGTGGCGGCCGACGGCGCTAGCCGGGCCGGCAACGTCGGACGGCGCTAGGCGGGCCGGCGGAGCAGTGCGAAGCGGCCGAAGGCGGTAGCGGCCAGTCGTACCAGTTCGAACCCGGCGGCCTGAGCCTCGGCGACCAGTTGCTCGGCGGGCCGGCCGAACGGCACCTCCCAGCCCTGGTAGACGAGCCGCCGCAAGGCGTATGCGGACCGGCCGGCGTCCTGCGGCTCTCGCTCCATCTCCTGCACCAACAGCAGTCCACCGGGCTTGAGCGCACGTCGGATCATGCCGAGCGTCGCGGCCCGGGTCGGCTCGGGGAAGAACGGCTGGGCCCAGAACGCGCCGACGAACGCATCCTGCTCGTCGTAGTCCCGGGCATCCATGCACCTGACGTCCACCCGGTCGGTCACCCCGAGAGCCTCGGCTCGGCGTACCGTCTCGGCCGCAACCGTGGGCACCAGTTCGATCGCCACCGCCCGCATCTCGGGCAACATCGTGGCCATGGTCAGTGTCGTTCCGGCGACGCCGCAGCCGACGTCCAGCCACCGCCCGCTGCGTATCGCCTCGACAGCCTCGGGCAGCTCGGCGAGGAGCTGCGCGTACAGCTCCCGGGCGATCCGGGTGGTCCGTCCGCCGAAGGCGCGGGCGATGACCAGCGCGTAGGTCTCGCTCGACGGCACCGGGCCGGGCTTCTCCACCGCCGCGCGGACCAGCCGGGACATCATCGTGGCGCGATCCAGCACGTCGCTCAGCGTGACCCAGGCGTCGTCGGCGTCGAGCGCCTCGAACGGCGGGCTCAGCCGCACACTCCCATCCTGCTGCTCGATGACGCCGTGCTCCTCCAACACGGCCAGCACGTCCCCCAACCGGGTCGGCGAGAATCCCGAGAAGACAGCCAATGCATCGAGGTCGCGCGGCTCGGCGAGAAAGCGCATCCACCCTTGTTCATGAAGTGCCGTCAGCAGCGTCAGGAATTGTGCTCCCGTGGACCAGTTCTCGATGTTCTCCTGGGCCTTTCGCGCAAGCGCGAACCGTTCCCCAGGTGGTACGTCGTGAGTCACCGCGTGCCTTTCTTGCTTTTCGACCTTGCACTCTAACGGCGGCAATTGGCGGCGCAATGAATTATCGGCGTGATCCAAGGCACTCCTGAACTTGGCAATTCGGTTCGGCCTCGTCCCGGGGTCAGGCGGCTCCGGCTACGGAAGCGCCCGGGCCAGCTCCGTGCGCGACCGGACGCCGAGCCGGTGGAAGATGTTGCGCAGGTGGTGGTCGACCGTCCGGGTGGAGAGGAACATCCGGGCGGCGACCTCGCGGTTGGTCGCGCCCTCGGCGACCAGCTGCGCGATCCGCAGTTGCTGGCCGGTCAGCAGCCGCGCGGCGGCCGGGTCCGGCGCGCCGACGGACTCGCCGGCCGCACGCAGCTCGGTGGTGGCCTGGTCGGCCCAGGCCCCGGCGGCGAGCAGGGTGAACGTCTCCCAGGCGTCGTGCAGGTGGGTACGCGCGTCTCGGGGCCGGCGGGCCCGACGCAGCTCCCGGCCGAACAGCAGCGCGGTACGGGCCCGCTCGAAGGCGCCGGTGTCGACCGGGTGCAGCCGCAGCGCGGCGCCGAACCGCTCCTCGGCCTCGTCGCTGCCGCGCGGGGCGAGCAGCGCGTGGCAGCGGGCCGACAGGGCGCGCCTCGACGGGCTGGCCGTGCTGCTGGCCCATCTGTCGAAGAGCGCGAGGGCGGCGACGGCGACCGGTCGGTGCGACAGCTGGGCGGCCTCCACCAGGTGAGGGGTGGCCATCACCTGGACCAGCACCTGACCGCGCCCGGTGCCCGGGTGGGCGAGCGCGGCGAGGCGGGCGGCGGCCGGGGCGTGCCGACCGTCGGTCAGGTCGAGCACCGCGACGGCCCACTGCGCAAGCGCCCAGGGTCGGCTGTACGGTGCCGGCCCGTCGCCGATCTCGCCGAGCCGGCGCAGGCAGCCGTCCCGGTCGGCGCGTACGGCGGCGAGCACCGCGAGCATTCCCAGGTGGACCGCCGCCACGTTGGCCTGGCCGGTGGCGCGGGCGATCCGCAGCCCCTCCCGCGAGCTCTCCGCCGCCGCCTCGTGCCGGCCCAGCCAGTACTCGGCGATCGCCCGCAGCTCCAGGGCGCGTGGCAGCGCCGAGAGTTCGTTCCGCTCCCGGGCCAGCTCGACGGCCCGCTCGGCTAGGCGGTGCGCCGCGCCGTCCACCGCCACCAGCAGGCCCGCGGACGCCGCCCAGCACAGTGCGGCCGGGGTACACGCCGGTCCGGTGAGCTGGCCGCCGAGCACGACGACGCGGCGGAGCGCGGGTCCGGCCTGCTCCAGGTCGCCGCGGAGCGTGGCGGCCACCCCGGCGAGGTAGGTGCTGGTCAGCTCGACCTCGGGTGGTTCGCCGGGCCGGGCGAGCGCGCGCCCTCGCCGGGCGAGGTCGGCGTAACGGTACTGCTCGCCGGAGAAGCAGAGCGCCTCACCGGCCCGGGCCAGCGCCGCCAGCGCCAGCGGTCGGTCGGTGCGGGCGAGCCGGTCCGCGGCGGCCAGCAGCGCGCGCACGGCGGCGGGCGTACGGCCGCAGCGCAGCTCGACCTCGCCGCGCAGCAGGTCGGCCCGCCCGCTGGCGCAGGGCGGAACCGGGCCCGGGGGAAGGCCGGTTCCGACCGGCTCGGCCGGGACGGTACGGGCCGGCGCGACCGGTTCGACCGGAAGACCGCTCAGCAGCAGCCGCGCCCGCCGGGTCTCACCGGCGGACCAGGCGTACCGGGCCGCGCCCACCCGCCGCTCGGCGACGCGGCCGGCGTCGTCGCTGAGTTCGGCGGCCCGCTCCAACGCGACCGACGCCCGAGCGCCGCCGACGGTCAGCGCCGCCGCCTCCAGCTCTGCGGCGAGCGCGGGGTCGGGGCCGGCCGCGGCCGCCGCGAGGTGCAGCGCCCGGTCCAGCCGATGCCCCGGATCGTCGAGCACGCCGGCGAGGCGCAGGTGCGCCGCCCGGCGTTCGGCGATCGGCGCGGCGGCCACGATCACCGCCCGGGCGACCGGGTGGGGAAACGTGACCCGGTGTGCCTCCACCCGGACCAGCCCGGCCCGCTCGGCCGGGGCGAGCGCGGCGATCGAGGCGCCGCCGACCCGGGCCGCGCGGACCAGTGCGTCCGGTGCCCCGTCCTCGTCGAGCGCGGCGAACAGCAGCACCCGGCGGGTGTGGTGCGGCAGCTGGTCCAGCCGGGCTCGGTAGGCGCGACCCAGCGCGCCGTCGGCCGGTGGGGCCACCGGCGGTGGCTCCTCGCCCCGGCAGTGCGCCGTGGTGAGCACCCCGGCCAGGTCGACCAAGGCCTGCGGGTTGCCTCGGGCGGCCGCGGCGAGCGCCGCGGTCACCGGCGCGACGGGCGGCTCGGGCAGTCGGTCGGCGAGGAGAGCGGCACTGTCCCGCTCGTCGAGGGGGCGCAGCCGATAGGTCGGCAGCCCGCCGGGGGGCGCGGACGTCGCGGTGAGCACGACAGCGACCGGCATCCGCCCCAGCCGCCGGGCCACGAAGGCGAGGATCTCGGCGGTCGGCCGGTCACCCCGGTCGACGTCGTCCATCGTGCAGAGCAGCGGGCGATCTCGCGCGACGACGGCGTACAGCCGCAGGACGGCCAGGCCGAGTGCGAGCTGACGCTCGGGCGGGCAACCGGCGCCGGACAGTACCCGGCGCAGTAGGCGCGACTGTGCGGTGGGCAGTTCGCCGGCCCGGTCGAGCACCGGGTCGAGGAGGCGTTGCAGCCCGGCGTACGGCAGCGTCGCCTCCTCGGCGAGGCCGGCGGAGGCAAGGACGGCGCACGTCCCGGCGTGGTGGTGGGCGTAGTCGACGAGGGCGCTACGCCCGGAGCCCGGGTCGCCCTGAAACACGACGGCCGCCCCGCCGCCGGTCAGCCCGCCGAGCAGCCGCCGGATCGCCCGGCGTTCCTCGTCCCGGCCACGCAGCACAGTTATTTGCACTGTAGATGCAGCAACCATGCATCGAGTGTCACCTATCGATTCCCGCTTGGAAAGGGGCGGGCGACCCGGACGGACGCGCGGAGCGTCAACCCCCGACGACCTGCGCCAGCAGCGCCCGCACCGTACGCGTCATGACCGCCCGCGCCTGGTCCACGCCGAGCCCCAGACCGTCACGCAACATCGACCAGGCCGGCCACATGCTCGCCGCCACGATCGCGTCGACCACCTGCTTGCGCCCGCGGCCGGCCTGCGCCAGCTCGGTCGCGAAGAGCTGCTCGACCTCGTCGCGTACCCGCTCGATGTGCTTGAGCCGGTTGCGGTGCAGCTGCTCGGACACCGGCTCGCGCATCTGGGCGGCCCGGGCCGACGGCGCGATGAGCTGGAGCAGCCGGGCCCGCTGCCGGCAGTACGCGTCGACCCGCTTGGCCAGTGGCAACGTCGGCGAGATCGCCCGGTACGCGGCGTCCTGCCGGTGGAGCACCTCGGCGCCGCTGGCCTCGAAGAGGGTCTCCATGTCCTTGAAGTTGGTCCAGAGCGTACGCAGCGAGATGCCGGCGCGCTCGGCGATCCGCTCACCGGTCGGCCGCAGATCGCCCTCGGAGATGAGGTCGAGGTGCGCCTCGACGATGGCCGCGCGGGTGCGCTCGGAGCGCAGCGTCCGCCCGTCGACGCGGCCCGGAGCCGCCGCCCCGCTCATCCGCTCGCGCCCCCTCACCACCGCCGCGGCCCATTCGACGGCGAGTCTAGACAGGCGGTGGTCGGCGCCGCCGCCACGGGCCGCGACAGCGGTGCGACGTGGCGCGGGGCAAATACCGGCCACCGCGGCGGCGCGCCGCGACGCCGGGCGCCCCGGCGCGCGGCGGGCTCGCCCGCCACCGGCTGGCCCGACGTCGCGGCAGCGAGCGCCGCCCGCCCGCAGAGCCGACCAGAATATGCAGTCACAGTGCAGATACTAGGAGCACTGCCACGCCCTGGTCAACGACTCGACCGGCGCCAGGGCAGGCGGCCGGCGGGCGGCGGCGGGAAGCGGCGGGCGGCGAAGGCCGAGGTCGCGCCCCCTGTCAGGGCAGGGTCGAGCCCGGCCACGGCGGAGGGTCGTGCCGTGGCCGGGCTCGTCGGCCGTCGTTGCGGGGTCAGGAGCCGGTCGGCACCCCGTTCGCCGGCGGCTGGACGGGCGTCGCGGTGTACTCGTTGACCGGCCCGTCCGCCTCGTCGGTCTCGTACGCCGGGCCGAAGTAGCTCTGCACTCCCCCGCTGACCCGGGTCAGCCGCTCCCCGCCATAGCCGGAGTGGTCGTCGGCGGAGAAGCGCAGCGGGACCAGGCCCGGACCCTGGAAGCCGCCCTTGCCCACCGCCTCGAGCAGGCTCTCCCGGGTCAGGTCCTTGCCGGCGGCGAGCAGCGCCTGCACGAAGAGGTAGCCGACGGACATGCCGTAGACGACGTTGCCGTCGAACTCCGCGTTCCCGTTGTGCTCCTTGTTGATCCGGGTGAAGAGCTGGATCCACGGGTTGGCGGCGTCGTTCTGCATCGGCAGGTAGTTGCCGCCGATCATCCCCTCGAGCAGCGGTGCGGCCTCGCCGAGCTGCTTGGCCAGGGTCGGGTGGTCCCCGCCGACGTTGGAGACCACCCACTGCGGCTTGAAGCCGAGGCGGGCCGCGGTGCCGATGGACAACGCCGTGAAGCCGGGCACGGTGGCGAGGACGACCACCTGGCAACCGGCGGCCTTGAACGCGCCGATCTGCGGTGCCACGTTCGTGTTGCTGGTGACGTACGTCTGCTTGACGGCCACCGCGTCGGCGCCGAGGATCTTCTCCACCCCGGCGAGGCTGTCCCGGCCGAAGTCGTCGTCCTGGCCGAGGAAGCAGACCTTGCGTCCTGGCATGGTGGTCTTCACGTGCTGGGCGAGGATCTTGCCCTCCACCGTGTAGTCCGGGTTGAAGCCGAACGTGCCGGGATACTTGTCCGGCTGGTCCCAGCTACGGCTGCCGGAGGCGACGAAGAGGTCGGGCACCCGGTTGGTCTTGAGGAAGTCGAGCACGCCGGTGTGCGTCGGCGTTCCGAGCCCGTTGAGGATCGCGAAGACCTTGTCCTGGAGGACCAGCTGGCGCACCACTTGCTGAGTGTTCGCCGGGTTGTACCCGTCATCCATGATCTTGTAATTGATCTTGCGACCGTGCACGCCGCCGTTGGCGTTGACGTAGTCGAAGTACGCCTTCGTCGCCGGAGCGATCTTCGAGTACCCGGCAGCGGCCGGGCCGGTGAGCGGCATGTGGGTACCGACCAGGATCTCGGTGTCGGTGACACCGGGTACGTTCCCGCGGCTGGACCCGGAACCGCCGTCGCCGCCGCAGGCGGCCGTGGCGATGAGCAGAGCGATGGTGCTGGCGATCGCGAGACCGCGTCGCGCCGTACGGTGCATGGGGAACACCGACCTTTCCTCGGTGGGGGTTTCGTGGTGGGGTGGGGCGCCCGGCCCAGGGGAAGGCCGGACCGGTGGCTCAGGACCGGCCGGCCCGCCAGCGGGCGAGCAGCGCACGGCCGAACCGGGACAGCAGTCCCTGCACGCCGCCCGGCGCGGCGAGCATGACCACGACCAGGGTGATACCGAAGATCGCCAGCGGGAGGTTGCCCTCCAGCCGCTGGGCCGCCGCGGCCGAGAGCGTGAGCTGCTCGGTCACCGAGTGGCTGAGGTCGGGCAGGGCGACGAGCAGCACCGCACCCCACACCGCGCCGGCGAGCCGCCCCAGGCCACCGATCACCACGGCCATGAGCAGGAAGAGCGACAGGGTCAGCCCGAAGGCCCCCGGGGACACGCTCTGCGCCAGCACCGCGAGCAGCGCACCGCCGAGCCCGGCGGTCGCGGCGCTGACCACGAACGCGAGCACCTGGGTGCGGGCGACGTGGATCCCGGCGAGGCGGGCGGCAACCTCGTCGTCCCGCACCGCCCGGAACGTACGGCCGTACCGGCTGCGCACCAGGTTCGCCAGCAGCAGCAGCGCGAGCAGGGTGGCCGCACCGGCGATCCAGAGCTGCCACCGCTCGTACGGGAAGTACACGCCGAGCGCCAGCGGCGGCGGCTCGACCGGCACCGACAGACCCTGCTCGCCGTTGAAGACGCCGTCGAACGTGACGGTGAGGGCCGGCACCACGACCGCGACCGCGAGGGTGACGCCGGCCAGGTACGGGCCGCGCAGCCGGGCCGCGGCCACCCCGACCACGGCGCCGACCGCGACCGTGGCGACGACCGCCGCGGCCAGGGAGACGACCAGCAGAGCAGCACCGGTGACGCCCCGGTCGTAGAACGCGTTCTGGCACAACGCGACGGTGTAGGCCCCGGTGGCCATCAGTGCGCCGTGCCCGAGCGAGAGCTGGCCGTTGAGCCCGGTGAGCACGGTGAGACCGGCGGTGGCGCAGAGGTACGCCGCCACGGTGGCGAGCTGGAAGTTGCGGAACGGCTCGACGGCGTAGCTCACCCCGACCAGCAGCAGCCCGGCCACCGCCACGACGGCGAGGTGACGCAGCAGGGTGCTGCCCCGCTGGCGCTGGTCACCCGGCCCGCCGGCCGCACCGGTCGTACGCTCCCGCGGCGGCGTCCCCGCCGACGTGGCGCTCACACCCGCCTCGCCGCGACCGGGGCGAACAGACCGCCGGGACGGACCAGCAGCACCGCCAGCAGCAGCACCAGCACCGCCAGCGGGGTGAGGTCACTACCGGCGTAGCCACTCACGTAGGAGAGCAGCAGGCCGACGATGAGGCCACCCACCACCGCCCCTGGTGGACTGTCCAGCCCACCGACCACCGCCGCGGTGAACGCCGAGACGAATACCAGGTCCATCGCGTGCGGATGCAGGCCGAGCTCGGTCGGGATGACCAGCATGGCCGCCAGCGCGCCAACCCCGGACGCGAGCGCCCAGCCGAGGGTGAGCATTCCGCCCACGTTCACCCCGAGCAGGCGGGACACCTCGGGAGCGAACGCCGCGGCCCGCATCCGCAGGCCGACCGCCGTCCGGGCGAAGATCCAGGCGAGTGCGCAGACCACCACCGCGACCGCGCCGAAGACGAACAGGTCGTACGGGGAGAGCACGGCCAGCCCGCCCACGGTGAAAGCACCCCGGGAGAAGGGCGCCTCGGCGGGCCGGAACTCGCTGCCGTAGATCATCCCGAGGACAGCCTGGATCAACAGCACCAGCCCCAGCGCGACGATCACCGGGTTCAGTGGCGAGGCGTGGTCGACGTACCGCATCACGGCCCGGTCGACGATCGCGCCGAGCAGCAGCCCGGCCGCGAGCGCGACCACGAAGCCCAGCCAGTACGAGCCGGTGGTCGAGGCGACGCTGTACGCGACGTACGCGGCGGCGACAGCCATCGCGCCCTGGGCGAAGTTGACGACCCGTGCGGCCCGCCAGATCAGCACCAGCGCGAGCGCGAACGCCGCGTAGACCGCTCCCCGGGACAGGCCGTCCAGGGTGAGGAAGACGAAGCGGTCCAAAGTTGTCCCTCCCGGTGGTCAGAAACCGAGGTAGGCGTGACGGAGGTCGACGTCGTCGCGCAGGGCGGCGGCCGGCGCGGTGGTGACCACCCGCCCCAGCGACATCACCACGCCCTGGTCGGCCACGGAGAGCGCACTGCGGACGTTCTGCTCGACCAGCAACACGGTGAGCCCGGTACCGTCGCGCAACTGCCGCAGCAGGGCCATGGTGCGGGCGACCACCCGCGGCGCGAGGCCGAGTGACGGCTCGTCGAGCAGCAGCAGGCGGGGCCGGCCGACCAGCGCCCGGCCGAGCGCGAGCATCTGCCGCTCGCCCCCGGACAGCTGGTGGCCGAGGTGGCGCCGGCGCCGGGCCAGCGGCTCGAAGAGCTGGTAGACCTCATCGAGCGCACGGGCGGCATCGGCCCGGTCGCGCCGCCACAGCCCACCGAGGCGCAGGTTCTCGTCGACGCTGAGCTCGCCGATCACGCCGCGCCCCTCCGGCACGTGCGCCATGCCACGGTGCACCAGCCGCTCGACCGGGACGCCCCGCAGGTCCTCTCCGGCGAGCTCGATCCGGCCGGCCTGCGGGCGCAGCACGCCGGAGATCGTGCGGAGCAGGGTGGTCTTGCCGGCGCCGTTGGCACCGACCACCGCCGTGATGGTGCCGGCGGGGACGGTGAGATCGACGGCGTGCAGCACCGGTGCGGCGCCGTAGCCCGCCACGAGTTCACGCACCACCAGCAGGTCGCCACGTTCACTCATGCCGCCGCCTCCCTCCGGTCGGCGACGCCATGAGACACGACCACCCAGCACCAAACGATTCGCTCACCACGTTCGCTCATGCCGTGGCCTCGTCGACGGTGGCGCCGAGGTAGGCGTCGGTGACCGCGGGATCGTCGCGGACCTCGTCGGGGGTGCCGGCGGCGATCACCCGACCGAAGTCGAGCACCACCAGCTCGTCGCAGACCGACATCACCAGGTCCATGTGGTGCTCCACCAGCAGCACCGCGCACGGATCCGGGTCGCGGTGCGGCAACTGCCGGATCAGCTCCGCCAGTTCGGCGATGTCCTCCGCGCCGAGGCCACCGGCGGGCTCGTCGAGCAGGAGCAGCCGGGGCCGGGCGGCGAGCGCCCGGGCCAGGGCGACCCGCTGGCGTACGGCGAAGGGCAGCGTGCCCGGCGCGGCGTCGGCGTGTGTCGCGATGCCCAGCCGGTCGAGAACGTCGAGTGCGTCCCGGCGCAGCCGGGCCTCGTCGCGGTCGCTGCGCGGCAGCCCGAGCAGCGCCGGGAGGAAGCCGGCCCGGGCGGTGTGCGAGGCCCCGGTCATCACGTTCTCCAGGACGGTCAACCCGGCGAAGAGCCCGGTGCCCTGCAACGTCCGGGCGACACCGAGCCGGGTCAGCCGGTGCGGACGCGGCCGTAGCGGTCGGCCGTCCAACGCGATCGATCCCGACTCCGGCGTGACGAAGCCGCAGATCACGTTGAACAGCGTGGTCTTGCCGGCGCCGTTGGGGCCGATGACCCCCACCACCCGGCCGGGCGGCACCCGCAGCGAGACGTCGTCGAGGGCGGTGAGGCCGCCGAAGCGCACCCCGATGTGGTGCAGTGCGAGCCCCTCCTCCATCACCCATCCCCCGGGTCGTGGCAGGCGTTATTTACACTCGCAGTGTACTTTTCTCGGTTAGCGCGTCAATACTTTCGATGTTTCGATCCAATCGCCCATCCGGCCGGCGCGCCAGCCGCCGGACGGACGGACACGGCGGGCCTTCCGACCAGACACCCGCGCATCGACGCCGGCTCTCCCCGATCGCCCCGCTGATCATGAAGTTGTTGCCGTGACACGCCGCTGCCGAGGGCAACAACTTCATGATCGACGCGACGTGGCGGCGGATCGCCGGAGCGGGCGGGGCGGCCGTTTCGACGGCCGCCCCGCCCTGGTTGTCAGGCGCTGGGGCAGGTGTTGCGGTACTCCTCGATCGCCAGCCCGCTCGGGCCGGGGCAGAGGAACTGCTCGTAGCGGGTGTCGTTGTCGACGAACCGCTTCAGCCAGGCCACCGCCTGCCGGGCGGTCGGCGTGTTCACCGTCTGCGGGAAGAAGTGACTCTCGCCGTTGAGCTCCAGGTACGCCTTCTCCGCGGACGCCGGGATGCTGTTGTAGAACGGGATCGAGTGGCTGGCGACCGGGGCGACGCTGTCGTACTCACCACCGACGATCAGCGTGGGCACCTGGAGCGTGTTCCAGGTCTTGTCGAGGTTCCACGGGGCGAGAGGCACGGCGGCCTGTAGCGACGGCCGCGCCGCGGCCGCCTCCAGGCTGCCGCCGCCGCCCATCGAGTGACCGGCGACGGCAAGCCGGGTGCCGTCGATCCGGCTACGCACCGAACTCCGCTCGACGAGGTAGTCGAGCGCGGCGAGCAACTGCTGGCCCCGGCTTTCTGGCTGGTCGAGCCGGGTGTTGGTCTCGATGCCGATCACCACGAAACCGTGCGAGGCGATCCGCGGGCCGAGCCAGCTGATGCTGGACCAGGCGGCGGTGAAACCGGGCGAGATGGCGATCGCGCCGAACGTGCCCTGACTGGTGTCGGTCGGGTAGTAGATGACACCGCCACCGAAACCGGTGACGCTCAGCGAGGAGACGCTCTGCGACGCGGTGCTGAAGGGGCCACGGGCGGCCTCGAGCAGGGCCACGGTCGGGGCCGGACCTCGCTCGTACGGATTGTCGGCGGCCTGGGCCGGGCCGGAGGACGTGGCCAGGGCACCGCTCGCGACCAGAGCGGCGGCCATCGCGGCCCGGGCGACGCGGGACAGGACGGAACGGGGACGGGTGGTGGTGGGTACGGGCACGTCGGGCTCCCTAGCGGTGGGGGATATATCGACGTGCATAAGTCTTGAGCGCGCCCCTGCGTCGCCGCATCGGCGAAATCACCGGTCCCGCGTGGGTGACCGCCCGCCGCCGCGGGTCCGCCGGCCGAGGGAGGTGGATACGGTGTCGGTGGCCCTTACCGGTCGCGGCGTACACGGCGCGCGTCAGAGGAGGCAGACGCGGTGACGTCCAGTCCGCTTCCCCGCATCCTGCGCCGACGCGGCGAGCCCGGGTATCCGACGTTCCTGGAGCTCTTCTTCGACGTCACCTACATCTTCATGCTCTCCCGGATCGCCGCCGGGCTCGCCGATGACCTCACCGTGCGGGGCGTCGCCCAGGCCGCCGTCCTGCTGATGGCGGCCTGGTGGGTCTGGGTGCTGACGGCGTGGCTCACCGACCTGTTCAACCCGCGGCTGCCGCTCATCCAGGCGACCGTGCTGCTGGTCATGTTCGGGACCCTGGTGATGGCGATCGCGGTGCCGCAGGCGTTCGGCGAGTACGGCTGGCTCTTCGTCGCGGCGTACTTCGGCATCCATGTGGTCCGCGACGCGGTGCTCATCCCCGGCACCCGGGTGAACCGCTCGATCCAGGCCCGCAGCGTCCGGGTGTTCTTCTGGTTCATCGTCACCGCCGCACCCTGGGCGGCCGGGGCGTTCGTGGCGGGGTTGCCGCGGCTGGTTCTCTGGGGGATCGCGGTGGTGATCGACCTCGGCTCGGCCCGAATCGGCTGGCCGACGCCGAGGCTGGGGCGCACCGAGCTGGCCAGTCAGATCTTCACCGGGACGCACCTGTCGGAGCGGCATCGGCAGATCTTCCTCATCGCGCTCGGCGAGCTGATCCTCACCGTCGGGGTCGGGCTGAGCGCGAGCGACCTCGGGCCTCCCGGATACACGGCCTGCGCCGTCGCGTTCATCAGCGGGATCCTGCTCCTTGGGCTCTACTACCACCGGGTGCAGCAGCTCCTCGCTCCGCCCGGCCTCACGACGGTGGAGCGGGTACGTCCCGGAACCGCCACCTCGTACGCGCATCTGGTGATGGTGGCCGGCGTACTGCTGACCTCGTCGGCCCTCTCGCTGGTGATCGACGTGCCGCTCGGACCCGCGCCGGCCGCCTGGACGGCCGTCACTCTCGGCGGGCCGGCGCTCTTCCTGCTCGGCAGCTGCCTCTTCGACGTGGTGATGACCGGCCGGGTGCTCTGGTCGCGGGCCCTGGGCGTGGTGGCGCTCGGCGCGCTCGCGCCAGCGGCGGCCCTGCTCCCGCCGCTGGGCGTCCTCGCGGTGGCGAACCTGGTCATGCTGGTCATCCTGATCGGCGAGTCGGTGGCTCCCCGCTCCCGGCTGGTCGGAGTTCCCCACGGCTGAGCCGCCGGACGTTGACGAGGCCGGCGATCCGGGGAGACGGATGGTCAGCCGAAGGCCGGCGGGGCGGGCACGCGCGGGTGCAGCCGGGTGGCCACCAGGTTCGCCACGGCGATCAGGGCGAGGACGATCACGGCGAGCAGGGCGACGAGGACCGGCGGCAGCACCGAGGAGGCCGGCGCCGCGCCGGCCAGCAGCACCAGCCCGAGCACCCGGGATCGGGAGATCCGCCCGAACACGGTGTAGTCGAGCAGCCCGCGGCCGATCAGGAACAACGCCGGACCGCCGAGGACCACGGCGGCCCACGACGGTGGCGTGTCGCCGAACGGCCGTACCACGACGAGGTCGCTGGTCACCGCCACGCCACCGATGCCGGCCACCATCACCAGGTGGCAGACCGCGGCGGCGCGGGTGAGCAGCGCCGGGTCCGGCGACCGGGCGATCGCCTCGGTCAGCAGCTCACCCGCCCGGTAGATGTAGATCCGCCACATCAGCACCACGATGGTGAACACCACCGCCAGGGCGTAGCCGCGGTCCAGCGTGTACTCGTTCTGGCTGAACGTCGTACCGGTCGTGAGGATCGACACGCCGAACGCGACGACGACGAACTGCCGGTACCGCTCGGGCACCCGCTCGCCGCCCAACTGCCATTCCATCGACCTCGACCGGCCGAGGCCGGGCACCGGCCAACCGAGCGCGGCGGTGGTGTACTCGACGGCTGCCGCCGCCGCCCAGAGCCCAAGCCGGACCGGGCCCTCGGAGAACGCCCCCGAGATCCAACCGATGGCCGCGATGGCCTCCCAGAAGGCGATCCGGGCGGTCCGTCGCGGCATGGCCGGACTCGGGGCCACCAGCAGGAAATAGATGATCGAGCCGAAGTGGATGAAGACGTAGGTGCCGGCGAAGAGCAGGCCTCGGTCGCCGAACGCGTGGGGTGCGGCGGCAGCCATCACCAGGCCGGCCGCGGCCGTAGCGATGATGTGCGCCTGCACCGACGGGCGGGCCACCGCCGACGAGCCACCGGCCCACGTGGTCAACGCCCAGATCAAGGCGAACGCGAGCAGGAGCACCAGCCCCCGGGCCAGGCCCGTCCAGCTCAGGTTGCCGGTCAGCATCTTGGTGAGGGAGACCAGCGCGAAGACGTAGACCAGGTCGAGGAAGAGTTCCACGAAGAGCGGGCGGCCGGATTCGCCGGCCGCCCCGGCGTCGCTCTCCGCCACCGTCGTCATCGCGTGTCACCCGGCCCCACCGCACCGACCCTGCTTCCGACAGTACGGGACGGGGAAGGCTGCTCACCCCGATCATCTGCTTCTTACAGCCTGGCAGCCGTGATCTTTCATCTAGAAGTCGAACTATTGCGATGCGATGACGCCGGCTGGCATGATGACCGTCAATTCCCCTGACCGGCGAAGGAGCCATACCCATGGCGCTCACCCGTCGCACCCTGTTCGGCTCCGCGGCGGCGGGATCCGCACTCGCCGCCCTACCCGACCTGGCCGCACCCGCCCCGGCCGCCGCGGCCGGCCCACCCGGCGACGTGGTCGGCAAGATCACCGTCGGCTACCAGGGATGGTTCAGCTGCCCGGGTGACGGCGCCCCGATCGGCGGCTGGTGGCACTGGAGCCGGGACCGCTTCCAGCCCCCGTCACCGACCAACACCACGATCGTGTCCTGGCCGGACATGCGGGACTACGTCCACGGCTACCCCACCGCGTACCCCAACCTCGGCGACGGCCAGCCGGCCCGGCTCTTCTCGTCGTACGACCAGCAGACCGTCGACACCCACTTCCGCTGGATGCAGGAGCACGGCTGCGACACCGCCGCTCTGCAGCGGTTCAACCCGTTCGGCGACGAGGGGCCGACCCGCGACGCCATGGCGGTCAAGGTCCGCGGCGCCGCCGAGCGGTTCGGCCGCAAGTTCTACATCATGTACGACGTCACCGGCTGGACGTCGATGCAGTCGCAGATCAAGCAGGACTGGACGGCGAAGATGTCGGCGCACACGGCCTCACCGGCGTACGCGCACCAGAACGGCCGGCCGGTGGTGTGCGTGTGGGGGTTCGGCTTCGACGACGACGGCAGGCCGTTCCCGCCCGAGCCCTGTCTGGACGTCGTCCAGTGGTTCAAGGCGCAGGGCTGCTACGTCATCGGCGGGGTTCCCACCTACTGGCGGCAGGGCGTCAACGACTCCCGTCCGGGCTTCGGCGAGGTTTACCGCGCCTTCGACATGATCTCGCCGTGGATGGTGGGCCGCACCGGCACCCTCGACGGCCTGGACTGGTTCCACACCAACGTCAACGTGCCCGATCTGGCCGACTGCGCCGCGCACGGCATCGACTACCAGCCCTGCGTCATGCCGGGTGACCTCTCGGCCGGGCACCGGCGGCACGGCGACTTCTACTGGCGGCACCTCTACAACCTCACCCGCCTCGGCGCGCAGGGCCTCTACGTCTCGATGTTCGACGAGTTCAACGAGGGCAACCAGATCGCCAAGACCGCCGAGACGCAGGCGAGCACGCCCGCCGGGGTGGGCATCCGCGCGCTCGACGAGGACGGCACCTTCTGCTCGGCCGACTACTACCTGCGGATCACCGCCGACGGCGGGCGGATGTTCAAGGGCCAGCTCCCGCTCACCCCGGTACGCCCGACCCCGCCGGTCCCGGGAGGCGGTCAGCCGCCGGGCGGCAACCTGGCCGCCGGGCGGCCGACCTCGGCGAGCAGCCAGCACGGGCCGTACGTCGCCGGCAACGCCGTCGACGGCGACCGGGGCAGCTACTGGGAGAGCGCGAACAGCGCCTTCCCCCAGTGGTGGCAGGTCGACCTGGGCGCCGGCCACCCGGTGAACCGGCTCGTGCTCGCCCTACCCGCGGGGTGGGAGGCGCGGACCCAGACGATCTCGGTGCAGGGCAGCACCGACGGGTCGTCCTTCAGCACGCTCCTGGCCACGACCGGGCTCCGGTTCGACCCGGCCAGCGGCAACACCGCCACCGTCGCGCTCCCGGCCACCCCCGCCCGGCACGTCCGGGTCACGGTCACCGGAAACACCGCCTGGCCCGCGGCGCAGCTCTCCCAGGTCGAGGCGTACGCGGCCGGCGGCACACCCACTCCGCCCACCGCGCCCGGCGACCTCACGGTGACCGGCCGGACCGCGACCAGCGTCTCACTGGCCTGGTCCGCCGCCACCGACGCCGACGGGGTGGCCGGCTACCAGGTCCGGCAGGGCACGACGACGGTCGCGTCGGTCACCGGCACCTCGGCCACCGTCACCGGGCTGAGCCCCGCCACCGCGTACACCTTCACGGTCGTCGCGCTGGACCCGGCCGGCACCTCGTCACCGCCGTCGAACGCGGTCACGGTGACCACCGATCCGGTGGCGCAGACCGACCTGGCCCGGGGTCGACCGACCGCGCAGAGCAGCCAGACCCAGTCGTACGGGAGCGCCAACGTGGTCGACGGCGATCCGGACAGCTACTGGGAGAGTGCCAACAACGTCTTCCCCCAGTGGGTGCGGGTCGACCTCGGGGCGGCCACCGCTGTCGGCCGGATCGTGCTCCGGCTGCCTCCGGCGGCGACCTGGTCGGCCCGGACCCAGACCCTCTCGGTGCAGGGCAGCACCGACGGCGACAACTGGAGCGACATCGTCGCCTCCGGCGGCCGGCTCTTCGACCCGGCCACCGGCAACCGGGTGACGTTGAGCTTCCCCGTCACCGCGACCCGGTACGTGCGTATCCACCTCACCGGCAACACCGGCTGGCCCGCCGGGCAGCTCTCCCAGCTCGAGGTCTACGCCGCCTGACCGCTCGCCCGGCCGCCCGGGCCGAAGGATCGCCACCCGCCGGGCCGCCCCGGCCGTCCCAGGCAACGCCGCGTCGCAGCATCCCACCATCGAGAGAGATGAGCCCCTCCATGAATTGGAGCATCCGCGCGGAGCTCCCGCGCACCCGACAGCGGCGGCGAGCGGCGATCGCCGCCGTGACCGCGCTCGCCACGGCACTCGGCATCCTGGCCGGCGCGCCGGCCGAGGCCGGCACCCGGGACGCCGGCCGTCCGGCCGGCCCGGTGGTGACCCGGGCGGCGCTCGATCCGCAACTGGTCGCCGGCCGGGGCGCCCGGGTCGCCTTCCTCGAGCAGGAGGCGGAGAACGCGACCACGAACGGCGAGGTCATCGGGCCCGACCGGGGCGCGTACACGCTCCCCTCGGAGGCGTCCGGGCGGCGTGCGGTCCGGCTGACCCCCGGCCAACACGTCGAGTTCACCCTGCCCGCGGCCGCCAACGCGATCACCGTCCGCTACAGCATCCCCGACGCGCCGACCGGCGGCGGCATCACCGCGCCGCTGGACGTCGCCGCCAACGGCAAACGGATCCGCACCATGACGTTGACCTCGCAGTACGCCTGGCTCTACAACCAGTACCCGTTCTCCAACGACCCGGGCGCGGACCTGCTGCACCCCGACTGGTGGATCACCGAGTGCTCCTGCGTGCCGGCGGAGACCGAGCCGTACCCCACGATCCAGAAGCCGTTCCGACCCAGCCACTTCTACGACGAACAGCGGTTGCTGCTCGGTCGCACGTACCGGGCCGGTGACCGGATCCGGCTCACCGCGCCGGCCGGCAGCAACGCCGCGTGGACGGTCATCGACCTGCTCGACTCGGAACTGGTCGGCCCACCGAAGGTGCGGCTGCTCGCCGCGAACGTGCTGGCTTTCGGCGCCGACCCGACCGGCCGCCGGGACGCCGCCCCCGCGATCGAACGCGCCATCGCCTTCGCCCGGCGCACCGGGCTGCCCGTCTACCTCCCACCCGGCACCTACCAGGTCAACCGGCACATCACCGTCGACGACGTGACCATCCAGGGCGCCGGCAACTGGTACACGATCATCAAGGGCCGCGAGGTGGCCCTGCCGACTCCGGCGCCGGACGGGTCGCTGCACACCGGCGTCGGCTTCTACGGCAGGGACGCGGCCGACGGGGGCAGCCGCAACGTCCATCTCTCCGACTTCGCCATCGAAGGTGACGTCCGGGAGCGGATCGACACCGACCAGGTGAACGGGATCGGTGGGGCGATGAGCGACTCGACCATCGACGGACTGCACCTGCGCCACACCAAGGTCGGCCTGTGGTTCGACGGTCCGATGCGCAACGTACGCGTCACCGACAACATCATCGTCGACCAGATCGCCGACGCGTTGAACTTCCACACCGGCGTGACCGACTCGCTCGTCGCCAACAACTTCGTCCGGAACACCGGCGACGACGGCCTGGCGATGTGGTCGGAGCAGACGGCGAACGCCCGCAACACCTTCGCCGGCAACACCGTGCAGTCGCCCGTGCTCGCCAACGGCATCGCCGTCTACGGCGGCGGCGACAACACCGTCTCCGGCAACCTGGTCGCCGACCCGGTGCGGGAGGGCAGCGCCATCCACGTCGGGTCCCGCTTCGGCGCGGAGCCCTTCACCGGGCACCTACGCATCACCGGCAACACGACGGTCCGGGCCGGCACCTGGGAACTGAACTGGCAGATCGGGCTCGGCGCGATCTGGTTCTACGCCCTGGACCGCAGCATCGACGCCCGCATCGAGGTGACCGGCGACGCGTACCTCGACAGCACCTACAACGCGATCATGCTGGTCAGCGAGTGGGCAGTGAAGGACCTCTACTCGATCAACGGCGTGCGCTTCCGGGACATCCGGGTCGACGGCACCGGCACCTCGGTGGTCAGTGCCCGTACCGCCGGTTCGGCGTCCTTCCAGAACGTGGACGCACGGCACGTCGGGGCGGTCGGCGTGAACAACTGCGGCTCGTTCCACTTCACCCCGGCCGGTTCGGAGTTCGGCCTCACCGACCTCGGCGGCAACGACGGTGGCTGGCTCGCCGACTGGCAACTGCCGAACACCATCACCTGCGACGACCGCCCGCCCGTGGTCCCACCACCCCCACCAGCCCGCTGGTGACCCACCCCACCCCCGCACCAACGCGTTGATCATGAGGTTGACGGCGGCTTCCGAGATCCACTCCGCCGTCAACCTCATGATCGGCAGGGTGGACGAGGGCCCGAGGGTCAGGCTGTGGAGTGGGCGCTGTCGCCGGCGATGGCGGCGAACGTGGCGCCGCTGACCATCCGCGCGTCGTCCGAGGCGAGGAACACCACCAACGGCGCGACATCCTCC
This sequence comes from Micromonospora sp. NPDC023737, assembly GCF_040639715.1. Classification (NCBI taxonomy): domain Bacteria; kingdom Bacillati; phylum Actinomycetota; class Actinomycetes; order Micromonosporales; family Micromonosporaceae; genus Micromonospora; species Micromonospora sp. NPDC023737. Next base: position 28,549 of record NZ_JBFAAL010000004.1, read on the forward strand.
GGCGCGATCCACGGCAGGCCGAGCGGCGTACGCCCGCGCAACGCCTCCACCGCGGCGCCTCGTCCGATGCCGTGCGCCGCGCCGGTGACCACGGCGACGCGGCCGTACCGCGGGGTGTCCGCTGCCTCGTGCACCGTGCGCTCCTCTCCTCGGTCGCACATCCCCCCGGACCGCTACTCCGGCGCCTCCGGCCCGAGCAGCCGGATCTCCTCGATGTCCAGGGCGGCCTGGAGCTCTCGCAGCACGACGTCGTCGATCTCGTTGGCGTCGCGCATCCGGGTGATCTCCCGGCGTTTGTGCTCGATCAGGCCCAGCCGCAGCTGGCGCTCCCGCTCGCTGGCCCGTGGCGGACCCCCCTCGCGTTCGACGCTGCTGAGGTCCTCGAGGAGCGCCTCGTAGTCGGTGCGGACCCGGTCTCGCACGTCGTCGTCCGCGCCGACCTCCTCGGCGATCTGCGGCAGCGCCGACAGCCCCGCCTGTCCGGCCCGTACCCGGGCCTGCCGCACCTCTTCGACGCGCCGTGGATCGCCCATGAGGCCCGCCCAGCGGACGATCAGCGGCAGGGTGGTGCCCTGCAACAGCATGATCGCGAGGATCGCCGTGGCCGTACAGAAGATGATCAGATCTCGTTCCAGGACTCGATGCCCGTGCGTGCTCAGTGGGACGGCCAGCGCCGCGGCGAGCGACACCGCGCCCCGGTATCCGGTCCAGGTCGCGACGACGCGTAACCGGATGCCGGCGGCCTGCCGCTTCGCCCGAGGGTTGACCGCCCGGATCGGGTACGACGACAGGAGGATCCACGCGGCCCGGGTGAGCACCACCACCAGCGTCACGACCGCCGCGATGACCACGGCGCGCCCGATGGACACGCTGGTGACACTGCGGATCGCACGGGGCATCTGCATCCCCAGCAGCACGAAGAGCGCGCCGTTGATCAGGAAGGTCGAGAGATCCCAGAACGAGAACGCCACAAGCCGGGAACGGGCCCGGATGACCCGCGGGCCGGCGTAGGAGAGCACCAGTCCGGACACCACGACGCCCAGCACACCGCTCGCGTGAATCTGTTCCGCCAGCAGGAACGCGGCGAACGGGGTCAGCACGCTGAGCGCCCCCTCGCGCATCGGGTCGTCGATGTGCCGCCGCACGAGCACGACCAGACCGCTGACCACCAGTCCGGCGGCGATGCCACCGGCGAACGAGAGGCTGAACTCGCCGGCCAGCTCCAGCGCCCCCGGCAAGGCGCCGCCGCCGAGCAGGCCGACCGTGACGGAGAAGAGCACCAGGGCGCTGCCGTCGTTGATCAGGCTCTCCGCGCGCAGGGTGGTGAGCAGCCGGCGCGGCATCCGCTTGGCCAGGCCCGACACCGCGGCGGCGTCCGTCGGGGCCAGCACGGCGCCGAGCACCCAGGCCGCCGCCGGCTGGACGCCCAGCGCCTGTGCGGCGAACGACACGGTGACCGCCGTGAGCCCCACCAGCACCACGGCGAGCAGGCCGATGACGAGCAGGTTGTTCCGGATCTCGCGCAGGCTGGTGGTCAGGGCCTCCCGGTAGAGGATCGCCGGCAGGAAGAGCAGCAGCACGACCTCGGGCGCGAGCACCACGTGCGACAGCGGCGGGATCAGGGCCAGCAGCCCGCCCAGGACGATGAGCAGGACCGGCGGCGCGACCCGGTAACGACCACCGATGGTGGTGCCGACGATCACCGTGACGGCCAGCACCACGAGCAGCAACAGCCCCTCCACGTAGCACCCCCCTCCTTCGCCGCAGTGACCGTTCCGACACCACTGTCGCCGCTGCGGGCGGGTCAGGGAGGCGGAACGGGCGCAGCACGCACCGGATCATCGGCGCGTGGGTGGAGGCGGGCGCGGAGCCACGGCCGGCGTGGGGTCCGGCCTGTGGGGGCCGCGAAGCCGGGCGGGGCTCGGATCGGCGGGTCGGGGTCGGGGCGTGGCGGCCGGTCGGCAGAAAGCCGGGCCGTCCCGGACCCAACCGTGCCGGGCTGATGTGCCCGTAGGCGAAGCCGCATCGCTCGAGCCGACATAGGGTCGCGGTAGGGGCAGGCCCGGTAGCGCCGGCTGGGGGGCACGTGACGGCTGCGGAACGACGACGCACACCGGCACAGCCGTGGCCGGACCTGACCCCCGACGATCGGGTGGCCAGCGGGGCCGGCCGCGACCTGCCGCCGGAGCTCGGACCGGACGCCGTGAGCGTGCTGGAGGGCCGCACGTTCATGTTCTCCAACGCCTCCGGTGACGTGCCGAAAGGCACCATCGGTGGGCTGGTGCACGACGACACGCGCTTCCTCGACAGGTGGGAACTCACTCTCGACGGCGCGCCGCTGCTGGTGCTGGGCGCCGGCACCGTCGACCCGTTCTCCGCCGCGTTCTTCCTCGCCAACACCGAGCTGCCGCACCTGCCGCCGAACCGGGTCGGCGTCCGCCGGCAGCGGTTCGTCGGCGACGGCATGTACGAGCGCGTCGAGCTGCGGTACTTCGGCCCGGACCCGGTCGAGTTGCGCCTACGGCTCGCCGTGGGTACCGACTTCGCCGACCTGTTCGAGATCAAGGAGTCCGGCCGGGACCGTTCCGCGCAGATCGTCCGCAGTCACGAGCAGGACGGCTCCGCGCTCTGCTTCGCCTACCGCAACGGCACCTACTACGCGATGGTGCGGGTCGAGGCCGACCCGGCGGCGACCCAGATCGACGGAGACGCGCTCGTCTGGCACCTGCGTCTGCACCGCGGCGAGGCCTGGCGGTGCGAGCTGCGGGTGCCCCTGCACTGCGGCGAGGAGCAGTTCGAGCCGGTCGCCCGTAGCTTCGGCGACGTCTTCGAGCGGGACGCCGAGGATCCGTCCGCACGATGGCTCGCCGCCGTACCGACGCTGGAGGCCGGCTCGGACCGGCTGCTGGCGGTGTACCTCAAGTCCGCCGCCGACCTGGCCTCGATGCGCCTGGAGAAGCGCATCCGGGGCGAGCCGGTGGTACTGCACGCCGCGGGGCTGCCCTGGTTCATGACCGTGTTCGGCCGGGACACGCTGATCACCGGATACCAGACGGTCGCCCTCGGCAACACGATGGCGCGGGGCACGCTGCTGGTGCTCGCCAGCCACCAGGCCCAGGAGCACGACGACTTCACCGACCGGGAACCCGGCAAGATCTTCCACGAGTTCCGCACTGGGGAGTTGACGCAACTCGGGTTGAAGCCTTACCAGCCCTACTACGGCGGGGCCGACACCACCGCGCTCTGGCTGATCGTGTTCTCCGAGTACTGGCGGTGGACCGGTGACGACGCCCTGGTGCGGGAGCTGTGGCCGAACGCCCGGGCGGCCCTGCGGTGGATCGACGAGTACGGGGACCTGCACGGCTGCGGGTACGTCGGCTACGCGACCCGGTCCAGGGAGGGCCTGGGCAACCAGTGCTGGCGGGACTCGCCCGACGGGGTGCAGTTCGCGGACGGGACCATCCCGGTGCTGCCGATCGCCACCTGCGAGACGCAGGGCTACACGTACGACGCGAAGATCCGCGCGGCGGAACTCGCCGACGGGCCGATGCGGGACCCGGTGCTGGCGCAGCGGCTGCGCGCCGAGGCGGCGGCCCTGCGGGACCGGTTCAACCGTGACTTCTGGGTACCGGAACGCGGCGGCTACTACGCGATCGGCCTGGACGGCGACGGACGGCCGATCGACTCGATGACGTCCAACATGGGCCATCTGCTCTGGAGCGGCATCGTGCCGCCGGACCGGGCACGATTGGTGGCCGCCCAACTGATGTCCGACGAGATGTTCTCCGGCTGGGGCGTGCGTACCCTCTCCACCGCCGACAGCGGCTACAACCCCATCGGTTACCACGTCGGCACCGTCTGGCCGCACGACAACTCGATAGTGGCGGCCGGCCTCGCCCGCTACGGCCAGCACGAGGCGGCCCACCGCATCATCGGGGCCATGATGGAGGCGTCCGCCTACTCCGAGCACCGGCTGCCCGAGGCGTTCTCCGGCTACGACCGCAGGTTCGGCCGGCGGCCGGTCCCATACCCCACCGCGTGCAACCCGCAGGCCTGGGCCAGCGGGGCACCGCTGCTGTTCCTGCGTACGCTGCTCGGGCTGGACGCGGTCGACGGCCGGCTGGTCCTGGATCCGCACCTGCCGGAGTCGATCGGCCCGGTCCGGCTGCTCGGCGTTCCGGCGTTCGGCCGCCGCTGGGACCTGCACGCCGAGGGCACCCACGGCGAGGTCCACCCCGCCGCCTGACCCGGCGACGCCAGTCGGCCCGACGCGGCGGCGTCGGGTGCTGCGATCGCGCGCCACCGTGGCCACGCACAAGTCGGGCCGGTCGACTCGATTCCGGTGATCGTGGCCGGTCCGAGACGCCCGGCGGCCGCGCCACCCGACGGGGAGCGTGAGCGTGGTCATAACGGCTGGACGACTGTCCGTACCGGGCTGCTAACCTCTTGCGCAGGTCATGAGCGCCAGCGTCAAGCCCCGGCTTGCTGGCCGGCAACCCTCCTCCGCGGTGGGGTGCCCCGGGTGAAGACCGGGCACCGGAGCGAATCCGGTGCAAGCGTGGCCTGGTCCCCAGGTCAGCAACGACCCGGGAGAGCCAATGTCGTTCCACCACACCATCTCGTCAGTCGGCCGCATCGTGCCCGACGCCAACGTCCGGCGGCCCGATTCGCCGGCGCTGACCCGGCGTCGGCACGTCGACATGATGTTGGTGTGCAGCGCCGGCTGTCCTGCCGGCGCGCGGCGCTGACCGCGCACTCTCCCCGCCAGCCCGAACCCTCCAGCGGCGTGCCCCTGCGGCGCGCCGTCGGCGGCGCGCGTCCGTGCTCCGCCGAATACCGACATCCGGAGACACCTGTGCGATTCCTTCCTACCCTGACCCGGTTGGTCGCCGTCGGCGCGGCCGCGATCCTCGGTGCCACCGCCCTCACCGCCTGCGGCGACGACGCCGCGTCCGGCGCGGACAACCCGTACGACCTGCTCCAGCCGGGCGTGCTGCGCGCCGGGACGCTCACCGATGCCCCGCCGAACGTGTACCTGAAGGACGGAAAGTTCACCGGCTTCGACAACGACCTGCTCACCGCGGTCGCCGGGAAGATCGGTCTGAAGGTGGAGTTCGTCGGCACCGACTTCTCCGCGCTGCTCGCCCAGGTCAACAACCACAAGTTCGACGTCGGCAGCTCGTCGATCACCATCACCGAGGCCCGCAAGAAGACGGTGGACTTCGGCAACGGGTACGACTTCGGCTACTTCGGACTCGACGTACCGGCCGGCTCGCCGATCCACAGCTTCGACGAGCTCGCCGGTAAGCGGGTCGTCGTCGTGCAGGGCACCGTCCAGGACGACTACGCCAACGGCAAGGGACTCGACCCGGTGCGCGTACCGGACTACAACGGCGCGATCAACCAGCTCAAGGCCGGTACCGCGGACGCCTGGATCGCCCCGGCCGAGATCGGCGAGAAGTCGGCCGCGGACAGCGGCGGGAAGATCGCCGTGGCCGCGAAGCTGCTCAGCCCCGCGCCGACGGCGTACGCGGTGGCGAAGGGGAACGACGCCCTGCGCGAGGCGCTGAACAAGGGCCTCGACGAGGTGATCGCCGACGGCACGTGGAACCGGCTGCAGGCCCAGTACTACCCGGGCCGGCCGATTCCGGCGGACTTCAAGCCGGGCAGCGGCACCGTGGCGGTCCCGGCCGCACCGACCGCGTCCGCGTCGGCCGGGTCCTGACAGTACGACGAAACGACCGAGCGGAGCGGTAGGAGAGACGAGACATGGATCCGTTGCGGACCCTGTGGGAGACGTTCTTCGACTGGGATTCGATGCGCGAGGCGCTGCCCGAGATGCTCACCATCGGGCTGCCCAACACCCTGCTCCTCGCGGTCTCCGCCGCTCTGCTCGGCTCGGTACTGGGCATGCTGCTGGCCGTCGCCGGCATCTCCCGTACCCGGTGGCTGCGCTGGCCGGCGCGGGTCTACACCGACGTGTTCCGGGGGCTGCCGGCCGCCGCGACGATCCTGCTGATCGGCGTCGGCCTGGCGCCGCTCGGCATGCAGGTGTGGGGGCCGAACCCGTACCCGCTGGGCATTCTGGCGCTCTCCCTGATCGCCGCCGCCTACATCGGAGAGATCTTCCGCTCCGGCATCCAGTCGGTGGAGGCGACCCAGTTGGAGGGTGCCCGCGCGTTGGGATTCTCCTGGGCCGAGGCGATGCGGGTGGTGATCATCCCGCAGGGCGTACGCCGGGTCCTGCCGGCCTGGGTCAACCAGCTCATCGCGCTGATCAAGGACTCCAGCCTGGTCTACTTCCTCGGCCTGGTGGCCAGCCAGCGGGAGCTGTTCCGGATCGGGCAGGACTACGCGGCCACCACCGGTAACGAATCGGCCCTGCTGCTGGCCGGCCTGTTCTACCTGGCGCTGACCGTACCGCTGACCCACGTGGTCAACGCGATCGACGCCCGGCTGCGCCACGGCCGGCCCGCCGCACAGCCGACCGACGAGATCGACGACGCCGACCTGGCATTGCCGGGTGCGGCGGGAGGGAGTGGGCGATGACCGCCGCCACCAGCACCTCGGTCAGCCTGGCCGTACGCGATGTCCACCTGGCCTTCGGGCCCAACCGGGTGCTCCGCGGGGCCGACCTGGACGTGGTCCGCGGCGGGACGGCCTGCGTCATCGGGCCGTCCGGCTCCGGCAAGTCGACGCTGCTGCGGACGATCAACCGGCTCATCGAACCGGACCGCGGCGACGTGCTGCTCGACGGGCGCAGCGTGCTGGCCGACGATCCGGACGCCCTGCGTCAGCGGATCGGCATGGTCTTCCAGCAGTTCAACCTGTTTCCGCACATGAGCGTGCTGCGCAACGTCACCCTGGCGCTGCGCCGGATCAGGAAGCTGCCCGAGGAGGAGGCGGTGGCGATCGCCCGCGCCCAGCTGGAACTCGTCGGCCTGGCCGCCAAGGCGGACGCGCGACCCGGCCACCTCTCCGGCGGGCAGCAGCAGCGGGTGGCGATCGCCCGCGCGCTGGCGTTGCAGCCGCAGGTGATGCTCTTCGACGAGGCGACCAGCGCCCTGGACCCGGAGCTGGTCAAGGGGGTGCTCGGGGTGATGGCGGACCTCGCGTCCGGTGGCATGACCATGGTGGTGGTGACCCATGAAATGGGCTTCGCCCGAGAGGTGGCCGACACGGTGGCCTTCATGGACCACGGCGTGGTGCTTGAGGCCGGTGAACCGGCGGCCGTCTTCGAGGCGGCCGAGCACCCACGACTGCGCCGGTTCCTGGCCCAGGTGCTCTGAGCCGCGCGGTCACGTGTACCGTCGGCCGCCCCTGTCTGCCGCCTCAGTCGACCGCCCCCGTCGGCAGCTCAGTCGCGCAGCACGTGCGTGACGTAGCGGCGGGCCAGCGTGGACACGACGTCGTCCGGGTCGGCCGCCCAGACGTCGGCGTTGAAGATCTCGACCTCCACGTCGCCGGTGTAGCCGGCCCGCTCGACCGCGCGGCGCAGCAGCGGGAAGTCGATGTGCCCGTCGCCCATCATGCCCCGGGAGAGCAGCGTGTCCGGGGGCAGCGGCGTGATCCAGTCGCAGACCTGGAAGCCGGCGATGCGGCCCCGGGCCCGATCGATCTGGTCGAGCACGTCCGGATCCCACCAGACGTGGAACGTGTCGACCACCACCCCCACCTGCTCGGTGGGGAACTGCTCGGCCAGGTCGAGCGCCTGCCCCAGGGTGGAGAGCACCCCCCGGTCGGCGCAGAAGATCGGGTGCATCGGTTCCAGGGCCAGCCGTACGCCCCGCTCGGCCGCGTACGGCACCAGTTCGGCGATCCCCTCAGCCATGCGGTGGCGGGCCCCGGCCAGGTCCCGCGAGCCCTCCGGCAGGCCGCCGACCACCATCACCAGACAGGCCGCGGCCAGCTCCGCGGCCTCGTCGATGGCGCGCCGGTTGTCGTCGAGCGCGGGCCGCCGCAACGCCGGACCGGCGGCGGTGAGGAATCCGCCCCGGCACAGCGAGGAGACCCGCAGGCCGGCGTCCGTCACGAGACGGGCGGCGGCGGGCACACCGATCTGCTGGACGGGCTCGCGCCACAGCCCGACGGCCGGCAGACCGGCCCGTACACAGCCGGCGACCGCCTCGGCGACCGACCACCGCTCGGTGGTCTTCTGGTTCAGCGACAGTCGGGCGAGCCGCGCGTCGCCGGGCGCCGGTGTCGGCACCTCGGCCGGCCGCCCGGAGGGCACCTCGACGGCGGGCACTGTGGATCGAGTGGGCCGGCCGGTCATCGCGGCACTCCGGCGGCGTCGAGGAACGCCCGCAGGCGGGCGGCGGCGAGGTCGGGATCGGGCAGCAGCCGCGCGTCGTCGGCGAGCCGGGCCAGCTCGGCGAGGTGGAGCACGGACCGGGCGCTCTGCAGTCCGCCCACCATGGTGAAGCCGGGCTGGTGACCGCAGAGCCAGGCGAGGAACGCGATCCCGGTCTTGTAGTACCAGGTCGGCGCGGTGAAGATGTGCCGGGCCAGCGGCAGCGTCGGCGCGAACGCCTCGTCGTAACGCGGCAGGTCGCCGGCGTCGAGGGCCTGGAGCGCGGCCGAGGCGGCCGGTGCGATGGCGGCGAAGACACCGAGCAGGGCGTCGCTGTGGTACGTCCCGTCGCCACGGATCAGGTCCGGGTAGTTGAAGTCGTCGCCGGTGTACAGCCGGACACCGGCCGGCAGGGCGGCGCGCAGACCGCGTTCGTGCCCGGCGTCGAGCAGCGACACCTTGACCCCGTCGACCTTGCCCGCGTGCTGCCGGACGAGGTCGAGGAACGCGGTGGTGGCGGCCGGCACCTGCGGCGAACCCCAGTAGCCGTGCAGCGCCGGGTCGAACATCGACCCCAGCCAGTGCAGGATCACCGGGCCGGAGACCTGTTCGAGCACGCGCCCGTAAACCTCGGCGTAGTCCTCCGGAGCGCGGGCCAGCCGGGCGAGCTGCCGACTCGCCATCAGGATGACCTGCGCACCGCTGGCCTCCACGACCTCGATCTGCTCGCAGTAGGCGGCGGTGACCTCGTCGAGGGAGCCGAGGTCGGCCGGGGCGTGATCGGTGCCGGCCCCGGCGGCTATCCGGCCACCCACCTCGCGGGCGGCCGCGGCGCTGCGGGCGATGAGTTCCCGGGTGCTTGGCCAGTCCAGACCCATGCCACGCTGGGCGGTGTCCATCGCCTCGGCCACGCCCAGGCCGTACGACCAGAGATGCCGGCGGAACGCCAGGGTGGCCTCCCAGTCGAGGGCCGCCGGTGCGCCGGGAGTGTTGTCGCCCAGCGGGTCGGCCACCACGTGCGCTGCGGCGAAGGCGGTCCGGGAGGCGATCGGCCCGGACGGCCGCGACCAGCGGGCCGGCTCGGCCAACCGCCTCTCCTCCACCGTCCCGTCGGAGCGGGGCAACCGCACCGAGGCGCTCATGCCGTCAACTCGGTCAGCTCGACGCGGCGCCCCTCCCGCGAGGAGCGGAGCCCGGCCTCGGCGAGTTGCACCCCGCGAGCGCCGGAGAGCAGGTCGTACGGGTTCGGCGCGTCCTCGACGACGTGCCGCACGAACTGTTCCCACTGCGCCTTGAAGCCGTTGTCGAACAGGGCGTTGTCGGGCACCTCCTGCCACTGGTCGCGGAATCGTCGGGTCTCCGCGAGGTCCGGGTTCCACACCGGCTTCGGGGTGACCGTCCGGTGCTGCGCCCGGCAGCGGTGCAGCCCGGCCACCGCGCTGCCCTCGGTGCCGTCGACCTGGAACTCCACCAGCTCGTCCCGGTTGACCCGGACCGCCCAGGACGAGTTGATCTGCGCGATCACTCCGTCGTCGAGCTCGAAGATGGCGTACGCGGCGTCGTCGGCGGTCGCCTCGTATCGCTGGCCCTGCTCGTCCCACCGTTGCGGGATGTGCGTGACCACCCGCGCGGTGACCGCCCGTACCCGGCCGAACAGGTTCTCCAGCACGTAGTTCCAGTGCGGGAACATGTCCAGCGCGATGCCGCCGCCGTCCTGTGCCCGGTAGTTCCAGCTGGGACGCTGGGCGGGCTGCCAGTCGCCCTCGAACACCCAGTAGCCGAACTCGCCGCGCACCGACAGGATGCGGCCGAAGAATCCACTGTCGACCAGCCGCTTGAGCTTCACCAGGCCGGGCAGGTAGAGCTTGTCGTGCACCACGCCGTTCTTCACGCCGGCCCGGCGGGCGTGCCGGGCGAGTTCGAGCGCGGCGGTGAGCGATTCCGCGCTGGGCTTCTCGGCGTAGACGTGCCGGCTGGCGTCCATCGCCTTGATGAGCGCCTTCTCCCGGACCTGCGTCGACTGGGCGTCGAAGTAGACCGGGTAGTCGGCGTCGGCCAGCGCGGCGTCCAGGTCGGTCGTCCATCGCGGCAGGTCGTGCCGCTCCGCGATCTCGCGCAGCTTGGTGGCGTTCCGCCCGACCAGCAGCGGGTCGAGCTGCACCCGGGTGCCGTCGGAGAGCGCCACGCCGCCCTGCTCCCGGATGGCGAGGACGGATCGGACGAGATGCTGCCGGTAGCCCATCCGGCCGGTCACCCCGTTCATAACCACGCCGAGCTTGCGAGCGGCCATCGACGACCTCCTTGGGAAAGCGCTTACCGAGACGGTATGGCAGAGCGAGCCGCCGGTGCAAGCCCCGTCCACATCGGCCGGTCAGCACCGAGACCGATCGGTCACTATGAATGGGAGAAGTGCAGGTCATCGGGGTTTGACGGCGCGATCGGGCGGTTCCTAGGCTGGCGGCGGACGACTTCCATCCGGCGTCCACCGGGAAGGACGGTGTCGTGACCGGTTCCGTCACGCTGCACGACGTGGCTCGGCGCGCCGGCGTCTCGCTGGCCACCGCGTCGCGCGCCCTCAACGGCAGCGCCAACCGGGTCGTCGGCGAGGAGCTGCGCGAGCGGGTGCTGCGGGCCGCGGCAGAGCTGCGCTACTCCCCCAACGCGCACGCCCAGGCGATGGCCCGGGGTCGCACCAACATCGTCGGGCTGTCGCTGCACGACATCGCCGACCCCTACTTCTCCGCCGTCGCCGCCGGCGTGATGCGCGAGGCCGAGGCGCACGGCCTGCTGGTCACCATGGCGAGCACCGAACGGCGGCCGGGTGCCGAGACCGACTACGTGGGTGCGTTCCGCCGGCACTGGGCCAGCGTGGTCATCGTGGTCGGCAGCCGCACCGACGACCGGGCGGCCACCGACCAGCTGGCCGAGGAACTCGCCGCGTTCGAGGCCGAGGGGGGCCGGGCGGTGGCCGTGAGCCAGCCCCGCCTCCCGGTCGACACCATCTCGATCGACAACCAGGCCGGCGCACGGGATCTCGGCCACGCCCTGCACGAGCTCGGGCACCGGCGGTTCGCCGTGCTCGCCGGCCCCACCGAACTGCTCACGGCGACCGAGCGGGTGGCCGGGTTCCGGGAAGCGCTGGCCCGGCACGGCGGGAGGCTCGACCCGGAGCACGTGGTATCCGGCCCGTTCACCCGCGACGGCGGTTACGCGGCGATGCGCGAGCTGCTCGACCGGGACCCGGACGTGAGCTGCGTCTTCGCTGTCAACGACGTGATGGCGGTGGGTGCGATGGCCGCGCTGCGTGACCGGGGGATCGACCCGCCCACCGGGATGGCGATCGCCGGGTTCGACGACATCGCCACGCTCCGTGACGTCAATCCGGGGCTGACCACCGTGCGGATCCCGCTGGAGGAGATCGGCGCGCTCGCCGTCCGGCTGGCCCTCGACGACGGCGTGACGCGACCCCGGGTGCACCGGGTGGCCGGCGAGGTGGTGGTGCGCGCCAGCACACCCCGCCTGCCACCACCCCGGTGAGCATCAGGTTCGCGGCGCCCACGTCCGTCGACCCGACCGCCAGCCACCTGATCGACGACAGGTCGGCCGACCGCGGGGAGCGGCGGCTCGTTGCCGCCGCCCCCCACCGAGCGGTCAGGCCGCCGGAGTGCCGCGGACCGTGAGATCACGCAGCCGACCGACGTTGTCGAAGGAGCCGAAGCCCACCCGACCCGAACCGAACGTGGTGTCCCTGGCTGTCATCAGCGGGTCCTTCGACCCGTCGACGTAGACCGCGATCTCGCCGGTGGCCGGCAGGTGCCGGACGCGGACGCTGTGCCAGTCGGCGTCCACGATGGCCGGCGCGGCACCACGGGACCGGCCGTTCCACTGGTAGTCGAGCCGTTCCCGATCGGCATTGTCGACCTTGAAGATGCCGTTGTGCGGCAGGATCGTGTTGTCGGTCGACAGGTGCGCGTAGTAGAACTCCGTGTCCGAGCGGTAGCCGAACACGATGATCACGTCACGGTTGGTCACCTCGACCGGGGTGTCCAGCCGCACCTCCGCGGTGATGTCCACCGCGCCGAAGGCCGGACCGGCGGTGAGCACGGCGTACTCGAACGGGCGGCGCGGGCCGGGCCGCTGCACGCCCGCCTCGGCCAGGATGACCTCCTCGCCGGTGAACTGCCACTTGGCCGGGGTGACGGGCGCCCAGTTGGTCGGGCGCATCGTGTCCCGGACCTTCGTCGTGCCAGGCCGCCCGCTGGCGAACTCCCGCGTACCGGTCACCTTCCAGATCTTCCCGTTCGCCTTGGCCAGGATGTAGAGCTCACCCTGCGCGTCGGTGCCGAAGCGCAGATCGACGCGGTTCGGGTCGCCCGGGGCGCCCGGGGCGGAGAGGTCCTGCATCCGCACCGGGGTGCCGGCGGCGTCGAAGAGAGCCAGCCGGTGGATCGGGGCGAGCCCCTCCCCCCGCCGCATCTGCTTCGCCTCGGTGTAGAGCACCCGGCCGTCGACCAGGTCACCGAAGACGTACTTGCCGCGCAGCGCGGGCACGTCCCGACCCCGGTAGACGAACCCGCCGGCCACCGCGACGCCCACGTCCGAGGTGCAGTTCCAGCCCGGGGCGGGGTCGTGGTCGTACGCGGCCACCGGGTACGTGTAACCGTACTGCTCGTCGTCCGCAGGGAGCGGGAAGAGCTTGTCGCAGGGACGGGTCGACGTCTTGTCGAAGACGAACGCGCCCTCACGCTCGCTCCAGCCGAAGTTGTCCCCGGCACGCACCTCGTAGATCGCCTCGATGGCGTGCTCGCCGATGTGGCCCAGGTACATCTTGCCGGTCTGCCGGTCCCAGCTGAAGCGGTGCGGGTCCCGGAAGCCGACCGCGTAGATCTCGCCGAGCGCCCCCTCCCGCCCGACGAACGGGTTCGACGGGGGAACGCCGTACCGGCCGTTCGCGGCGTTGGTGCCCAGCGGGTCGATCCGCAGCAGCTTGCCGTGCGGCAGGGCCAGGTTCTGCGGATCGGTGTTGCGCACGCCCAGCCCGCCGTCGCCGACGGCGAGGTAGAGCAGGCCGTAGTCCGGGTCGTGCTTCTTCGCCGTCGGATTGAAGTTGATCTCCTGGATGCCGTGCACCTGGCCGCCGAAACCGACCCGCAGCACCTCGCGGCGGCTGCCCGCGAAGGTGTCGGCCGCCGGATCGCTCGCCGTCCACTCTGTGATGACGCCGTGGAAGAGGGTGCCGGTCTGCGACCAGTCCGGCACCTCGGTGGCGAGCGACGCCTGCTCGGTGTGGATCGTGTAGAACTTGCCGCTGCGCTTGAAGTCGGGGTGGAAGGCCACATAGCCGAAGCCCTGGCCCAGCCCGCGGCCGGAGAAGAACTTCGGCGCGAAGGTCGACGCGACGTCGAGGTAGACGTGCGGGACGCCGTCCTCCACGACGTACAGCTTGCCGTTCAGGTCGGGCACCGCCCGGCGGCCGGAGCCGTCCGGGATCTCCATGATGGTGTTGATCCGGGCGTGCCGCATGAGCCGCGCGTCCGTCGGCGCGGGCGTCGGCTCGGACTTCGGGAACGCGGCGTACTCGGTGAGGACCAGCCCGAGGCGACTCTGGAGCTGCGCCTCGGGTACCGGGTCGTAGATCGGGTCGGCGGCGCGGGCGGGCGCCGCGGCCACCAGCGACAGGGTGAGCGCGGCGGTCGCGAGCGCCGCCGTGGCCGCCGATCTGCGCAGGCGGCGAGGGAGGATGCGCACGGGTCACTCCGTTCTCGAGGGACGGGGGACGGTGACGGATCAGCGTCCGCGGGTCATGTGCCGGTGCTGCCGCTCGATCTCCCGCGCGTCGAGCACGCGGTCGAGGAACATCAGCGAGTCCATCCGGCAGTCACACGGGTTCTGCTCTCGGTTGTCCTGCGGGTAGCTGCCACCGATCTTGATGCCGCGCGGATCGGAGGCGGTGGTGACGTGGGGGCCCGGGCCGCCGACGAGCCACGGGTCGTCGGTACGGGTGTAGAAGCCGGCCAGCGGTTCGCCGTCGCGGTAGAGCGCCATCGCTCCGGTGCTGAAGTCGAACGTGGCGGCGAGGTGCACCCACCGACCGGCCGGCAGCAGGGTGCGCCAGTCCTGTGCCGCCGCGAACGTCTGGGAGCCGCCGCCGTCGAGCCGCCGGCCGAGCGCGACCAGCCGCAGTTCCCCGTTCACGTCGATGAGTTCCAGCAGGGCGCGTACGCCGTGCCCGTCGGAGTCGCCGGTCAGCACACCGGCCAGCCCGATGGCGTTGTAGCGGTCGCCGGGGTCGGCGGTGTTCGAGTTCGGCAGGGGCTCGGTCATCTCGACCTTGAACCAGCCCATCACGGTGGCGCCGCCGACGGCGTTGAACGCGCGCAGCGTACGCACACCGCTGGCCGAGAAGATGCCGGCCTTCCAGTCGTCGTTGCCGGCGACCGTCGGCTCGACCTGACGGGTCTGCAACGCCCGGCCGCTGCCGGCGTACGCGCGCTCGGGCACGCGCATCGCCGGACCGCCGTTGACCAGCTCGATCTCGGTGCCGGAACGGCCCTGGTCACGTTCGAGCGCCGCGTCGCCGGAGACCGGATGGTCGAAGTCGTAGAAGGCGACCAGATCGTCTCGTAGGGACGGGTGGACGTCACGCGGGCCCGGCCGGAAGGCCGACGCGGGTGGCGCCGCGACGCCGGCCAGCACGCCGGCCGCCAGGACGGCGGCGGTGGCGGCGGCGACACGTCTTGCTCTGGACATCGCGTACACCTCTCTGTGCCACGAACCTCGGCGGTCCGGTCCCGGTAAGCGCTTGCCGACGTGGCCGGACCTCGCTATGTCGGTTGTGCGTTGGTGCCCGTACGAGCTTTCAGCGTTTCGGAACGACCGGCGGCTCGGCGGGCCGACCGCCGAGGTAGAGCTCGCCGAGCTGCGGATCCGCCAGCAGCTCGGACGCGGGACCGGAGATGTGCACGCGGCCGAGGTCGAGGACACAGCCCAGGTCGGCGGCCTCCAGTGCCCGCCGGGCGTTCTGCTCGACCAGCAGAACGGCCGTGCCGGCGTCCCGCATCCGGACGACCTGCTCGAACACGGTGGCCGTCGCCTTCGGGTCCAGCCCCATGGACGGCTCGTCGAGCAGCACGACCTTCGGGTCCACCATGAGCGACCGGGCGAACTCGACCTGCTTCTGCTGGCCGCCGGAGAGCAACCCGGCGAGACTCCCCCACCGCTGCGCCACCACCGGGAAGAGCTCCTTGACGAACTCGGCCCGGCGGGCGACGAACGACTTGTCCCGCAGCGTGTAGCCGCCGAGGAGCACGTTCTCGGCCACGGTCATCTCGCGGAACACGCTGTGCCCCTGCAGCACGTGCGCCACGCCGGCGGCGAGCATCGCCTGCGGCCCCTGGCCGGTCATCTCCCGCCCACCGACCAGGATCCGCCCGGACCGGGGCTTGAGCAGCCCACTGGCCACCTTGAGCACGGTCGACTTGCCGGCGCCGTTCGGGCCGACCAGGCAGACGATGGATCCGGCCGGCACCGCCACGGAGAGCCCGCGCAGCACGGGGGCGGCGCGCCCGTAGCCGGCCTGGATGTCGACGAGTTCGATCTCAGACGCCAAGGTAGGCCCCCAGCACGCGTTCGTCGGAACGGATGACCGACGGCGGCCCTTCGGCGATCGGTCGCCCCCGGTCGAAGACCACGATGTGGTCGCTGATGCTCATCACCAGGTCCATGTTGTGCTCGACGATGACGAAGGTGCGGCCCTCGGCGTTGAGTTCCCGGACCAGGCCGCCGATCCGGTCGAGCAGGGCCGGGTTGACGCCACCGGCCGGCTCGTCCAGCAGGACCGTCTCCGGGTCGCTCATCAGCACGCCGGCCAGTTCCAGCAGCTTCTGCTGCCCCCACGACATGTTCCGCGCCTCGACGTCGACGAGGTGCTCGATGCCCAGCCGGGTCAGCCAGCCGCGCGCCCGGTCGACCTCGGCCCGGCCGCGCGCGCCCCGCAACCGACCGAGCAGACCCTCCGGGCGTACGGCGGCGAGCACGTTGTCCAGCGCCGACATGCGGGGAAAGACCCGGCAGAGCTGGAAGGTACGACCGATGCCGCTGTGCGCGACGGCGTGCGGCGTGGCACGGGTGATGTCCCGCCCCCGGTAGACGGTGCGCCCCGAATCGGCGCGGATCATGCCGGTGACGCAGTTGAAGAACGTCGTCTTGCCCGAGCCGTTGGGCCCGATGAGCGCGTTGACCTGCCCGTGCCGAAACGCCACGCTCGCGCCGTCGAGGGCCACCACACCCCCGAACGCCTTGGTGAGGCCCTCGGTCCGCAATGCCTGGTCGGTCATGCCCGCTCCCCGGTCGATGGTGTGCCGGGGCCCGTTCCGGCCAGCTCGGTCTCCGCCCGGACGCCGCCCTCGCGCTGCTCGCGCAACTCGGCGGCGGTCACCTCACGGATCGACTGCTGCGCCGGGCGGAACCGGTCGAGCATTGCGGCGACCGCCGGCAGCACGCCGTCGGGCATGAAGAGCACGACGAGGGCGAGCAGCAGGCCGGTGGCGACCAGATGCAGCGGGGTGCTGCCGTACTCGACCTTGAAGTACTCCAGTGCCGTGCCGACGACCACCGCCCCGAGCAGCGGCCCGAAGAGGGTGCGCACGCCGCCGAGCAGCGCCATGAGCACCAGGTAGGAGCCGGTCAGGATGGAGAACTGGAAGACCGGGTCGAGGTCGCCGAACCAGAGCGCGTACAGCCCGCCGGCGGCGGCCGTGAACCCGGCCGACACCACGAACACCACGAGCTTGTAGGCGAACGTCGGGATGCCCAGTGACTCCGCCTTGTCCTCGTCCTCCCGGATCGCCTTGAGCCCGAGGCCGAACCGGGAGCGGTCGATCAGCCACCAGACCAGCAGCGCGAGCGCCAGCAGCGCGGCGAAGAGAAACCAGAAGACCCGGTGGTGCTCGGGACGCAGCAGGTCGGGGAACGGGCGCGGCACGGTCAGCCCGCGCGAGCCGCCGGTGAACGAGGCCCAGCTCTGGAACACCAACAGCATGACCAGCACCAGCGCGATCGAGACGATGACGAAGGAGGCCCCGCGTACCCGCAGCGCCGCGTAGCCGATCGGCACGGCGAGCGCGGCCACGACGAGGGCGGCGACGCCGAGCGCCAGGAAGCTGGGCAGGCCGGCCTTGGTGACGAGCAGGCCGGTGCCGTACGCGCCGAGCCCGGCGAGCGCCCCGTGCCCGAGCGAGATGTAGCCGGTGAAGCCGCCGACGAAGTTCCACGACGTCGACAGCAGCGCGTAGTTCAGCACGAGGATGCCGGCCGAGAGGATGTACGGGTTGGGTGCCAGCGACGGGAACGACAGCACGACCGCGACGAGAGCCAGGAGCAGGACGGCCCGGCCGGCCCGGGCGGCCGTGACCGACGGTCGGCGGACCGTGAGGCTCGAGGTCGGGTCAGAAGCGCTGGGCAAGCCGGCCTCCGAAGAATCCCTGCGGGCGGAACGCCAGCGTGGCGAGGAGCGCGAGGTAGAAGATGGTCTGCGCCCAGGTGGTGTTGAGCGGGATCTGCAGCAGGCTCTGGGTGAGGCCGAGCACCATGGCAGCGGCCGCGGCTCCGGGCACGCTGCCCAGCCCGCCGACCACGATGATCGCCATGAGCGGCCCGATCCAGTGCCAGTGCAGCGACGGGTAGATGGTGGTGTCCAGGGCCAGCGCGGTGCCGCCGACGGCCGCGGTGGCCAGCCCGATGCCGAAGCCGTGACCGGCGACCCGGCTGGTGTCGATGCCCACCAGCCGGGCCGCGTCGGGGTGCTGGATCGTGGCGCGCAGCGCCCAACCGAACGTGGTGCGCTTCAGCAGCAGATAGAGAGTGAGCAGGGCGGCCGCCGCGAGCCCGAACGCGATGAGCTTGACCACCGCGATCCGCGCGCCGAACAGTTCGAGGTTCGCCGTGCCGTACCCGAGCTGGATGCGGCGCTGGGTGCCGGTGAAGGCGTACCCGAGCAGCCCCTCGATGATGACCGCGATGGCGAAGGTCAACAGCACCGACATCATGGTCAGCGTGGCGGGACGCAGCCGGGAGAGCAGGCCCCGTTGCAGCAGCACCCCGGCGGCGAAGAAGAGCGGAACCGTGACGACCAGGGAGAGCAGCGGGTCGACGCCGAGCCGGGTGTGTGACCACCAGGCCAGGTAGGCGGCGAGGATGAGGAACGCCGAGTGAGCGATCATCACCACCCGCATGATGCCGAAGTAGAGCGTCAGGCCCGAGGCCAGCAGGGCGTAGAGCCCGCCGAGGAGCAGGCCCAGGACGACGCTCTGGAAGATCAGCGCTCCGGAGGTCATCGCGCCTACCAGGCCGGCTTGGGGTAGACGACGTCGGCCTCCTTGGCGTCGGCCGGGAGCACGATCTGGATTTCCCCCTCGACCCACTGCTGGATCATGTGTGCGCCCTGCGGCTTGCCGGTGGCGTCCCAGCTCAGCGGACCGACGACCGTCTCGACGGTGTTGCCGCGGACCCATTCGACGAGCTTGCGCTGGCAGTCGCCCTGCTCCGCGCAGCCCACCGCGGTGATCGCCGCCGCGACCACCTGGCCCGTGGTGTAGGCGTTCGCCTCGTCCTCCTCGGGCGGCGTGCCGAACTGGGCGGTGTACTTCTGCACGAACTCGACGTTGCTGGGGTAGGGCGCCTGCTGGGTGTAGCCGGTGGGCGCCAGTATCCCTTCGGTCTTGTTGCCGATCGCGGCGGCGAACTCCGGGCTGGTCGGGGCCGTGGAGAAGGCGGCGAGCTTCGGCTGGTACGCGAGTTGCTGGAGCGCGACGATCAGGTTGACGCCGTCCTGGTACTGCGAGCCACCCACCACGATGTCCGCCTTCGAGGAGGCGATCTTCGCGGCGATGCCGCTGAACTCGGTGGTGTTCGGCGGGTACACCTCGTCGACGACGGTGCGGATGCCGCCTGCCTCGAGCTTCTCCTTCAGCCCGTACGCCGTGCCCTGCGCGAACGGGTCGTCCATCGCCGCGTACGCCGCCGTGGTGGGCCGCTGCCCCGCCGGCAGGCCGAGGATGTACTCGGCGAGGTGGTTGTAGTGGTCGTTCGCGACCGCGGGGGCGGCGTAGAACAGGTTCTTGAAGCCCTGTTCGAAGACCTCCTTCGCCGCGCCCGCGGGCTCGACGAACAGCATCCCGTACTCCTCGGCGACGCGGGCGGCCGGTACGACGAGCCGGGTCGAGAAGGGACCGACCACGACGTCGACCTGGTCCTGGCCGATCAGCTGCTCGTAGTCGGAGACGACGCGGTCGGCGTTGGACTGATCGTCGAGGATCTTCAACTCGACCTGCCGGCCCAGCAGCCCGCCCTTCTCGTTCACGATCTTCACCCAGGCCTGGTAGCCGCGTTGAACACCCTTGCCGGGCTCGGAGAAGTCGCCGGTGAGCGGCAGCGAGATCCCGACCACGATCGGGTCGTCGGTGGAGGTCGATCCCTGCTCGCCTCCGCCGCAGGCGGCGAGCGCGAGGGTGGCCACCGTCGCGCCGAACGCCGTCGCCCATCTCTTCTTTGTCAACCGGGTGGACATGCTCGGACGCTCCTTTGCTCCGGGCTGGAAGCGCTTGCGAAAGCGCTTTCGTACTCTAGGGTGTGTCCTACGTCACTGGCAATAGATAGCCGTACCGACGTCGATGTCTCGGGAGAGTCGCTGATGCCCAAGCCTGGCTCGAGGTTGCGCCTCGTCGACGTCGCCGAGCGGGCGGGAGTGTCACTGGCGACAGCGTCTCGTGCCCTGTCCGGCCGCGACGGGGTCAGCGCTGAGGTCGCCGACCGGGTACGGCGGGTCTCCCAGGAGCTCGGCTACGTCGCCAACCCGTACGCCCGCACCCTCGCCGGGGGCGCCAGCTCGACCGTGGGCCTCGTCGTGCACCAGGTGGACGACCCGTACTTCTCCGAGATCGCCGGCGGGGTCATCGAGGTCGCCGCGGAACAGGGGTTGCTCGTGCAGATCTGCCACTCGGGGCGTGACCCGCACTTCGAGCTGCGCCAGATCCGCCATCTCATCGCCCAGCGGGTCGGCATCATCCTCATCGCCGGCTCCGGCTACACCGACAACCGGGTCGAGGCGGAGACGAAGGCGGAGCTGGCCGCCTACCAGAGCCTCGGCGGACGGGTCGCGGTCATCGGGCGGCACTCACTCGGCGCCGACGCCGTACTGCCCGACAACGAGGCCGGCGGCCGGGCGCTCGCCGAGCACCTGCTCGGGCTGGGGCACCGGCGGATCGCCGTGGCGGCCGGTACCGAGGGACTCACCACCGTCGCCGACCGGCTCGCCGGGGTCGCCGCGGCATTGCGCGGCCACGGCCTGGACCTCGCCGAACTTCCGGTGGTGCACACCGACTTCACCCGGGAGGGCGGACGGGTGGCGGCCGAGCGGATCCTCGGCGAGCACCCGGAGACGACCGCCGTCATCGCGCTCAACGACGCGATGGCGATGGGTGTGCTCGCGGTGCTGCGTGCCCACCGCATCTCCGTGCCGGAGCGGGTGTCGGTGGTCGGCTTCGACGACGTCTCGGTCGCCGCCGACCTGGCACCCAGCCTCACCACCGTCCGGCTGCCGATGACCGAGATGGGACGCACGGCGCTGGCGCTCGCCCTCAAGCCCAGGTCGAACCGGCCGCGTCGGCGCCCCACCGGGCACACCCTCGTGGTCCGCGACTCCACCGGTCCGGCACCCGCCTGAACGACGGGCGCCGGACCGGAGCGCCTCACGGCACCGCAACATTCTGGTCGTGGTGGCCTCGACTCCCCCGTCAGGCCACCACGACCAGGATCGTGCGTGATCAAGCCGAAGAAGCGGCTCGCAGCGCACGACACCAGAGTCCAGCGGAGCCGGCCTCGGCCTCAGAAACCGGGGAAGACGGCCCGCAGCTCGTCCAGGCTCAGCGGCCCGGTCAGCCGCACGGTCTCCGGCGTGTACTGCGCGCCGAGCCGTCCCACCGTGAGGCGCAGCCACGCCTCGGCCGGCGCCACCAGCTCGCCGTCCGGCTGCTCCGGCGCGTCGGTCAGCTCGACCCGCTCACCGAGCCGCAGCCCGAACACCCGGGACGGGTCGTCCAGCCGCACCGTGAGGGTCGCCTGCCGACCGCCGAGCACGTCCGGCCGGCTCGCCCAGGCGAGCATCATCCCCACGTTGTCGAGCAGCAGCGGCACCGCGTCCGCCGACACCGTCGCGGACGGGTCGAACCCGACCTCGACGTCCCACCGGTGCAGGGCGAACTCGCTGAGCCGCATCCGGGCCGCGGTCGCGACCTCCACCGGCTCGGGAAGGAAGCCCAGGTCGATCCGGAGCTCCGCCCGGGCCGTCGGGTCCAACGACTCGTACTCCTCGACGAGCCGCGTGTTGGCCTCGACGAACCCGGCGGCCTGCTCGGCCGGGGACATGGCGTCCCAACGTGCCCACACCGACTTGTTGAAGTCGCCGCCCGGCACCGTGCCGCCGGACGTCGCGGCACGTAGCGCCGCCAGGTTGATCTCCGCGCCGCTGCCGAGGTGACTGAGCACCTGCGACACCTGCCAGTCGCTGGCACCGGAGGGCCGGACCAGGTCCTCCTGGCTCAGCTTCCCGACGAACGCGACGAGCGCGTCGTGCCCACTACGCAGGGCCGATATCGTCTGGTCCGCGATCGAAGACATGTCTCTCCTGTTCATTGCTCGGCGCCGCCGCGCCCCGCGACGTGCGGAGCTGGCCGGTGACCGGCACCGCTGACCATCATGCCGCGCCGGTCCGGTGCCCCGCGCCGTGCTGCGGACCTTCCCATGCTTTACTCTCGACGCCTTCGATCCGGACGCGCCCGCAGGCGCCGAGGGAGGCACCGTTGGTGGCCCGTCGGCTACCGACCGTCCGCCGCTCGCGCCGGACGGCGGCGGACGTCCACGCACGACGGGCGCGCCCCCGCAGGGGGCGCCGGGTCGGTGATGGTCTCCGTCGGCACGGCGGTAGCGTTGCGCGACCCCATGCCCCGTGGGGACGGCACGATCGTACGGAGGATGTCGGATGTCCAACGGCGAAGAGTCGTTCACGGTACGCGACCATCGCGTCTCGCGGCCCACCTTCGAGCTGACGCTGCGCGGCTACGAGAAGCGGCAGGTCGACCGGTACATCGAGCAACTCGACGCCCAGCTCACCGCGCTGACCACCGATCGCGACCGGGTGACCGGTCAGGTCCGGGAGCTGACCGCTCAGATGCAGCAGCTGCACACGGAGCTGACCGAGCTGCGGCACCGCCCCACCCAGCCCGATCGCGCGTCGTTCCGCGATCTGGGCCCGATGGTCGACCAGATCCTGGCCCTGGCCGAGAAGCAGGCCGGGGCGATCGCCGACGCCGCCGCGCAGCGCGCCGGTGAGTTGCAGGCCGAGGCGGAGCGGACGCTGGTCGACGCACGCGAGCGGGCCACCCGGACGCTTCAGGAGCTGGAGGAGGAGCTCTCCGCGCGCCGCACCGAGCAGGAGAAGGCGTACGAGGAGCGGCGCACGGCGGTCGAGACCGAGATCGCCGAGATCCGTGAGGCGGCGGAGAAGCTGCGCGCCGACGGTGAGGCCGCACACGAGCGGGCCCGTCAGGAGGCGAAGCGGATCAGTGAGCAGAGCGCCCAGCAGGTCGAGCAGGCCCGGGCCGCCTCCGAGGCGCTGACCCGCGCGGCCCGTACACAGATCCAGCAGGAGCTGCAGGCCGCCCGGAACAAGAGCCAGCAGGAGCTGGCCCAGTGGCAGGCCAACATCGAACGGGACGTCAACGAACGGCGGGCCGCCGCCGAGCAGGAGATCGCGGAGCAACGGGCGACCGCCGAGCGGGAGATCGAGAACCAGCGCAACGCCGCCGAGCAGACCATCGGCTCGCTCATCGCCGAGGCGCAGCAGTACGCGACGGAGGTGCGGCAGCGGGCGGATGAGCAGGCCACCGCCCACCACGAGCAGCTCACCGAGTTGCAGCGGGAGATCACGCTGCGCCAGCAGGCGCTGGCCCAGGTGGAGTCCGAACTGGGCACGGCCCAGCGCGACCTGGCCGGGTCGCGCCAGGAGCAGGCGGCGGCGGAGCACGAGCTGGGCACGGCGCAGCGGCGCCTGGAGGAGGTCCGCCAGCAACTCGCCACCGAGGCGTCGCGCCTGGACGAGGCACGCCGGTCCGCCGATCTGGCCGAACGGCACGCCAAGGACGTCCGTGCCCGGGTGCAGCGGGAGGCGAAGCGGGTCGCCGACCTCGCCGCGGCGGCGGTGATGGCGGCCGCGGCCGGCGGTGCGGAGACGGCCGAGTATCCGACGGTGGCCGCGCGCGAGTCGGGCCGGCGGCGGGCGAACAGCGGGCCGGCGCACGTCGAGCCGTCGCCCGCTCCGGGCGAGCAGCCGCAGCTGCGGCACGCTGCCGAGCAGAGCGCACCAGCCGAGGCGCACCCACCGGTCGAGCAGGCCGCCCAGCCCGAGGCGCACCTCCCGGCCGACGGGACCGTCCAGCCCGAGGCGTACTCCTCGGCCGAGCAGTCCGCGCCCACCGAGACGTACGCGCCGGCCGAACAGGCCGGGCACCCGATGTCGGAACAGCCGGGCGAGCAGCAATTCCCGGCACCCGGCAACGTGATCGTCCCCGAGCGGGCATAGGGCCTGCCGGGCGAGGGGTGGGTCGGCGCGGCCGCACCGAAGGGGTGCGCCCCGTCGACCCACCCACGCTCGAGAACTGCTGGGGAGCGCTCGCTCCCCGCCGTCAGGTTGTGCCGAAGAGCTCCGCGTAGCCCGACGGCAGCTGGGTGATCAGGTCGTTCAGCTCGCCGTCGCTGATCGCGTCCGCCACCGTCGACAGCACGGCGCCGGCGTCCCACTCGGCCGTCCGGCTGGTCGCCCCGGTGCCGGCGGCGATGCGCTGCAGGAACTCCTGGACCGACAGTTGCAGCGTGGGCTCGTGCGCCTCCTCCATGATCTCGGCGACGCCGTGCGGAAGCTGGGCGGCGAGGTCGTGCGCCTCGTCGGGGGTCAGGCGGGCGGCGAGGACGACGAGTACGGCCCGGATGGCCTCCTCGGCCTCGGCGGTGCTGGCGTACTCACCGCGCTGACGTACCGTGGCCACGAACTCGTGGTACTTCACGACGTCCTCCTTCGCCGGTCGCCGACGGTCCCGCGCCCCCGAGTCTGGCACAGCGGACGCGGACGGGAGCGCCATTCGCCATCCGCCCGCGGCTCGTGTGCCCGGTCAGCGGGCGCGGTCCAGCCACCGGGGAAGCGGCAGCGTCCGCCACGGCACCCGCAGGAGCGCCCGCACGATCAGCAGGCCCAGCAGGTAGCCGGCGATGCTGTCGGTCAGCCAGTGGTAGCCGAGGTAGGTGGTGCCGATGAAGACGAGCACGCCCGGCACCCACATCAGCAACCGACGGACCAGCACCGGCAGGTACGGGGCGAGCAACATGGCGAGCACACCGAAGTAGACGATGCCGTTGCTCACGTGCCCGGAGGGGTAGTACTCCTCCCACCCGTCGCTGAACATCTCCACCGAGCCGTGGTGCGGGGCGCCCCGCGAGGTCCACCGTTTCAAGCCCACGATCAGCAGGGTGCTGATGATCGGTGCGAGCCCGGCCGGGATGATCGGACGTACCGACCGGTGTCGCCAGGCCAGCCAGAACGACACCAGCACGGTCACGGCGGTGAGCGCGCCGCCCTGGCCGATCCGGTCGAACACGTACATCATCGTGGACACCGGCGGGGGCCGGTGCTGGTCGCACCAGTCGCGTACGACGATGTCCACCCGCAGCAGCGGCCGCCACCAGACCAGGGCCGCGGTGAGCGCGGCCAAGGCGGCGAGCAGCAGTCCGTCGAGCCACCAGCCGCCGGGGACCGGCGCGAGCACGGGCACACCGAGCGGCCGGGGTGGGCGGCGGCGCGAGGAGGTACCCGTTGGCATGGCCCTCTCCGCTCCACCCCCGGGCATATCCGGCTGACAGTGCGAAAATAGCGCGAGCGGCACCGGCTGCGGCCGGTACTCGACGGATTACCCCGGACGCGTCCCGCGTCGGCTACTCGCCGCCGGCCGCCTCGGCCAGGATCCCGGTGCCCTGGCCGAGCTCGATCAGGTAGCCGTCCGGGTCCCGCAGGTAGCAGCGGATCTCGACGCCGTGGTCCTTCGGCTCGGTCAGGAACTCCCCACCTCGGGAGCGCCACTGCTCGTACACCGCCCGGACGTCGGTGACCCGGACGTTCATGGCGCCGCTCAGCACGTCCGGGTCCGCCGGGGCCTGGGCCCGTACCGTCGGCTTGTCGTCGGTCGGGCCACCCTCGTCGTTGATCACGATGTAGCTGTTGTGGAACCGCAGGATGGCCGGTTGCCGCTCGCGCACCACCGTCGCGCCCAGGACCTGCCGGTAGAACTCCCGCGAGCGATCCACGTCCCGCACGATCAGCAGGTGGGTGAGCACCATTCCGTTCTCCGGCCGGAAGTAGTCCGGCGCCTCGGTCGCCATCCGCGCCTCCCGGAGCTCGTCCGGCAGCGCGGGTACCCGCCGACGACCCCGGCACACCTCACGGCTTGCGCGCGAGCCCAGCCCAGTAGTACGCGGCGTGCGGGTCGTCGGGCTGCCCGTCCTCCGGCCGCCACGCCATCACCGGGGCGATGCCCGGCTCGATCAGCTCCCAGCCTCCGAAGAGACGCTCCACCTCCTCGCGGGTACGCGGCACCAGCGTCATGCCGCCCTGGGAGGCCGCGGCGACAGCGGCGTTCATCTCGGCCGGGTTGAAGTCCCCGGTCGGGTGGGTGATCGCCAGGTAGCTGCCGGACGGCACGGCGTCCATGAGCGCACGCAGCTTGCCGGCCGGGTCGTCGCTGTCACGCAGCAGCATCAGCACCGCGATGAGGGTGAGCGCCACCGGCCGGTCCAGGTCCAGGGTCTCGGTGAGCCGGGCGTCCGAGAGGATCTTCTCCGGCTCCCGCAGGTCGGCGTGGATGTACTCGCTGCGCCCCTCCGCGGTGCTGATCATCAGCGCCCGGGCGTGCGCCAGCACGATGGGGTCGTTGTCGACGTAGACGACTCGGGTCTCCGGCGCCACCGCCTGAGCCACCTCGTGCAGGTTGGGACGGGTGGGGATCCCGGTGCCGATGTCGACGAACTGCCGGATACCGGCCTCGCTCACCAGATAGCGGGCCACCCGGTGGACGAACCGCCGATTCTCCTTGGCCATGGTGCGCAGGGTCGGGATCGCCTCGATGAGGGCCGCGCCCATCGCCCGGTCCGCGGCGAAGTTGTCCTTACCGCCGAGCCACCAGTCGTACACCCGCGCCGAGTGCGGGATGCGGGCGTCCACTCCGGACGGTGGGTTCTCCTCGAGCCCAACGGCGGCCTCGCTGTGCGACACGATCGTCTCCGTCCCTTCTATCGGCCGGTATCGACGAGCGCAGCCTAGAGGATGCATCGCGATCCGGCCGCCCGCGGGCGCGGCGGGACGGGCCGACAGGCGGCCCGCCGCCCGGTGACGAGGGCGGCGGGCCGGGGCGGCACGGGGTGGATCAGGCGCTGCCGACCTGCGCCGGGGCGGGCTCACGGACCGGCTCGCCGGCCCCGACGATCTCGATCTTCCGCCCGACGCCGGCACGGAACTGGGCGACCGCGTCGGCGTAGCTGTCCAGCGGGAACCGGTGGCTGATGAACAGGTCGGGGTCGAGGATGCCGGCGGCGAACAGTTCACCGGCCCGTTCGAAGCTGTGCAGCACCGCCATCGACCCGGTCACCGTGATCTCCTTGTTGTAGATCCGGTACGGCTCGATCGTCGCCCGGGTGCGGTACTCGGCGACTCCGAACTGGAGGAACGTGCCGGCGGGCGCGACCCGGCCGAGGCCGTCGTCGATGGCCGCCTGCACGCCGGTGCAGTCGATGACGACGTCCCAGCCGCGGGCCCGGGTCAGCTCGTCGGCGTCCGACGCCGACGCCGAGCAGCCCAGCCGGACGGCGGTGGCCAGCCGGGCCGGGTTCGGATCCACCACGCTGACGCTCGCGGCACCGCAGCGCTTGGCGAGCTCCAGCATCATCAGCCCCATCGTCCCGGCCCCGTAGATCAGGTAGTGGTCGCCCAGCCGCCGGGGCAGGACGTCGAATCCACGTACCGCACAGGAGAGTGGCTCGATCAGCGCGGCGTCCACCGGCGCCACCCCTTCGGGCAGCGGGAAGCAGTTCTTCACCGGGGCCACCGCGAACTCGGCGGCCCCGCCGGACACGGTGACTCCGATGGCCGCCCACCGCTCGCAGAGGTTGCCCCGGGCTCGGCGGCACTGGTAGCACTCTCCGCAGTGCAGCGAGGGGTCGACCGCGACGGCCTCGCCGACCCGCACCTCGGTGACGTCGCGGCCCGTCGCGACGACCGTGCCGGCGAACTCGTGTCCGGGAACGATCGGGTACGCGGGAGCGAACTCGCCGTCGAGGATGTGCAGGTCGGTGCCGCAGATGCCGCAGCCGGCCACCTGCACCACGACGTCACGGGGTCCGGGCGTCGGGTCGGGTACCGACTCGACCGAGATCTGACCCGGCGTGACGATGACCGCTGCTTTCACTTGACCGCTCCCATCGAGAGTCCACGTACGAGTTGCTTCTGGGCGATCCAGCCGGCGAGCACGACCGGCAGCGACACCAGCGTCGCCGCCGCGCAGAGCCGCGCCAGGAACAGCCCTTCGGAGGTGATGAAGCCGACCAGGAAGATCGGTGACGTGCCGGCCCGAGTCGCGGTCAGGTTCACCGCGAAGAAGAACTCGTTCCAGCTGAAGATGAAGCAGATCAACGCGGTCGCGGCGAGCCCCGGCGCGACGATCGGCAACAGGATCCGGCGGATGGTCAGCAGCACGCTCGCGCCGTCCACCGCGGCCGCCTCGATCAGCGCCGGCGGAACCTCCAGCAGGAACGACCGCATCATCCAGACCGCGAGTGGCAGGTTCATCGCGGTGTAGAGGATGATCATGCTCCAGACGTTGTCGAGCAGGCCGAACTCCTTGACCAGCAGATAGATGGGGAGCAGCGCGGCCACCGCCGGGAGCATCTTGGTGCTGATGAAGAAGAACAGCACGTCGCGCCACTTCGCCACCGGCCGGATCGACAGCGCGTACGCCGCCGGGGTGGCCAGCAGCAGCACCAGCAGCGTCGAGAGCAGGCTGGCCATCAGCGAGTTGAGCAGGTACGGGGTGATGTCCCGGTCGAAGACCTGCCGGTAGCCGTCGAGTACCGGGGTGAACACCCAGGTCGGCGGGTTGCTCGCCGCGTCCACCTCCCGCTTGAACCCGGTGAGCACCATCCAGAGCACCGGCAGGAAGAACAGCAGCCCGACCAGCCAGGCGAGAACGGTCCAGGCCGCTGCGGCCGGGGCGGCCGCCCGCCGGGCTCGGCGGCCGCTGGACGTGGCGGGCGGGACGGCGGTCGGGCCGGGGCGTACGGCGGTCATCGGGCGTCCTCCATCCGGAACAGGCTGGAGATGACCCGCAGCGCGAAGGTGGCGACGACGATCGTGCCGATCACCACCACGACACCTGCGGCGGCCGCCTCGCCGTACTCGAACTTGCGGAACGTGGTCAGGTAGATCTCGTACGGCAGGTTGGTGGTGGCGGTGCCCGGGCCACCCTGCGTGATGGTGAAGACCGCGTCGAAGGTCTGCACCAGGTAGATCGAGCCGAGCAGGGCGCCGAGTTCCAGGTACGGGCGCAGGTGGGGCAGCGTGATCCGGGTGAAGATCTGCCAGCCTCCGGCGCCGTCGACCCGGGCCGCTTCGAGAATCTCCGTCGACTGGCTCTGCAACCCGGCGAGGATGATCAGCATCATGAACGGGGTCCACTGCCAGACCAGGGTGGCGACGACGGAGAGCATCGGGTACTGCGAGACCCAGTCGGTGCTGCCGCCGAGCACGCCGTTGATCAGGCCGTACGCGGGGTTGTAGATGGCGTGCTTCCACAGCAGGGCCGCGGCCATCGGCATCACGAGGAACGGGGTGATGAGCAGGGTCCGGACGATCCCCCGGCCGGGGAACCTCCGGTCGAGCAGGATCGCGACCCCGAGCCCGAGCAGCACCGACGCGACGACCGCTCCGGCGGTGAGCACCACCGTGTTGGTCAGGGCCGCTCGCAGCCGGGAGTCGGTGAGCACCTCGGCGTAGTTGGCGAGACCGATGAAGCTGCGCTCACCGGGACGCAACGCGTTCCAGTCGAGTGTGGACAAGTAGATGGTGACCAGGAACGGAATCTGGGTCACGACGATCGCGAAGAGCAGGGCGGGCAGCAACGGCGCGCGGCGGGACCACCTGTCGGCGGCGCGCCGTCGGGCTGACGCCGCGACCGGGGCACGGGGCGTCAGGCCCGCGCCGGTGGCAACTGTCTGTGTCATCGGTTCACCTCGGGTCGGGCGGGGAGCGGCCGCGGCGGGCGGCCGCTCCCGGCCGTGGCTACCGGTTCTCCCGGGCGACTTCCTCGGCCAGCTTCTGGCCGTCGGCGAGTGCCTTCTCCACCGTGGTGCCGCCCGCGATCGCCGCGGAGACCTCCTGCGACACCTTGGTGCCCAGGTCGGCGAACTCGGGGATGCCGACGAACTGCACCCCGAGTGCGGGTCGCGGTTGCACACCCGGGTTCTTCGGGTCGGCCTCCTGGATCGACTTGAGCGTCAGGTCCGCGAACGCCGCGGCGGACTCCCGGTACTCCGGGATGGCATAGGTGGACTGCCGCTTACCGGCCGGGACCCGGGACCAACCGAGCGAGGAGCCGATCATCCGCTCGTACTCCTTGCCGGTGGCCCAGGAGATGAACTTCCAGGCGGCGTCGGGGTGCTTGGTCGTCTTGGGCATCGCCAGCGCCCACGCCCACAGCCAGCCGGACGACTTCGTCTTGTTGACCGGCGCGTACGCGTAGCCGACCTTGCCGGCCACCGTGCTGGCCGAGGCGTCCTCGAGGGTGCCGGCCGCCGACGTGGCGTCGTACCACATCGCCGCCTTGCCCTGACCGAAGGTGTTCAGGCACTCGGTGAAGCCGGCCTGCGGCGCCCCGGGTGCACCGTGCTCGCGGACCAGGTCCACGTAGAACTTCGTGGCCTCGACGAATTCGGGCGCGTCGACCTTCGGCGTCCAGTCCTTCTCGAACCAGGTGCCACCGAACGTGTTCACGACAGTGGTGAGCGGGGCGAACAGTTCTCCCCAACCGGGCAGCCCGCGCAGGCAGATGCCGGAGACCCCGGCCTTCTCGTCGTCCAACTGCGCGGCGAACTGCGCCACCTGCTGCCAGGTCGGCCGCTCCGGCATGGTCAGGCCCTTGGCGGCGAAGAGTTCCTTGTTGTACATGAGGAACGACGACTCTCCGTAGAACGGCGCGGCGTAGAGCTTGCCGTCCTCACCGGAGAGCGAGGTGACCATCGGCTGGAGCAGGTCGGCCCGGTCGTAGCCGGCGTCGGCGTCGGCGTACGAGGTCAGTTCGTGCAGCCAGCCGTTCTTCGACCAGATCGGGGCCTCGTACGCGCCGATAGTCGCCACGTCGTACTGGCCGCCCTGGGTGGCCACGTCCTGGGTGACCTTGTCGCGCAGCTCGTTCTCCGGCAGGATCGTGAACCGGACCTCGATGCCGGTCTCCTTGGTGAAGTTGTCAGCGGTGACCTTGGCGAGGTCCTCCATCTGCGGGTTGCCCACCATGAGCACGGTGATGCTCTTGCCGTCGCCGTCGTCGGAGGATCCGCCGCCGGCCCCGGAGCAGCCCGTGGCGGTGAGGACGGCCACGACGGCCAGGGCCAGTGCGGGTCGCAAGCGGTGCGGAGACCATCTTCTGGGCACAGCGAACCTCCAGGATCCGTTTCGGTGGTGGTGAGGGGGATGGCCGGTCCGGTGAGTCAGACGCGCTGAACCACCGGGCCGAGCAGCGAGTAGCGGTGTGCCTCGGACGCCGGCAGGCCGACGTCCGTGACGACGGCGTCGACGTCGGCGACGTCCGCGAAGCGGCAGAAGCTGCTGGCACCGAACTTGGTGTGTACGCCGGCGAAGACGACGCGGCGGGACACGCTGATCACTTGCGCCTTCACGGCGGCGACGGCCGGGTCGGGGGTGGTGAGGCCGTGCTCCCGGGAGATCCCGTTCGCGCCGACGAAGGCCAGGTCGATCACGAAACCGGCGAGCATGTCGACCGCCCAATGATCGACTGTCGCCCGGGTCCGGCCCCGGACCCGGCCGCCCAGCAGCAGGACCGTGGTGGCGGGCGAATCGGCGAGGATCGCCGCGGTGTCCAGCGAGGCGGTGACCACGGTGAGCGCCCGCTCGGCCGGCAGCGCCTCAGCGATCAGCCGGGGTGTGTATCCCTCGTCGATGAAGACCGACTCGGCGTCGCCGAGCAGCTGCGCCGCCGCTGTGGCGATTCGGCGCTTCTCCGTCACCAGTCGGGTGGTCCGCGTGTCGAGGGTCGTCTCGAACCGGGCGGTCTCCACCGGATAGGCGCCGCCGTGGGTACGCCGCACCAGCCCCTGCTGTTCGAGCCGGTGCAGGTCGCGCCGGACCGTCTCCGGCGACACGGCCAGGTCGGCGGCGAGTTTCTGCACGTCGACCGCACCCTGGTCGCGGGCGAGAGCGAGAATGTGCTGCCGGCGTTCCATCGAGTTCATCGCTCACCTCCCGCCAATCGGTTGCTAATTTTTAACACCGTGACGCGGATGTGACGCCTATCGGAGCGGGCAAAATCCGGAGGATTCCTGCCCGTTTGCGGCGAGCGGTCGGGCGCACCAACACCAACGAGACAGCCGAAGGCCGACAAATGGTGCGCCCGTTTGGGCAGGATGGCTGCCCGGATGTTGCCCGTCCTCGCTCCGAGGGCACGAACGGGCACCTCGGCCCGCCAGGAGCCGAGAGCGTCGGCGGGCGCGGCGGGTGACCGGGCGCACCAGAGAACGCGACGGCCGGCGAGGCTTCCGCCCCGCCGGCCGCTCGGATCGACATTCGCTCGGCAGACAGCCGTACGGTCAGTGCGCCACCACGGTCACCGCCGACGCCGCGACGTCCCCGAGCCGCGCCGGGCGCACGACCACGAACAGCACGGCGACTGCGGCGATCATGCCGCCGGCCACGACCACGGCCATCGCCACGACCCCCGTGCCGAGCATGCCGACCAGCGGCGCGGCCAGCGCGCCCACGCCGAACTGCACCGCACCGAGCATCGCCGCGGCCGTGCCGGCCGCCTCACCGTGCCGGGACAGGGCGAGCGCGGGCGCGTTCGGCATGGCCAGGCCCGCCGCGAACAGGACCACCCACAGCGACGCCAGCACGGTCGGCAGCCCGCCGACACCGGTCACGGCGAAGGTCGTCAGCACGAGGCCGGCCACGGTGCCCAACCCCAGTGCGGCGATCAGGATCCGCTGCGGCGAGTACCGGCTGAGCAGCCGGACGTTCAGCTGGGTGGCCGCGATCAGGCCGATGGCACCCGCCCCGAACGCGATCCCGAACTGCTGCTCGTCCAGCCCGTACTGCTCCTGGAAGACGAACGACGACCCGGACACGTACGCGAACAGCGCCGCCATGGCCAGGCCGGTGACCAGGATCAGGCCGACGAACACGCGGTCACGCAGCAGGGAGCCGTAGACCCGGGCGGTCGCGACGACACCACCGCGACGGCGCAGCGCGGGCGGCAGGGTCTCCGGGAGTCCGAACGCCGCCACCGTGATCAGGATGATGCCGAACGCCGCGAGGGCGATGAACACACCGCGCCAGTCCGACCAGCGCAGCAGCCCGCTGCCCAGGGTCGGGGCGAGCACCGGCGCCACGCCGACGACCAGCATGAGCCGGGAGAAGAGCCGAGCGAAGGCGGCACCGTCGAACAGGTCGCGGACCACGGCCATCGCCACCACCGACGCGGCCGCCACGCCCAGCCCCTGCAGCACCCGTAGCACGCCGACCACGGCGATGCTCGGGGCGAGAACGCACAGCACCGACGCCACGATGTGCAGGGCGACCCCGGCGAGCAGCGGCACCCGCCGCCCGACCGCGTCGGAGAGCGGGCCGATCAGCAACTGGCCGACGGCGAGCCCCGCGAGCGTCCCGGTCAGGGTCAGCTGCACGGCCGCGGACGTGGTGTGCAGGTCAGCGGCGATCTCCGGGAGCGCCGGCAGGTACATGTCGATGGTGAGCGGACCGATCGCGGTCAGCGAGCCGAGCACCAGGACCAGTCGCAGCCGGCGCGCGGTGCTCATCAGGTCGCCGGAGGTCTGGACGGCGGGAACTTCGGTGGGGGCCGGCGTCATGCCTGCGCCCCCATGGGTCTCTGACGGACGTGTGCGGGTCTACGTGCAGCAATCACACCTGCCAGCAAACCGTCGGCGGCTGATCTCATTCCCGGACGGGCCGAAGGTGCCTCACCTCACACGCGGCGCTGGAGATCGGACCTGTCCGGCAGGGGTCAGTCGACCGAGGCCTGCGGGGTACCGCAGATCTTGGTGCCCGGCGGCGTGATCTCCTCCTTGCTCCAGATCTTGTACGGCGGCGGCCCGAGCCGTCTCTCGCCGTCGATGGGTTTCACCTTGATCAGGTTCAGGAACTTGTTGACGAGGTCGACCACCGGCTGGAGGATGCTGTACCCGACGCCGTAGCTGGCCCACACTCCGAGCCCGACGCCCCGGCACTCCACGAAGTGGGAGCCGAGGGTGCCGACCGCGCCCAGGGCCGACCCGAGCGTGGTGCCGTACGCGGTGCGGACCTCGAAGAAGACACCGGCCTTGAAGACGAAGGCGTTGAATCCGACGTCGAACTTGACCCGATGCTCGATGAGCAGCCCCATGACGCCGACGGGGACTCCGGTGAGTGAGTCGATGAGGCTGCTCTTGCGTTGCACGTTCGTGCTGACGCGCGGGCCGAACGCGTTGTTGGCGTAGCCGTAACCGAGCGATCCCGCGAGAGAGAACTCGCCTGAGCCCTTGATCGTCCCGGCCTTGGCACCGAACGCCGTCGTGACCTTCAACGTCTGGCTGATGGTGAACATGAGGGGCACGCCGACGACGGTGCCGATCGGGAAGGCCGCCTCGACGGGGATCGGCAGGACCGCCTTGATGTTCTGCCCGCCCTGGATCCCGGCCTCGAAGGCCACCCGGATGCCGAACCCGCCGGTCACCTCCAGCTCGGCACGGGTCACCCGGCCGCCGCGGATGTTGAGGTGGAAGTTCGCATCGGGCGACTTGAAGGTGAGGGCCGCCCGCCCGCTCAGCTTCAGGCCGCCGCGGTCGTAGTGGAAGCTGACCTCCGCGCCGTCGTTGAAGCTCACTCCGTTGGAGAAGTTGGCGGCGACGGTCTGGGCCTCCCGCTCGCGCGTCGGTGGGGGCTGCACGGGTCGTCCGGGCGGCGGGACCGCGGGCGCCCCGCGCAGCGGCACGCTCCGGCCGAACCGGCCGGTCGGTGACGGGGCCACGGCCCCGGTCTCGTCGGTGTTCGCCCAGAACGGATCCCCGGCCTGGTACAGGACAGGGTCGGTGAGCCGCAGCCCCTTCTTGACGAAGGTGCCGTCCCGGATCACCTCGGTCAGCGTCACCGGTCCCAGCGTGACGAGCAGGTCGGCGCCGTCGCGCTCCAGGTGCAGCACCCGGCCGACGCTGCGGCCGGTCACGAACATGACCTTGCCGACGGCCACGTCGTCGGCGTGCTCGGCGTCGCCATCGATGCGCCAGGTGAGCCCGTCCGCGGTGACCGACCTGATCGACCGGCCACCGCCGCCCACGATCACCACGTCGGGTTGGAACGTCACGTCCGGATTCGCCACCGGTGCGGGCCCGTACCGCAGCGCCGCTTCGCTCCACGGGTCCTCGTTGCCCGGGCCGGTCGGCGAGCCGCCCTTGCACGCGCCCGCCGCCAGCAGTATCACGACGATGAGGACGATCGAACCAAGCTTCCGCACGCCGGATCGTCGGGTCATGCGACGACGCTACGGCGACGGCGGTGCCGAGGAATCGGGAGTTTCCCTATGTTCTGCCCGCCGCACACCATCAGGTGCACGGCGGGCAGGCCGGCCCGAACGGGCTACCGCTCCCCCACCGGGGTCACGGTGGGCAGATCGAGGACGTCGACCGCCGCCGCCACGAGCTGCTCCGGGCTGAGCGAGACGTCGAGCACGAGCACCGACTCGTCCGGCTCGGCCGGCTCGAGGGTGGCGAGCTGAGACTCGAGCAGGCTGGCCGGCATGAAGTGCCCCGTCCGGCGGGCCATCCGATCCCCAATGACCTCGGCCGGCCCGTCCAGGTGCACGAAGTCCACTCCGGGCGGACCATGGCGCAGCACGTCCCGGTACGACCGCCGCAGCGCCGAGCAGGCCAGCACCGTCGAGCGTCCCTCCGCCGCCCGCGCGGCCATCCAGCCGGCGAGTTCACGCAGCCAGGGCAGGCGAGCCGCGTCGTCCAGGGGTACACCGGCCCGCATCCGCGCCACGTTCTCCGCCGGGTGGAACTCGTCGGCCTCGGCGAAGAGCAGACCGGTCGCCTCGCTGATCCCCCGAGCCACGGTGGTCTTGCCGGCGCCGGAGACACCCATGACCACGACGTGCCGGGTGGGCCGCCGGTCACCAGTCATGGACGGTTCCGTCCTTGAGCCGGTTGAACGGCAGGTACGCCGGCACGTACGGGAACTTCGCGGCGGCCGCCTCGTCGAGCTCGACGCCGAGCCCCGGCTGCTCCCCCGGGTGCAGGTA
Organism: Micromonospora sp. NPDC023737; assembly: GCF_040639715.1. Classification (NCBI taxonomy): domain Bacteria; kingdom Bacillati; phylum Actinomycetota; class Actinomycetes; order Micromonosporales; family Micromonosporaceae; genus Micromonospora; species Micromonospora sp. NPDC023737. Next base: position 64,510 of record NZ_JBFAAL010000004.1, read on the forward strand.
GCCGTCGGTGAACGTGAACGACTGCTGGAACACCTCGTCGGTGAGTGGCCCGTGCCGCATGTACTCCTGGATGCCGAAGTTGTGGATCGCCAGGTCCAGGTGCAGGGCGGCGGCCATCCCCACCGGGGAGATGTCGGTGGGGCCGTGGATGCCGCTCTTGATCTGGTACTGGGCCGCGTAGTCGAGCAGTTTGCGCATGGCGGTGATGCCGCCGGTGTGGGTGACCGCCGAGCGGACGTAGTCGATCAGCTGTTCGCGGATGAGTGTCTGGTAGTCCCACACGGTGTTGAAGACCTCGCCGATGGCGAGCGGCGTGGTGGTGTGCCGGCGGACCAGCCGCAACGCCTCCTGGTTCTCCGCCGGCGTGCAGTCCTCCAGCCAGAACAGGTCGTACGGTTCGAGCGCCTTGCCGAGCTTCGCGGCCTGGATCGGGGTCATCCGGTGGTGCCCGTCGTGCAACAGCGGCAGCTCCGGGCCGAACTCGTTGCGTACCGCCTCGAAGACGTCGGGGAGGTGGCGCAGGTAGGCGCGGGTGTCCCAGTCCTCCTCGGCGGGCAACGGGGTGCGCTGCGCCGGCTCGTAGTCGTACCGCTTGCCGTCCACGCTGGGCTGGGTGGCCACCCCGTAGACGGCGTTGATGCCGGGCACGGAGGTCTGCACGCGGATCGACTTGAAACCCTCGTCCAGGTGGCGGCGGATCGAGTCGAACAGCTCCGGCAGGTCCCGCCCGGAGGCGTGGCCGTACGCCATGATGCCGGTGCGGGAGGCCCCGCCCAGCAGCTGGTAGAGCGGCATGCCGGCGGCCTTGGCCTTGATGTCCCACAGGGCCACGTCCACGGCGGCGATCGCCGCCATGGTGACCGGCCCCCGCCGCCAGTAGGCGGAGCGGTACAGGAACTGCCAGGTGTCCTCGATGCGGTGCGGGTCGCGTCCGATCAGCAGCGGGACGACGTGGTCGCGCAGGTACGACGCCACGCTCAGCTCCCGGCCGTTGAGGGTGCCGTCGCCGAGGCCGGTCAACCCCTCGTCAGTTGTGATCTTGAGGGTGAGGAAGTTCCGGTCGGGGCTGGTGACGATGACATCGGCTGCAACGATCTTCACGAGGGGTGCCTTTCTTCCGGTGGTACGACGGTCAGCGCAGAACGCTGCCCGCCTCGTGGCCGTCGAGGAGAGCGAGTTCGGCCCGGCGCGGGAGACCTTCGCAGTCGCCCCGGGTGGAGACCGCGAAGGCGCCCAGGGTGGCCGCGCGACGCAGCCGGCCGGTCAGATCCAGGCCGTCGAACCAACCCGAGAGGTATCCGGCGGTGAAGGCGTCTCCGGCGCCCACCGTGTCGACGGCGGTCACGCTCACCACTCCGACCTCCTCGACTCCGTCGACTGTGTACGCCCGGGCCCCGTCGGCGCCGAGCTTGACCAGCACGGTCTCCACGCCGCGCCGCAGCAGCTCGGCCGCCACGGCGGGCTCGTCGGCCCCCGGGTCGCCGACGAGGTCCAGCTCGTCCGCGGAGGCGATGACGGTCGTGGCGTAGGCCGCCAGCGGCGTGAGCACCTCCCGCGCGGCCGCACGGGACCAGAGCCGGGCGCGGTAGTTCACGTCGAGGCAGATCGGAATCCCCGCCGCGTGGGCCGTCTCGGCCGCCCAGCAGGTCGCCTCCCGCGCGGTGTCGGAGAGGGCCGGGGTGATCCCGGTCAGGTGCAGCATCCGCGCCCCGGCGGCGAGCGGGGCCCGCAGGTCGTCGACGCGCAGCGCCGAGCCGGCCGATCCGGCGCGGTAGTACTGCACCCGGGTCAGGTCGGCGGAGCGCTGCTCCAGGAACATCAGACCGGTCTGCCGCTCGGCGTCCCGGGCGACCCCGTCGACGCCGACGCCCTCGGCGCGCAGCTGCCGCAGGACGTACTCACCGAACTCGTCGGTGCTCACCCGCCCGACCCAGGCGGCCCGGTGACCCAGCCGGGCCACCCCGATGGCCACGTTGGACTCGGCGCCGGCCAGGTGCATGCTGAGCGGCGTGCCGGTGGCCAGCGGACCGGTGGACCGCATCGACACCATGGCCTCGCCGAAGGTGAGCAGGTCGGGGGTCATGCGTGCGCTCCCTTGACAGCAGTGAGGTAGGTGCGGGCCCGCTCGCGCAGCGCGACCAGGTCGCCGCCGGACGCGGCGTCGCCGACCAGCGGCCCGCCGACGCCGACCGCGATGGCGCCGACCGACAGGTAGCCGGGCACGTCGTCGAGGCCGACCCCGCCGACCGCGACGAACGGGATGTCCGGGAACGGGTCGCGCACCGCCTTGAGGTACGCCGGGCCCCCCACCGAGGCCGGGAAGAGCTTGACCGCCGACGCGCCCATCCGCATGGCCGTGTACGCCTCGGTCGGTGTGAACGCCCCGGCGGCGACCGGGAGGTCGCGGCGGGCGGCTGCGGCGATCGAGTCGACGACGGCCGGTGTGACGACGAACTGGGCACCGGCGGCGGCCACGTCGGCCACGTCGGCGGCGGTGAGCACGGTACCCGCGCCGACCAGGGTCCCGGCGGGTGCGATCGCGCGCAGGGCCGCGATGGCGCGGGCGGCGTCCGGCGTCGTGAGAGCGACCTCGACGACCCGTACGCCCTCCTCCAGCAGTGCGGTGCCGGCGGCGATCGCGCCGGAGCTCGACTTGCCGCGGATGACCGCGAGGATGCGGGCCGCGGCGAGTTCGGCAGTGAGGTTGAGCGTCATGTCAGTCACCATTCCGCGTAGGAGCCGTCGAGGTGCCGCCAGGTCGGGCTGCGCCAGGCGTGCCCGCGCTTGTCGGCGGTACGCACCGCGTGTTCGTCGATCTCGATGCCGAGGCCGGGTGCCCGCAGCCGCTCGACGTACCCGTCGACGAACGTCAGCGGGGTCTTGTCGACGCAGTAGTCGAGCACGTCGGCGCCGAGGTTGTAGTGGATGCCGATGCTCTGCTCCTGGATCAGGTAGTTGGTCGTGGCGAAACCGACCTGCAGGCACGCGGCGAGCGCGATCGGGCCGAGTGGGCAGTGCGGCGCGAGCTGCACGTCGTACACCTCGGCCAGCGCGGCGATCTTGCGGACCTCGGTGATGCCGCCCGCGTGCGAGAGGTCCGGCTGCGCGACCGCGATGCCGGCCTGGAGCACCGGCAGGAACTCCTGCCGGTTGTAGAGCCGCTCCCCCGTCGAGACCGGCGTGCTGGTGGAGCGGACGAACTCGCCGATCAGGTGCGAGTTCTCCGGGACCACCGGCTCCTCGAGGAAGAACGGCCGGTACGGCTCGAGCAGCGGCGCGACCCGGCGCGCGTTGGCGAGGGTGAACCGGCCGTGGAAGTCGACCGCGACGTCCCGCTCCTCACCGAGCACCTCGCGGGCGGCGGCGACCCGCCGCACCACACCGTCGAGTTCGGCGACCGAGGCGACCGAACTCATCCGCCCGGACGCGTTCATCTTCACCGCCGTCAGGCCCGAGGCGACGGCCGCGGCGATCTGGTCGCGCACCTCGGCGGGCTCGTCACCGCCGACCCAGCCGTAGACCCGGATCCGGTCCCGGACCGGACCGCCGAGCAGTTGGTGCACGGGCGCGCCGAAGTGCTTGCCGGCGATGTCCCACAGCGCCTGGTCGAGGCCGGCGACGGCGCTGGCCAGAATCGGCCCGCCCCGGTAGAAGGACGCCTTGGTGAGCACCTGCCAGTGGTCCTCGATCCGCAGCGCGTCCCGGCCGATCAGCAGCTCGCTGAGCTGCTCGACGGCGGTGCGGACGGTCTCCGACCGGCCCTCGCAGGTCGCCTCGCCCCAGCCCACGACGCCGGAGTCGGTCTCCACCCGGACGAAGAGCCAGCGCGGCGCGACGAGGAAGGTCTCCACCCGTGCGATCGTCGTCATGACGTGCTCAACCCTTCGTGGCGCCGGCGGTCAGGCCGGAGACGACGTACTTCTGCACGAACAGCGCGATCACCATGATCGGCAGGGTGACGACCGTGGCCGCGGCCATCAGACCACCCCAGTCGATGCTGGCGTAACCGACGAAGTCGAAGATCGCCACCGGGAGCGTCTTCGTGTCCGCGCCGGAGAGCACGAGGGCGAACATGAAGTTGTTCCAGGAGAAGATGAACGAGAGGATGCCCGCGGTGGCGATGCCCGGCACCGAGAGCGGCATGGTGATCCGCCGGAACGCGCCGATGTGGGTCAGCCCGTCGACGAGGGCGGCCTCTTCCAGCTCGGTGGGCAGCCCGTCGAAGTAGCCCATCATGATGTAGACGATCAGCGGCAGCGACACGAACATGTGGCTCAGGATCAGCACGCTGAACCCGCCGACCATCCGCAGGTTCGAGAAGACGTAGTACCAGGGCACCAGGAGCGAGACGCCCGGAATCACCCGGGCCATGAGCACCACCAACGCCGAGCGGCGCATGTTGAACCGGCTCATCGAGTACGCCGCGGGCACACCGAGGATGAGCGACAGCACGGTCGCGGCGAACGCGACCCACAGGCTGTTGCCGATGAACTGGACGTAGTTCGCCCGCTGGAGGACGTTGGCGTAGTTGTCCAGGGTGGGCGAGAAGGCGAACGCCTTGCCGGTGTCGTAGATGTCGACGTTGGTCTTCAGCGACGCCGTGATCATCCAGAGCAGCGGCGCCAGCAGACCGATCACCACGACGGCGAGGGCCACCGCCCGGAAGATGCGGAACGACCGGCTCGGTCTCATCGCTGCAGCCCCTTCTTGCGGTAGGTCAGCGCCCACATCACGCCGATGATGATCAGGAAGAAGATGATGAGGACGGTCGACGAGACGCCGTAGTCGTTGTAGTCGAAGCTGAGCCCGTAGGCGTACACGTTCAGGGTCTCCACCTCGTGGAAGGACCCGCCGCCGCGGCCCTTCGTGGCGTAGAGGATGTCGAAGGTCTTCAGCGCGTCGATGCCGCGCAGCAGGATCGCCACGACCACGGTCGGCATGAGCAGCGGCAGGGTGACGTGCCGGAACCGCTGCCAGGTGCTGGCGCCGTCGATCAGCGCCGCCTCCTGGGGCTCGTCGGAGAGCGAGGTGAGCCCGGCCAGCAGGATCAGCACGACCATCGGGGTCCACTGCCAGACGTCGATGAACATCGTCGTCGGCAACGCCGAGTGCTGGCCGGAGAGCCAGGGCTGGGGGCCGATGCCGACCCAACCGAGCACCTGGTTGGCCATTCCGATGTTGGGGTCGAAGATCAGACGCCACATCATGCCGACGGCCACCGGCGTGGCCACCAGCGGCAGCAGGATCGCCACGCGTACCCACCGCTCGCCGCGGAACGGGCGCCACAGCAGCAGGGCGATCGCCATGCCGAGGACGATCTCGAAGAGCAGCACGACGCCGGTGAAGGCGACGGTACGCCAGACGGCCGGCCAGAAGCGGTCGGTGTCGGCGAGCACGTCGAGGTAGTTCTGGAAGCCGATGAACTCGCTCTCGGCGCGTACCGAGCCCTCGGCGTCGGTCAGGCTGAGGTACCCGGTCCAGGCCACCGGGAAGACGATCAGCACGGCGACGAACGCCATCGCGGGTGCCGCGAAGAGCCACTTGCGGTGTGCGTTGGCCCAGCGCGACCAGGCCGACCCGTCCGGAAGCGCCGGGCGGGCCTCGGGTGATCTGGTGTCGGGGGTGGTGACGGTGGACATCGGGGTCTCCGGTTCGCAGGGGCGTGACCGGTACGGTGGCGGAGCACGTCGGCGCCCCGCCACCGTCACGGTCGGGCTACTTCGCCTCGTCGTCGAGGAACTTCTGGAACGCCTCGTTCGCCGCGTCCGCGGAGGCGGCCGAGTCCTTGCCGGTGATCGCGTCGACGATCGGCTGGCCGACGATCTCGCGCGCCTCGGCGACCTTCACGACCAGCGGGCGGTCGTGGCCGACGCCGTTGGCGGTGCTGACCGTGGTGGCCTCGGCGAGGTCCTTCGGGTAGGTCGAGGTGGCCTCCGGGTTGGCCCACACCGAGGCCCGGGCGCCGGGAACACCCGCCTTCTGCTGCACCAGGGACTGCTCCTTGCCCGCCGCCCACTGGATGAACTTCCAGGCGTTGTCCTTGTTCTCCGAGGTGCCGTTGACCCCGAGCGCCCACGAGGGGATGTTGTACGGCTTCGAACCGGCCGGGCCGGCCGGGAAGGCCGCGAAGCCGACGGTGTCGGCGACCTTCGACTTGGCCGGGTCGGTGGCGTTCTTGTAGAGGGAGTTGGCCTCGGTGTAGAAGGCGGCCTTGCCCTGGGTGAAGATGGCCATCGCCTCGGACCAGCTCATGTCGGTGCTGATGTTCTCCGGGCCGTGGTCCTTGAGCATCCCGCCGTAGTAGGCGTACGCCTGCTTGGCCTGCTCCGAGTTGACCGAGGCCTTGCCACCGGCGTCGACGAAGTCACCGCCGAAGCTGTAGAGGAAGCTGGAGAACTGGGTGACGGCGGCCGCCTTGCCGGTGCGGGCCACGAAGCCGGCCACGCCCGGGTTGTCGGCCTCCACCTTCGTCGCCTGCGCCTTGAGTTCGTCGAGGGTCTTCGGCGGGGCGGTGAAGCCGGACTTCTCCAGCAGGTCCTTGCGGTAGTAGAGGACCTCCTGCTCGGTGATGATCGGTACGCCGACCACCTTGTCCTCGTAGGTGGTGGCCTGCACCGGCGCGGGCTGGAAGTCGCCGAACTCGAAGGCGGAGTCCGACTTGGTCCGGTCGGTCAGGTCGGCGAGGTACTTGTTCTTGGCGAACAGCTTCCCCTCCTGAAGGGGCCGGTACATCATCACGTCGATGTCGCTGGAGCCGGCGTTCAGCTTGACGTTGTACTGGTCGGAGAGCTGATCCTCGCCGAGCTGGGTGACCTCCACCTTGAGACCGGACTGCTTCTCGAACTCCGGCAGGGCCTGCTTGAGGTTCTCCGTCCACACGTGATTCACCAGGGTGATCCGCAGCGTGTCGGAGCCTTCGCCGCTGTCCCCGCCGCCGCAGGCGGCCACTCCCATCGCGACGACCACGGCCAGAGAAGTGCCGAGTATCGATCTACGTCGCACGCTTGTCTCTCCTTCTGTCGCGGCCATCGCCTCGACGAGGCGCTACCTCGCTCTTTACATCTGCTTAACGTCGGGATGCTAGGCGCAAAAAGCAGACTTATTCAAGGTGTTGATCTAACTGATATGATCAGTGGCGTGGAAGCGTCCGCCTCAGGGGCCCCCGTAAGCGCCGCCCCTGCCGAGACCGGACTGCACGCGCGCGTCCTCGAACACCTCGGCACCGTCATCTGCGGCGGCGAACTGACACCCGGATCGGTTCTCAACATCGACGAGCTGGTCGACCGGTACGCCGTGTCGCGTTCGGTCATCCGCGAGGTGCTGCGCGTGCTGGCCTCGATGGGATTCATCGAGACACGCCGCCGGGTGGGCGTACTGATCCGTCCGGCCAGCTCCTGGAACGTCTTCGACCCGCAGGTCATCCGGTGGCGGCTCGCCTCGGCCGGCCGGATGGCCCAGCTCAGGTCGATCACCGAGCTGCGCACCGCCGTCGAACCGCACGCCGCCCTGCTGGCCGCCACCCGGGCGAGTCACGAGGAGGCCAGCGACCTCATCGGGCTGGCCGCGAAGATGTGGGCCGCGGGTAAGGCCGGCGACGAGGAGCGCTTCCTGAGTTTGGACATCGAGTTCCACCGCCGGGTGCTGCACGCCTCCGGCAACGAGATGTTCCTGCGGTTGCAGGACCTGATCGCGGAGGTGCTCACCGGCCGGCACAAGCACCACCTCATGCCGCACCACCCGCACGAGCAGGCCCTCCAACTGCACGCGGAGGTCGCCCAGGCCATCCAGCGGCACGACGGCGAGCGCGCCCGCCGAGCCATGGTGCAGCTGATGGAGCAGGCGTTCGACGAGATGAAGTCGCTCTGGGAGCAGGCCGTCGAGCCCGAGCGCACCTAGGTCCTGTCCTGCCGTTCATCGCCGGCCCGCGTCGGGTCCAGCCGACGACCGCTGCGGCGCAGCGCCTCGGCGCCGGCGCGCAGGTCGAGCTCGTAGACCTGGCCGACGAGATCCACACCGAAGCTGTGATGCCGTTCCTGCTCGGCGAGGGTGAAGCCCCGTGACAGGTACACGCGCCGGGCGGCGACCAGCGGATCGTTCGTCCACAACGTCAGGCGCGTGTATCCGCTCCGGCGGGCGAACGTCACGCACTCGTCGACCAACCGGCCGCCGAGGCCGTGTCCGCGGGCGGATGGGTGCACGAGGAGAATCCTCAGTTGCGCGGTGGTCTGGTCGGCCGCGACGCACAAGACGCACCCGACCCGGCGCCCGTCCAGCTCGGCGATCCACGCCGCCTCCCGTCGTGGGTCGCGATCGGTGGCGTAGTCGGCGACGATCCGGCTCACCAACGCCTCGAAGGTCGCATCCCAGCCGAACTCGGCCGCGTACAGCTCGCCGTGCGCCATCACCACCCAGCCGAGATCACCGGGTCGACCCAACGGACGAATCCCGAATCGCTCGTTCATCACGACCCCCAAGGCAACTGAAACGACTGTTTCAGTGGCAGAGTAACGCCATGAGCGACACGACACGAGCCCCGTCCGCACGCCGGGAGGAACTACTCGAGAGCGCCTATCAGTACGTCCTGCGGTGCGGCCTGGCCGATCTGTCGCTACGCCCCCTGGCCACCGCCATCGGATCCAGCCCACGCGTGCTGCTGTTCCTGTTCGGCTCCAAGGACGGCCTGATCCGGGACCTGCTCGCACGAGCCCGCCGCGAGGAACTGGCGTTGCTCGACCAGGTGCGGTCAGATCCGGCGGGCGGTGATCCGACCACCGTCGTGCGGGCCACCTGGCGGTGGTTGGTCGCTCCGGCGCACCGTCCACTGCTGACCCTCTGGCTGGAGGCGTACGCACGGTCCCTCGTCGACCCGCGCGGCCCATGGGCGGGCTTCGCCCGCCAGACCGTCGACGACTGGCTCACCCTCCTCGCCGGTCCGCCGAACCACGAACACACGGGTGGCGCCGGCGCCGAACCCACCCTCACGCTGGCGGTTCTCCGCGGCGTCCTGCTGGACCTGCTCGCCACGGGAGACATCGACCGCACGACCGCCGCCGTCGAGCGACACCTGAGCCTCGTCGACACCGCCGTTCCCGGGCCCGCGTAACCCCGCCGCAGGTAGAGCTCGACGCCGCCGGCGACCGCGGCGTCGCGCCGCTCAGTGCGGCATCCGCAACCCCGCCTCGATCGCGCCCCGCTGATCCACCAGCCCGGCGATCCGCCGGAGGACGGCGGTGTAGCGGGCGCGAAGCAAGGCCGGCGACCCGGGGTCGGCCGCGGCCGCGGTCACGTCGACCACCCGCGCCAACGGCCGGTACTCCATCCAGGTCGGCAACACGTCCACCCCGGTGACCGTCCAGCGCCCCCCGGCCGTACGGGTGAAGGTAAACTCCGGTACGACCGCGTCCTGCGAACGCTCCTCCGAGCCGTCGGCGAACCGCGTGATGAGGTTTCCCATGCCGTAGGCGACCCACTTGTCGCCCACCTTCTCGAACGGCTGCACCACGTGCACGTGGTGACCGACGATCAGATCGATGTCGGGCGAGGCCAGCAGATCGTGGGCCAGGTCCACCTGGTCGGCGGTCGGCTCGTGCTGGTACTCGGTGCCCCAGTGCATCGACAGGATGACGATCTCCGCGCCGGCCTCCCGGGCCCGCCGGGCCTCCGCCCGGATGGCGGCGGCGTCGATCAGGTTGGCCGCCCACGGCCGGCCCGCCGGGAGCGGGATGTCGTTGAAGCTCAACGTGTACGACAGATGCCCGACCTTGACGCCCTTGACGTCCAGCACGGTGGGCCGGCGGGCCTCCGCCTCGGTACGGGCCGTGCCGGTGTGCCGCAGACCCACCCGGTCCAGGTTGTCGAGCGTACGGTCGATGCCCTCGACCCCGGTGTCGAGCGAGTGGTTGGAGGCGGTGGAACAGGTGTCGAAGCCGGCCCAGGCGGCGGCGTCGGCCAACTGCGGCGGGACGCTGAAGTTCGGCCAGCCGGCGAAGGGGCCGCCCGGTTCGGCGAGCGGTGTCTCCATGTGACAGATGGCCAGGTCGGCGGCGCTCACCCGGGAACGCACCGCGGCCAGGATCTGGGTGAAGTCGTGCCCGTCGCGCCCGGCCCGTCGCGCGTCGGCGGCCGCCTGCTCGCTGAGCGCGGGATGCACCAGCAGGTCACCGGCCGCCACCACGGTGAGCGTGGTCGGTGGCGCGGCGCTGGTGGGCTGCGCGGACGGGGTCACCGGTCGGACGAACGGCTCCGGCTCGGGCGCGTCGCAGCCCGCCGTCAGAACGGCAGCCAGTATCGCCGCTACGGCGGGCAGCTTCCTCATGACAGCCCATGATGCCGGTCGCGCCGCGCCCTGCGGCCGGAACCGCGAAACTCCTGCCCACTAGCGTGATCGACTTGAACGGGGCCAGGTGCCGCGCTGGCAGCGGCCGAACGGACGACTGCGGACCAGCCACTCACCACTTCCGCTGTCGCCGCATTCTTCAACGGCCGGGCGCAGGCCGCGGTCCCCGCGTACGTGGACGCCGCGCCGGGCGCACTCGTGGTGGTCGCTGGCCGGATCCGGATCGTGCTCACCTTCATCGTCACCGACCGGATCATCGGCATCGAAGCGATGGCCGACCCGGCGCGCATCGCCGAATTGGACATTGTCACCGACGAGCCGGCTCGACGGTGACGGGCGGCGACGCGTCGCCCGAGTGATCGGCGGGCTCCGCGTCAGGGGGCCAGGAGAACGACGTGCAGGTTCCGGGGGCCGTGTACTCCCTCCACCCGGTTGAGTTCGATGTCGCTCGTGGCGGAGGGACCGCTGATCCAGGTCAACGGGCGACACGGGTCGAGCCGGGCCACGGCGTCCGGCACCCCGGCGACCACCTGCTCGGCACGCACCACGCAGAGGTGCACGTCGGGCAGGAGCGTGATGACCCGGCGGCCCTGGTCGGGGGCGCCGTCCAGGACGATCGTGCCGGTCTCGGCCACGGCCACGGCCGCAGCGGTGACCACCCCGTCCGTGGCGGCGATCTGTGCGGTGGTGAGGTCGTCGTCGGTGACCGCGGTGACCGAGGCGGGCAGCCACCGCCGGGGCAGCGCCGGCGGAATCACGATCCGCCGGCCGGCGAGGACGGCGTCGACGACCCTCGGCACCTCGGGCTCGGCGCACCGGTGCACGGTGGCCCGGTAGTCGGTGAGCCGGTCCACCAGCAGGTCGAAGTCGACGGCGGCGCCGGCCGGCCGGTAGTCGCGTGGCACCTCGGCCGATCCGCGCGACTGGGCGCCGCGGGCGGCGCGCAGCCGGGCGAGGACCTCCTCGCGGCCGTTCATCGCTGCGCCCACCATTCGCGGAAGGTCCGCGGTGGCGGCTGCGGCAGGTCACGGCCGATCGTCCACCCGGACAGCGGTGGCGGCAGGCCGCGACCACGGCGGCCGGCGAGGCGGCTGAGCCGGGCCGCCCGCTGCGCCGCCGCGTAGAGCGCCGGCCGGTCCATGACGTACGCGGCGGCGGTCATCGCCGCGGCCTCGGACCTCGGATGGGGTGCCTGGTCACGCAGGTGCACCAGCAGCTCCGGAATGTTGATCTTCACGGGGCAGGCGTCGTAGCAGGCGCCGCAGAGCGTCGAGGCGTACGGCAGGGAGGCGTTGTCCTCCACCCCGGTGAGCTGCGGCGACAGCACGGCACCGATCGGACCCGGATACACCGACCCGTACGCGTGCCCACCCGCCCGTTCGTAGACCGGGCAGACGTTGAGGCAGGCGGAGCAGCGGATGCAGTGCAACGCCTGCCGGCCCACCTCGTCGGCCAGCACGGCGCTGCGTCCGTTGTCGAGCAGGACCAGGTGGAACGCCTGCGGGCCGTCGCCGGGCGTCACACCGGTCCACATCGAGGTGTAGGGGTTCATCCGCTCCCCCGTGGACGCGCGGGGCAGCAGTTGCAGGAAGACCTCCAGGTCCCGCCACTTCGGCACGACCTTCTCGACGCCCATCACGGTGATCAGCGTCTCGGGCAGGGTGAGGCACATCCGCCCGTTGCCCTCGGACTCGACGACGGCGAGGGTGCCGGTCTCGGCCACGGCGAAGTTGACGCCGGAGACGGCGACCCGCGTGGCCAGGAACGTCTCGCGCAGGAAGCGGCGCGCGGCGGCGGCGAGGGCGGGCGGGTCGTCGGTGAGCGACGGGTCGACGCCCGGCATGGCGCGCAGGAAGATCTCGCGGATCTCGGCCCGGTTCCGGTGGATCGCCGGCACCAGGATGTGGCTCGGCCGGTCCTCGCCGAGTTGCACGATCAGCTCGGCGAGGTCGGTCTCCACCGCCGCGATGCCGGCCGCCTCGAGCGCCTCGTTGAGGCCGATCTCCTGGGTCGCCATCGACTTGACCTTGATGACCCGGTCGCTGCCGGTCGCGGCGACCAGGTCGGTGACTATCCGGTTCGCCTCCACCGCGTCGGCCGCCCAGTGCACGGTGCCGCCCGCCGTGGTGACCGCCGCCTCGAGCTGTTCGAGCAGCTCCGGCAGGCGGGCCAGCACGTCCGCCTTGATCGCCGAGCCGGCCGCGCGCAGAGCCTGCCAGTCCGGCAGCTCACCGATGACCGCACCGGACTTCGCGCGGATGGTGGTGGTGGCGTGTCCCAGGTTGCGCCGCAGCTGCGGGTCGGCGAGGCCACGCCGGGCGGCGGCCGGGAAGGACTCCTCGCCGCGCAGATGACCGACTCCGCGGGGCGCGGTCGCCGGCATGCCGAGGAAGGTGCGGCTCATGCCCGCACCGCCGTACGGGCGGTCCGGCCGGTGGTGCCGTCGCGCTCGGTCGCGGCGAGGATCTCCGCCAGATGCACCGTGCGCACGCCCGTGCGCAGCCGGGACAGCCCGCCGCCGATGTGCATGAGGCAGGAGGCGTCACCGGCCGTGCAGACGTCGGCGCCGGTCGACAGGACGTGGCGCAGCTTGTCCGCGAGCATCGCGGTGGAGGTGTCGGCGTTCTTCACCGCGAAGGTTCCGCCGAAGCCGCAACACTGCTCGGCCTGCGGCAGCTCGACGAGGTCGAGGCCACGCACCTCCCGCAGCAGGCGTAGTGGCCGGTCCCCCACGCGCAGCATCCGCAGCGAGTGACACGTCGGGTGGTACGTCACCCGGTGCGGGTAGTAGGCGCCCACATCGGTCACCCCGAGCACGTCCACCAGGAACTCCGACAGCTCGTAGGTGCGGCCGGCCACCGCCTCGGCGCGCTCGGCGAGCCGCTCGTCACCGGCCCGGCGGGCCACTGCGGGGTGCTGGTGCCGTACCGAGCCGACGCACGAGCCGGACGGGGCGACCACCACGTCGTACGGCTCGAAGGTACGCACGTGGCGGCGTACCAGCGGCAGGGCCTGCGCCGAGTAGCCGGTGTTGACGTGCATCTGCCCGCAGCAGGTCTGCTCGGGCGGGAAGAGCACCTGGTGGCCGAGCCGTTCCAGCAGCCGCACGGTCGCCTCGGCCGCGGCCGGGAAGAGCGTGTCCGCCAGGCACGTCACGAAGAGCGCGATCCGCATCGTCACCCGCCTCTCGGGTTCGGGCCGGCCCGACGCGCACCGGCCGCGGCTATTCGATCAGCTCGGCCACCTTCACGCAACGGTCGGACCGAGGGCAGGCCGGAACGGCGGCCGGCGTCCCGGCGGGCGGCGGAGTCAGCCGAAGGCACGGCTCTGCCACGTGCTGACCGCATCGGCCGGGAGCGCCTCGGGCAGGATGGCCAACCGGTCCACCTCGCCGATGAGCCGCTGCCCGCCGCCCTGATCGGCGGCGAACCGCAGCTCCCGGGTGGCGCAGCCGACGATGCCGCCGTCCGGGACCTTGGCCGTGCCGGCCTGTCGACCGTCGAGGTAGACGGTTACGGCACCGGCGTCGTCCATCGTGATCACCAGGTCGACGTACCGGTCGAGGGGCACTGTGGCGTTGGTGGTGACGCCGGTGCCGGAGCCGATGAATCGCACCTGGTTGCCGGGGGTGAGGTCGATGAGCACACCGTCGGTACCCGGATCTCCGCTGGGCTGGAAGTCGAACAGGCGCCGGTAGCTACCTGTCGTGGTCACCTTGACCTCGGCGGCGAACGTGGCCGTCTCCAGGAAACCCAGCGTGGTGGGGGCGGTCCGCAGGTAGCGGGCGCCGTCCAGGGCCAGCGCCGTGCCGGTCGGGCCGTCGGCGACGTACGCCGCGCCGGTCTGCACCGTCGCCGTGCGTCCGTTCGGCGACCGGTCGGCGATGGTGTCGCCGCTGGTGGGGTCCCAGGCGACGAGCGGCCGGCCCGGGTCCGGCCGGGCGCACGGCGGCGGTACGGGCAGTGCGATGGCCGTCCAACCGGACGCCCGCCATTCGTCATCGACCAACCGCGCCTCGATCCGGTTCCTGCCGGGGGCGGCGTCCCCGGTCGCTGTGACGGTGAACCGGTAGACCTGGGAGTCGCCGGAGCGCAGGCGCGGCACCTCGAACCGGGCGGGACGGGCGTTCCATCCGGTCGGCAGGGCCAGCGCCAGCCCGGACGGCGGCAGGTTCTGCGCGGCGTCGACCGTCACCGCGACGGTCCGCGGCTGGTCGGCTTCGAGCGTCGCCGGGGCGTCGATGGTGAAGCGGACTCCGGCGGTGGCGACGTAGCGGTGCCCGGCCTTGGCCGGGAACGTCAGCCGCTCGCCCCGGGTGTCTGCGTCGACCCGCTTTCCGGTCGTGGCGTCCACCATCCGGAACGGGCCGGTGAAGAGCGGGCTGCGCAGACGTACCTCGCCGGTCCGGCCGGCGGTCACGGCGATCTCGGTCGCGGCGCCGGCCGACCACGTCGTGTCGACGGTGAGGTCGCCGCGGGCACGCAGCCCGCGTACCGAGCCGTCCGGCCAGGCGCTCGGCAGCGCCGGGAGGACGTGGACGTCGCCGCTCTGGCTCTGCAGCAGCATCTCCGCGACGCCGGAGGTGGCACCGAAGTTGCCGTCGATCTGGAACGGCGGGTGGGTGTCCCAGAGGTTGGCGAGGGTGCTCTGCCGTAGCTGTTCGGTGAGCATCTTGTGCGCGTGGTCGCCGTCGAGCAGGCGGGCCCAGAAATTTATCTTCCATGCCTTGCTCCAGCCGGTGCCGCCGTCGCCGCGCGCGGTGAGCGAGACTCGGGCCGCGTCGGCCAGCTCCGGGTCGTCCAGCGCCGAGATCTGGGCGCCGGGGTGCAGGGCGAACAGGTGCGACACGTGCCGGTGCTCGTTCTCCGGGTCGTCCAGGTCCTCCTTCCACTCCTGCAACTGCCCCCACGAGCCGACCCGGATGCCCGGGTCGAGGTTGGCCAGCGCGGCTCGCAGCTCCTTGCGGAACGCGTTGTCGCCGCCGACGATCCCGGCGGCCTCGACGGTGTTGGTGAACAGGTCCCAGACGATCTGCTGCGACATCGAGGCGCCCGCGGTGAAGTCGCCCTGCTCCGGTGAGTAGCTCGGTGAGACGACGAGCCTGCCGTCGCGCGGGTCGACGACGAGCTCGTCGAGCCAGAACTGCGCCAGCTGCTTCATCACCGGGTACGCGCGGTCGGACAGGAACCGCTTGTCCCGGGTGAACTGGTAGTGCTGCCAGTAGTGCTGGGCGAGCCACGCCCCGGCCTCGGGGAACCAGAACGAGGAGGCCCAGTTGTGCAGCCCGGTGAACCCGTAGATGTTGGTCTCGTTGTTCACCACCCAGCCGCGGTTCCCGTAGATCTCCCGGGCGGTCACCTGGCCGGGCGGCACCATCGAGTCGACGTAGTCGAACAGCGGCGCGGTGGTCTCCGAGAGGTTGGTGAGCTCGGCCGGCCAGTAGTTCATCTGCAGGTTGATGTTGACGTGGTAGTCGGCGTCCCAGGGCGGGTTGGTGGAGTTGTTCCAGACCCCCTGCAGGTTCGCCGGCAGCGAGCCGGCCCGCGACGACGCGATCAGCAGATAGCGGCCGTACTGGAAGAAGAGCGCCTCCAGCGCCCGGTCGGCCGGGGCGGCGCCGCCGGTGTAGGCGCGCAGCAGTTCGTCGGTCGGCACGTCCGGCATCGCCTGGCCGATGTCCAACCGGACCCGGTCGAACAGTGACCGATGGTCGGCGGTGTGCGCGGCGAGCAGATCGGCGTACGTCCTGCGGGCCGCCGCGTCCGTGGTGGCGGTGACCACCGCGTGCGGGTCGGCGCCCCGGTAGCTCGGGTAGCGGGGCGCGTAGTCGGTGCCGGCGGCCAGGATCAGGGTGGCCGAGTCGGCGTCCCGCACGGTGACCGTGCCGTCGGCGCCCGAGGCGACCGTCCCACCGTCGGCGTTCACCTGGATCTGGGACTCGTACCGGAGCTTGTTGTCGGTGAGCGCACCGGCGAAGGTGATCCGCCCGTCGTTGGCGGTGACCGTCTTCGACCGGTTGCCCGGGGCCGTGACGGCGGCGGTGAAGCCGACCCGGCCCGGCTGGTCGGCGCTGATCCGCACCACCAGCACCCGGTCCGGGTGGCTGGCGAAGTACTCGCGGGTGTAGCGCACCCCGTCGTCGAGGTAGGAGACCTTCGCCACGGCACGGCCGATGTCGAGCTCGCGGCGATACTCCTGGACCGCGCCGGGATCCTCGGCCAGCCGCAACGACAGCTCCCCGAACGTGTTGTACGAGCCGAACCCGCTCTTCGGCTGGCCGAGCCGGTTCGCCACCTCTTCCGGGGACAGGCGGCCGCGTTCGTTGATCAGACGCTGCACCTCCTCGATGGCTCCCGGACGCGGCGAGGTCCAGTTACCGAAGTTGTAGCCGGCGGCCGAGCCAGGCCCGCCGGTCCACAGCGTCTTCTCGTTGAACTGGACGGTTTCGTTCGCGACCCGCCCGAAGATCATGCCGCCGAGCGCGCCGTTGCCGATCGGCAGCGCCTGGGTCTCCCAGTCGGCGGCCGGCTCGTCGTACCAGAGGGTGAGCGGGTCGGCGCTGGTGCTCGCGCTGGTGGCATTCGTGGCGGCGGCCGGAGGCGGCGCGGACCAGACGGGAAGCGTCGCGACCAGCACGGCCACCAGAAGGATCGCTGCGGAGCGGAGCGGGTGTCGCCACCGGGAGAGCTCGTCCATGGGTGTCTCCGGATCGTCCGAGGGCCGGGATGGACTCTGGCGGGTCTTCGCTGCGAGGGCCAACCATGGCGGCACCTCGGATGTTTCAGATCGAGGCTACAAAGGATCGCGCGCCACAACAAGGACTCATCCCGATCGATCCGTCACTCGGCCTCGCCGGATGGGCTTGCCTGCAACGAGAGTGACGGGGTCTGATCGTTGTGATCGATGCGGTCTTTGTCTATCTGGTGGTCTTGTGGAGCACCGCAGCTCACTGATAGACATCGGATGTCTTACCGACAACTGCGACATGGTTCTGGGGAGCGACGCGTGAGGTTGTTGCGGGTGGGTGCGCCGGGCCGGGAAACCCCGGCGCTGCTGGACGAGACCGGACGGTTACGCGACCTCCGTGGGGTGATCGACGACCTCGACGCCGAGTTCCTGGCGGACGGCGGACTCTCCCGGCTCGCCGCGGTCGCCGTGGACGAGCTGCCGGTGCTGGACAGCTCCGGCCTACGCGTGGGGCCACCGCTACGGCCCGGAAAGATCGTCTGCATCGGCCTGAACTACCGGGACCACGCCGCCGAGACGGGCGCCCCGCTGCCCGCCGAACCGGTGGTCTTCCTCAAGGCACCCGACACCGTCGTCGGCCCCGACGATCCCGTCCTGATCCCCAGGGGCAGCACGAAGACGGACTGGGAGGTCGAGCTCGCGGTGGTCATCGGCCGCCCGGCACGCTACCTGGCAACGACCGAGGAGGCGCTGACCTGCGTGGCCGGGTACGCCATGGCCAACGACGTGTCCGAGCGGGAGTTCCAGCTCGAACGCGGCGGTCAGTGGGACAAGGGCAAGTCCTGTGAGACCTTCAATCCGTTCGGCCCGTGGCTGGTGACCGCCGACGAGATCCCGGACCCGCAGGACCTCCGGCTACGGCTCTGGGTCAACGGCGTGGCGCGGCAGGACGGCACCACGAAGGACATGGTCTTCCCGGTGGCGGAGATCGTGCGTTACCTGAGCTGGTTCATGGTGCTGCACCCGGGCGACGTCATCAACACCGGCACACCCGCCGGGGTCGCTCTCGGCCAGCCGGACCCCAAGCCGTACCTGACGGCGGGCGACGTGATCGAGGTCGAGATCGACGGGCTGGGCCGGCAGCGTCAGGTGGTGGCACAGGCATGATCTTCACCGAGCTGGAGATCTCCGACGTCCGCTTCCCGACCTCACGGTCGCTGGACGGATCCGACGCCATGAACCCCGATCCGGACTACTCCGCCGCGTACGTGGTGCTGCGCACCGACGTCGGGGACGGCCACGAGGGGCACGGGTTCGCCTTCACCATCGGACGCGGGAACGACGTCCAGGCGGCAGCCATCGCGTCGCTGCGCCCGTACGTGGTGGGCCGGCCGGTGGCGACGGTGCTCGCCGACCTGGGCGGCCTCTGGCGGGAACTCGTGCACGACTCGCAGCTGCGGTGGCTGGGCCCGGAGAAGGGCGTCATGCACATGGCGATCGCGGCGGTCGTCAACGCGCTCTGGGACCTGCGGGCCAAGCGGGAAGGCCTGCCACTGTGGCGCCTGCTGAGCCGGCTGAGCCCGGAGGAGCTCGTCGACCTCGTCGACTTCCGCTACCTCGACGACGCGCTGACCCGCCAGGAGGCGCTGCAGCTGCTGCGGGCAGCGCGGCCCGGCCGGGCCGAGCGCGAGGAACACCTGTTGCGAGCCGGCTTCCCCGCCTACACCACCTCACCCGGCTGGCTCGGCTACGACGACGAGAAGCTGCGCCGACTCTGCAAGGAGGCGGTCGCCGACGGCTTCGGCCAGATCAAGCTGAAGGTCGGCGCGGACCTGGCCGACGACATCCGGCGGATGACCATCGCCCGGCAGGCCTGCGGGCCGGACTTCCCGATCGCGGTCGACGCCAACCAGCGGTGGGACGTACCGACGGCGATCCGGTGGATGCGCGAGCTGGCGCGCTTCGATCCGCACTGGATCGAGGAACCGACGAGCCCCGACGACCTGCTCGGCCACGCCACGATCGCCCGGGAGCTGGCGCCGATGCGGGTCGCCACCGGCGAGCACGTCGCCAACCGGGTGGTCTTCAAGCAACTGCTCCAGCTCGACGCGATCTCGTACCTGCAGATCGACGCGACCCGGGTCGCCGGTGTCAACGAGAACGTCGCGATCCTGCTGCTGGCGGCGAAGTTCGGTGTACCGGTCTGCCCGCACGCCGGTGGGGTGGGTCTCTGCGAGCTGGTGCAGCATCTGGCGATGTTCGACTACGTGGCGGTGTCCGGCGAGATGACCGACCGGGTCATCGAGTACGTCGACCACCTGCACGAGCACTTCGTCGACCCGGTGGTGATCCGCGACGGCCGGTACGTCGCGCCCGTCGCGCCCGGTTTCAGCGCGACGATCCGCCCCCGGACGCTGGCCGAGTACGCGTACCCGGACGGCCTCGTCTGGTCGGGGGCCGCCCCGGCCGAGGAGCCGGTCGGAGAAACCTCAGAGCCGGGACGACCCGGATCGGAGGTGGCATCGTGAGCGGCGTCCGGGGCGAGTTCGCCGGTCTGGCGGCGCTGGTGACGGGCGGGGCGTCGGGCATCGGCCTGGCCACCGCGACCCTGCTCGCCGAGCGTGGCGCCCGGGTGGCGTGCCTCGACCTGAACCCGGCGGGCGTGCCCGAGCCGCTGCTCGGGCTCGCCGCCGACGTGACCGACGACGAGAGCGTACGGGCGGCGGTCGCCGCCGCGGCGGACGCGCTGGGCGGCGTCGACGTGCTGGTCAACAACGCCGGGATCGGCGCGCGCGGCAGCGTCGGGGACAACTCCGACGAGGAGTGGCACCGGGTGCTCGACGTCAACGTGGTCGGCATCGCGCGGGTGACCCGGGCCGCGCTGCCCCACCTGCGTGCCTCGGCGCACGCGGCGATCGTCAACACCTGCTCCATCGCCGCCTCGGCCGGTCTGCCGCAGCGGGCGCTCTACAGCGCCAGCAAGGGGGCCGTGCAGGCGCTCACTCTGGCGATGGCCGCCGACCACGTACGGGAGGGCATCCGGGTGAACTGTGTGAGCCCCGGAACGGTCGACACGCCCTGGGTACGTCGGCTGCTCGACGCCGCGGCGGACCCACCGGCGGAACTCGCCGCGCTACGGGCCCGCCAGCCCACGGGCCGCCTCGTCCGCGCGGAGGAGGTGGCCGCC
Source organism: Micromonospora sp. NPDC023737 (assembly GCF_040639715.1). Classification (NCBI taxonomy): domain Bacteria; kingdom Bacillati; phylum Actinomycetota; class Actinomycetes; order Micromonosporales; family Micromonosporaceae; genus Micromonospora; species Micromonospora sp. NPDC023737. The sequence continues at coordinate 84,720 of NZ_JBFAAL010000004.1, forward strand.
GCGATCGCCTATCTGGCGGGTCCGCTCGCCGGGGCGACCACCGGCAGCGTGCTCGCCGTGGACGGCGGGATGCACGGGCTGCGGCTCCGTCCCGATCCGCCGCCGCACTGACGACGTGGGCGGTCGCCGTGCTCCCGGAACATCCGATGTACCTCGTGCGACCAGTGCCGGACCTGCTCCGCAAGCGTCCGCAATCGGCCCTTGCCCGGCATGGACATCCATTGATAGGCATCGGATGTATGAACTGCGTGCGTCCGGCTGCCGTCGAGAAACGCCCACCGCATCCACACCGCTGGAGGACCATCGTGAGACCTACCGCCAAGACCCCGGTCGGAATCGCGCTGACCGCGATCCTCGCCCTCGGCACCGTCGCCTGTGGTGACTCGTCGTCGGGCGGCGCGGGCGGCCAGAGCGGCTCCGGCCCGCAGATCGGTATCGACCTGCCGCGCGCCGACTCCGACTTCTGGAACTCCTACACCAAGTACGTCCCGAAGTTCGCCGACGAGTACGACGTCAACCTGATGTCCCCGACCAACTCGCAGAACGACGTGTCGAAGCTCGTCGCGAACGTGCAGGCGCTGGTCAGCCAGGGCGCGAAGGCGATCGTGATGGCCCCGCAGGACACCGGCGCGATCGCCTCCACCCTGGGCAACCTGGAGTCCCGCAAGATCCCGGTGGTCTCGGTCGACACCCGTCCCGACAAGGGCAAGGTCTTCATGGTGGTGCGCGCCGACAATCGCGCGTACGGGCAGAAGGCCTGCGAGTTCCTCGGTGAGAAGCTCGGCGGCAAGGGCAAGGTGATCGAGTTCCAGGGCTCCCTCTCCTCGATCAACGGGCGGGACCGCTCGGAGGCGTTCGCGGAGTGCATGAAGACGAAGTTCCCCGGAATTACGATCTTCGAGGAGCCGACCGAGTGGGAGGGGGCCAAGGCCGCGGCCGCGCTCCAGACCCGCCTCGCCCAGCACCCCGACATCAACGGCGTCTACATGCAGGCGGGCGGGGTGTTCCTGGCCCCGACGCTGCAGGTGCTCCGGTCGAAGAACCTGCTGGTCCCGCCGACCGACCCGAAGCACATCTTCATCGTCTCCAACGACGGGATCCCCCAGGAGTTCGAGGCGATCCGCAAGGGCGAGATCGACGCCACGGTCTCCCAGCCCGCCGACCTCTACGCCAAGTGGGCGCTCTACTACGCCAAGGCGGCGGCCGAGGGTAAGACCTTCCAGGCCGGTCCGACCGACCACGACAGCACGATCATCGACATCGGCAACGGCCTGGAGGACCAGCTCGCCGCGCCGCTGGTCACCAAGGAGAACGTCGACGATCCGGCGCTATGGGGAAACCAGATCGGCAAGTGATGACCAGTCACGAGCAGACCGCGGGCGCCGCGGCCGGACCCCCGGCCGCGCAGGCCCGCGACGTGTCGAAACGGTACGGGGCGACCGTGGCGCTGCACTCCGCCGGCATCGCCGTCCAGGCGGGTGAGACCCACGCGCTGGTGGGCCGCAACGGCGCCGGGAAGTCGACGCTGGTGTCGATCCTCACCGGGCTCCAGCGGCCGGACAGCGGTGAGATCCGGTTCGACGGCGTCGCAGCGCCGTCGCTCGCCGACCGGGACGCGTGGCGGCAGCGCGTCGCCTGCGTCTACCAGAAGTCCACCATCATCCCCACGCTGACCGTCGCGGAGAACCTCTTCCTCAATCGGCAGGCCGGCCGTGGCGTCATCGACTGGCGTGGGCTGCGACGCCGCGCCGCGGACCTGCTGGCCGGGTACGGGGTCGACGTCGACCCGGCCGCGCTCGCCGGGGCGCTCACCGTCGAGCAGCGGCAACTCGTCGAGATCGCCCGGGCGCTCTCGTTCGGCGCCCGGTTCATCATCCTCGACGAGCCGACCGCCCAGCTCGATGCCGCCGCCATCGACCGGCTCTTCGACCGGATGCGCGAACTCCAGTCGACCGGGGTGACCTTCCTGTTCATCTCGCACCACCTTCAGGAGGTGTACGAGGTCTGCCAGCGGGTCACCGTGCTGCGCGACGCGCGGCACATCCTCACCGAACCCGTCGAGGCGCTCTCCCGCGACGAACTGGTCGCGGCGATGACCGGCGAGACGGGCCGGGCGCTGGTGGCGGGCGCCACGCGGCCACCGGTACCGGCCACGGCACCCGTCGTGCTCGACGTACGCGGCCTGCGGCTCGCCGGCCACTACGACGGCGTGGACCTCACGGTGCGCGCCGGCGAACTGGTCGGGCTCATCGGTTCGGGCAGCAGCGGCAAGGTGGCCCTCGCCGAGACGATCGCCGGGCTACGCCGGGCCGACGCCGGAACGGTGACCATCGCCGGCAACACCCCGAAGCCGGGCCAGGTGCCCGCCGCGCTCGCCGCCGGGCTCGGCTACCTGCCGCAGGACCGGCACCGGGAGGGCCTCGTGCCGTTGCTGTCGGTGGCCGAGAACGCCACGATGCCGATCGCCGGCCGGCTCGGCCCCGCCGGGATCATCGCCCCCGCCCGGCAGCAGGCCACCGCCGAGCGGATGATCCGGGCGTACGACATCAAGACCGACGGGCCGCACCAGCCGGTGAGCGACCTCTCCGGCGGCAACGCCCAGAAGGTCGTACTGGCCCGCGCGCTCGCCAACGACCCGAAGGCGCTGGTGTTGGTGAGCCCCACCGCCGGTGTGGACGTCCGGTCCAAGGCGTCCCTGCTCGGCGCCGTCGACGAGGCCGCCGCCGGAGGCGCCGGCGTGCTGGTGGTCTCCGACGAACTGGACGACCTGCGCTCGTGCGACCGGGTGCTGGTCATGTTCCACGGACAGGTGATCCGGGACGTGCCCCGGGGTTGGACGGACGCCGACCTGGTGTCCGCAGTGGAGGGAATGGAGCAGCCGTGACCGGCACCGAGACGATCGCCAAGCCACCGAGGACCGGCGGCCCCCGGCCGGGTGGCGGCCGGTTACCCCTGGCCCGGCTCCGGGACTTCGCGCTCGTTCCCGCGATCCTGTTGCTCATCGTGGTGGGCGCGCTCATCGACCCGGTGTTCCTCAGCACCGCCAACATCACCAACGTGCTGCAACAGCAGACCGAGCTGGCACTGCTGGTGCTCGCCGAAGCGATCATCCTCATCGCCGGGAAGTTCGACCTCTCGCTGGAGTCGACGATCGGGCTGGCACCGGCGCTGGCCGTCGCGCTGGTCATCCCGGCGGCCAGCAACGGGCTCGGCACCGAGCTTCCGGCCGGCCTGGCCATCGTCCTCTGCCTGCTCACCGGGCTGGCGATCGGGGCGTTCAACGGACTGCTGATCCTGCGGTTCAAGCTCTCCGCGTTCATCGTCACGCTGGGCATGCTGATCGTGCTGCGTGGCCTGCAGATCGGGATCACCGGTGGGCAGAACCTGTTCGACATCCCACCCTCGGTGCTCTACCTGGGCAGCGCGGTGTGGCTCGGCGTACCGGCCTCCATCTGGATCAGCGGCAGCCTCTTCGTGGTCGGCATCGTCGCGCTCGGCTACTTCCGGCACGGCCGGTCCGTCTACGCCATCGGCGGGAACACCGACGCGGCGCGGGCTGCCGGTATCCGTACCGACCGGGTGGTCTGGGTGGTCCTGATGATCGGTGGCCTGCTCGCCGCGCTCGCCGGCCTGCTGATGACCGGTCGCCTGGGTTCGGTCGCGGCCGCGCAGGGCGACGGCATGATCTTCACCGTCTTCGCGGCGGCGGTCATCGGCGGAATCAGCCTCGACGGTGGCAAGGGAACTCTCTTCGGCGCGCTCTGCGGCGTCGTCGTCCTCGGCCTGATCAACAACATCCTGACCCTCGCCGGGGTCTCCGCCCAGTGGATCCAGGCCATCTACGGCGCCATCATCCTGGTCGCGCTGATCCTGGCCCGGCTCACCTCCGGCAAGGCCCAGGACTAGAGGTTCATCGTCCCGGCCGCTACCGGCGGCCCCCGACGGCAGCGGAGAGGAGCGCCGATGCGCCGGATCGCCCTGCACACCCGGCTCAAGCCCGGCCGCGAACGCGAGTACGACGACGTCCACGCGACCATACCGGCGGAGCTGGCGGCCGCGATCCGCGCGGCGGGCGTACACGGTTGGTGGATCTGGCGGGACGGACCGGACCTGTTCCACGTGGTGGAGGTCGAGGACTACCGGCGGATGCGAGACGAGCTGCGCGAGCATCCGGCGAACGTCGCCTGGCAGGCCCGCATGGCGACGCTGCTCGACGTCCCGGACGACTACTCGGGCACGGACACCGGACTCCCCCTGGTCTGGGCGTTGCCCTCCGCGACGGATCGGGCGACGCCGTGACCGCCGTCCGGGTGGGACGGTCCCAGGTGACCGTGAGCCGGGTCGGTCTGGGTTGCGCACAGCTCGGCAACCTCTACACGCCGATCGGTGCGGCGGACGCGACCGCCACCGTGCGGGCCGCCTGGGACTGCGGCATCCGCTACTTCGACACCGCGCCGCACTACGGCCTCGGACTCTCCGAACGCCGGCTCGGTGACGCGCTGCGCGCCCTGCCCAGGGAGGCGTACGCGATCAGCACGAAAGTGGGCCGGCTGCTCGTACCGGACCGGTCCGGAGCCGACCGGCAGGACCCCGAGGGCTTCCTCGTACCGGCCGACCAGCGGCGGGTGTGGGACTTCACGGCGGACGGGGTGCGCCGGTCGCTGGAGGCGAGCCTGATCCGGCTCGGCCTCGACCGGATCGACGTCGTGCTGATCCACGACCCGGAGGGTCACCAGGCGCCGGCTCTGGAGCAGGCGTACCCGGCGCTGCACGAGCTGCGCGCCCAGGGCGTGATCGGCGCCGTCGGTGTCGGGTCCAAGCAGTCGCAGGTGCTGCACCGGTTCGTCACCGAGACCGACGTCGACGCGGTGATGGTCGCGGGCCGGTACACGGTGCTGGAACAATTCGCGCTCGACGACCTGCTGCCGGAGTGTCAGCGGCGGGGCGTCTCCGTGCTCAACTCGGGAATCTTCAACAGCGGCCTGCTCGCCGTCCCGGACCCGCAGCCCGGCCTCCCGTACGAGTACGCCGCGGTCCCGGACGCGGTGCTCGCCCGGGCCCGCGCGATCGCCGCGGTCTGCGCCCGGTACGGGACGACGCTGCCGGCCGCCGCGCTCGCCTTCGCCGCCGCGCACCCGGCCGTCGCCACGGTCGTGGTCGGCGCGCACGATCCGGCACAGGTCCGGCGCAACGCCACGCTGGCGGCCGCGCAGCCGCCGCCCGGCGAGTTCTGGGCGGACCTGGTGGCCGAGGGGTTGCTGCGTCCGGATGCCGCGCTGCCCACGGCCCCGGTGGTGGCCGCGTGATCGTCGACGCGCACCACCACCTGTGGCGGATCGAGGACGGCTACCGCTGGCTGGACGCACCCGAACTCGCCCCGATCCGGCGCTCGTTCGGCCCGCAGGACCTGGCACCCGAGCTGGCGGCGGCCGGCGTCGACCGGACCGTGCTGGTCGAGGGCGGCCGCTGCGACGCCGACGAGGCGGCCCTCCTGCTCGGGTACGCGCACCGGTCGACCGTTATCTCCGGGGTGATCGCGTGGGCGGACCCCGCCGACCCCGCGCTCGCCGACGTGATCGCCGGCTACAGGCGGCTGCCCGGCGGCGACCTGCTCGTCGGCGTACGGCCCCAGCTGCAGGCGGAGACGGATCCGGCGTACCTGGACCGGCCCCCGGTGCGGCGCGGTCTGCGCACGATCGCCGACGCCGGGCTGGCCTTCGACGTGGTGTGCCGTGTCGACCAGCTTCCCGCCGTGACCCGGGCCGCCCGGGACGTGCCCGAGCTGCGGTTCGTCCTCGACCACCTGGGCAAGCCACAGATCCGCGACGGCGCGGACGGGCTGGCCGCCTGGTCGGGTCCGATCGGCACGCTCGCCGCCTGCCCGAACGTGACGGCGAAGCTCTCCGGGCTGGTGACCGAGGCGGATCGGGACCGGTGGCGGGTGGCCGACCTGCGGCCGTTCGTGACCGAGGCGCTCGGCCGGTTCGGCCCGGACCGGCTGATGTTCGGTTCGGACTGGCCGGTCTGCCGACTCGCCGCCGACTACCGGAGCGTGCTGTCCGCGCTGGTCGAGGCGCTGCCACCGCTGACCGCGCGGGAGCGGTCGGCGGTGTTCGGCGAAACGGCCGTACGGACCTACCGGCTCCGGCCCTGAGCGGTCCCATACGCTGCGGTGCGGAAGAGGGCGGAGGCGAACGTGGCTGTCACGGACGAGGCGATCGACAAGATCAAACAGATGATCCTCGCCGGGGAGTTGCGCCCCGGCGACCGGCTACCACGCGAACCGGACCTGGCCGAACGGCTCGGCCTGTCCCGCAACTCCCTGCGCGAGGCCGTCAAGGCGCTCTCGCTCATCCGGGTGCTCGACGTACGGCAGGGCGACGGGACGTACGTGACGAGCCTGGACCCGGCCCTGCTGCTCGACGCGCTGAGTTTCGTCGTCGACTTCCACCGGGACGACACCGTGCTGGAGTTCCTCGAGGTCCGGCGGATCCTCGAGCCGGGCGCGACCGCGCTGGCCGCGCAGCGGGCGACCGAAGAGGACATCTCGGTGCTGCGCGGGGTCCTCGACGGGCTCGGCGACGATCCGACCATCGACGAGCTCGTCGCCAACGACCTGGAGTTCCACCGGCTGATCGCGGTGTGCGCGGGCAACAACGTGCTCACCTCGCTGCTCGACAGTCTCTCCGGCCCGACCACGCGTGCCCGGGTGTGGCGGGGCCTCACCCAGGAGGGCGCCGTCGCCAAGACCCGCGAGCAGCACGCCGCCATCCTGGACGCGGTCGCCTCCGGGCAGGCCGACCTGGCCCGGTCCTGGGCCACCGTGCACGTCGCCGGTGTGGAGGAGTGGCTGCGCCGGGTCCTCTGACCGGCGTGTTCGGTGCGCTCGCCGTCAACCGGCCATCCGCTCCTCGGCGGCGCGCCACGCCGTCTCCGTCCCGCGCGGCTCGTACCGCACGACCTGCTGGGTCTCGCGCAGCAGGGCCCGCAGTGCCGTCAGGTCGCCGCCGACGGTGCCGGACGTCCTCGCCTGCACCAGCACGTTGCCGAGCGCGGTCGCCTCCACCGGGCCGGCGAGCACCGGCAACCCGCAGGCGTCCGCCGTCAGCTGGCAGAGCAGCGCGTTACGCGCCCCACCACCGACCACGTGCACGGCGTCCACGTGCCGGCCGGAGAGCTGCTGCGCCTGACGTACCGCACGACGGTGCGCCAGCGCCAGGCTGTCGAGGATGCACCGGACGGTGGCGGCCGGCGTGCTGGGCACGGGTTCGCCGGCACGGCGGCAGGCCCGCGCGACGCGTGCCGGCATGTCGCCCGGTGGCAGGAACGCGGGGTCGTCGGGATCCACCACCGACCGGAACGCGGGTTCGGCGGCGGCGCGGCGCAGCAGGTCCGGCAGGTCGGCCCCGCCCCAGGCCCGCACCGACTCCTGGAGCAGCCACAGACCCATGACGTTACGCAGGTAGCGGATGCTGCCGTCGACTCCGGACTCGTTGGTGAAGTTCGCCTGCCGGCTCGCCTCGGTGAGCACCGGGGCGTCGAGCTCGACCCCCACCAGCGACCAGGTGCCGCAGGAGATGTAGGCGAAGTTCTGCCCCGACGCCGGTACGCCCACCACCGCCGACGCGGTGTCGTGCGAGCCGACGGCCACGACGTCGGGCGCACCCGGCAGCCCGAGCGCGGGCAGGACGGGCGCGACGCGGCTGCCCGCCTCCCGCAGCGGCGGGAACAGCTCCGGCCGGATCCCCGCGTCGGCCATCAGCTCGGTGGCCCACGTCCGGCGACGCACGTCGTAGAGCTGGGTGGTGGAGGCGTTGGTGACCTCCGCACCGACCTCGCCGGTGAGCCAGTAGACGACGAGGTCCGGAATCAGCAGCAGCCACCGCGCGACGTCGAGCTGCGGTGTACCGCTCGCGGCGGCGAGCTGGTAGAGGGTGTTGAACGGGAGCTGCTGCAACCCGGTCGTCGCGTACAGCCGTTCCGGCCCCAGCCGTGTCGCCAGCCGCTCGGCCACCCCGTCGGTACGCGCGTCGCGGTAGTGCACCGGGTTGCCGAGCAGCGCGCCGGACGCGTCGAGCAACCCGTAGTCGACGGCCCAGGAGTCGACACCGACGCTGGTCACCGGGCCGGCGGCCCGCAGACCGTCGAGGACACCCCGCGCGAGGGCGAGGATGTCCCAGTGCAGGGTGCCGGCGACCCGCACCGGCTCGTTGGCGAACCGGTGCACCTCGGTCAGGTCGAGGATGCCCGGGCCGACCCGCCCGACCATCACCCGGCCACTGGACGCACCGAGGTCCACGGCGGCGAAACGGCTGCTCACAGCAGCCCCCGTCGGACCGCCCACACCACCGCCTGGATCGGCGCGGCCACGTCGAGCCGGTCGCAGACCGCCCGTACCCGTCGCCGTACGGTCCGCTCGGAGAGGCCCATCCGGCGGGCCACCGTCTCCAGTGGCAGGCCGGTCGCCAGCAGCCGCAACAGCCGCAGGTCCCCCTCGTCGAGCACCGGTTCCACCATCCGCGCCGTCGTCGTCATCCCGCGCCGGCCCGGCTCAGCGGAGAAAGGCCGCGGCGACACCGGCGTCGACCGGGACGTGCAGTCCGGTCGTGTGCGACAGCTCCCCGCAGGTGAGCACGAAGACGGCGTTGGCGACGTGCTCCGGCAGCACCTCCCGCTTGAGCAGGGTGCGCTGCGCGTAGAACTCCCCGAGCTTCTCCTCCGGCACGCCGTAGACGGCGGCGCGTTGGGCGCCCCATCCCCCGGCGAAGATGCCGGAGCCGCGTACCACGCCGTCGGGGTTGACGCCGTTGACCCGGATGCCGTGCCCGCCGAGTTCGGCCGCGAGCAGGCGTACCTGGTGCGCCTGGTCGGCCTTCGCCGCGCCGTACGCCACATTGTTCGGACCGGCGAACAGCGAGTTCTTGCTGGAGATGTAGACGATGTCCCCGCCCATCCCCTGGGCCGTCATGATCCGCGCGGCCTCCCGGGAGACCAGGAACGAGCCCTTGGCCATCACATCGTGCTGCAGGTCCCAGTCCTCCTCGGTCGTCTCGAGCAGCGGCTTCGAGATCGAGAGCCCGGCGTTGTTGACGACCAGGTCCACCCCGCCGAACGCGAGCACCGCCGCGCGTAGGGCGCGGGCGACGGCCGTCCCGTCGGTGACGTCGGCCGTGACGGCGACCGCCACGTCGGCGCCGCCGATCTCGGCGGCCACGGTGCTCGCCGCCTCGGCGTCGCGGTCGGCGACCACCACGCAGGCGCCCTCTGCCGCGAGACGGTGGGCGGTGGCCCGGCCGATACCGGAGCCGCCACCGGTGACGAACGCGACGCGGGTGGCGAGGGGCTTCGGCTTGGGCAGCCGCTTGAGCTTCGCCTCCTCCAGCGCCCAGTACTCGATGCGGAACTTCTCGGCCTCGTCGATCGGGGCGTACCGCGACACGGACTCCGCGCCGCGCATCACGTTGACGGCGTTGACGTAGAACTCCCCGGCCACCCGGGCGGTCTGCTTGTTGGCGCCGAAGCTGAACATGCCGACGCCCGGCACGAGGACGACGGCGGGATCAGCGCCGCGCATCGGCGGGCTGTCCGCGGTGGCGTGCCGCTCGTAGTAGGCCCGATAGTCGTCGCGGTAGGCGGCGTGCAGTTCCCGGAGCCGCTCGATGGTCTCGGGCAGTGGCGCGGTGGGCGGCAGGTCGAGCACCATCGGACGCACCTTGGTGCGCAGGAAGTGGTCCGGGCAGGACGTGCCGAGCGCCGCGAGCGCGGGATGCCGCTCCCGGGCCACGAAGTCGAGCACCACGTCACTGTCGATGAAGTGGCCTACCTGCGGCCGGTCGGTGGAGGCGAGGCCGCGCAGCACCGGTGCGAGGGCGGCCGCGCGGGCCCGCCGCTCGTCCGGCGGCAGCGGCGCGTACCCCTCGATCACCGGGCCGAACGGCTCCGCCCGGCCGTGTTCGTCGAGGTACGCCTGCGCGGTCCGGATGATTTCCAGCGAGTGCCGCTCGCACTCCTCGCTGGTCGTTCCCCAGGCGGTGATGCCGTGCCCGCCGAGGATCACGCCGATCGCCTGCGGGTTGGCCCGCGCCACCGCGGCGATGTCCAGCCCGAGCTGGAAACCCGGCCGGCGCCACGGCACCCAGAGCACCCGGTCGCCGAAGATCTCCTTGGTCAGCTCGGGGCCGTCGGCGGCGGCGGCGACAGCGATGCCGGCGTCCGGGTGCAGGTGGTCCACGTGCGCCGCGTCGACCAGCCCGTGCATCGCCGTGTCGATCGACGGCGCGGCCCCACCCCGGCCGTGCCGGCAGTAATCCAGGAGCGGGACCATCTCGTCCTCCCGCGCGGGATCGGCCGGGCCGCCGCCGGCATCGCCCGGGTAGACGTCGACGAGGGCGCGCAGCCGGTCCAGGCGCAGCACGGCCAGACCGGCCTCGGTGAGCGTCCCGAGGTCACCGCCGGAGCCCTTGACCCACAGCAGATCGACGGGCCGGCCGGTGACCGGGTCGGTGACCTGTGCCTTGGCCGAGGTGTTGCCCCCGGCGTAGTTCGTGGTGGTCGGGTCGGCGCCGAGCCGGTTGCTCCGCGCGATCAGCGCCTGTACCTCGGAATGCATCGTCCTCACGTCCCTGTTCGCGTTCGTTCGGTGGTGGTCAGGCGCCCCAGCCGGCCTGCTGCCCGCCGGCCCGCTCGGTACGGATGCGCTCGAAGTAGCCGGAGCGGGCGTACGCGGCCATCGGGTCGGGGTCCAGACCCAGGTCGGCCCGCAGCTCGGCCAGCAGGGGACGGACGTCGGTGTGGTACGCGTCCATCAGCACCGCGTTCGCGCCGAGCACGTCACCGGCTCGCTGGGCGGCGGCCAGCGCGTCGGCGTCGACGAGCAGGGCCTTGGCGGTGGCTTCCTGCACGTTCATCACCGACCGGATGATCGCCGGGATCTTCGGCTCGATGTTGTGGCACTGGTCGAGCATGAACGCGATCCCGCCCTCCGGCCGCAGCGCGTCGCCGCGGACGATCTCGTGCATGATCCGGAACAGCTGAAACGGGTCCGCGGCGCCGACCATCAGGTCGTCGTCGGCGTAGAAGCGGGAGTTGAAGTCGAACCCGCCGAGCTTCCCGGCGCGCAGCAGGAACGCCACGATGAACTCGATGTTGGTGCCGGGCGCGTGGTGGCCGGTGTCGATGACCACCTGCGCCTTCGGCCCGAGTTCCAGGCAGTGCGCGTACGCGGTGCCCCAGTCGGGCACATCGGTGGTGTAGAAGGCCGGCTCGAAGAGCTTGTACTCCAGCAGCAGCCGCTGGTCGTCACCGAGCCGGTCGTACGCCTCGCGCAGCGCGGCGGCGAGCCGGTCCTGCCGGGCCCGGATGTCGTCCTGACCGGGATAGTTGGTGCCGTCGGAGAACCACAGCTTCAGGTCACGCGAGCCGGTGCGGTCCATGATGTCGACGCACTCGAGCAGGTGGTCGATCGCCTTGCGCCGCACCCCCGGGTCCGGGTTGGTGACGCTGCCCAGCCGGTAGTCGTTGTCCTGGAACACGTTGGCGTTGATCGCACCCAGCGCGACACCCTGGTCCGCCGCGTGGCGGGCCAGGTCGGCGTAGTCGTCGACCCGGTCCCACGGGATGTGCAGCGCCACCGTGGGGGCCACCCCGGTGAGCCGGTGCACCATCGCCGCGTCGGCGATCTTCTCGTACGGGTCACGCGGCACGCCCTCCTGCGGGAACACCTTGAAGCGGGTGCCGGAGTTGGCGTACGCCCAGGACGGGGTCTCGATGCGCTGGGCGCTCAGGGCCTGCGTGACCCGCGCACGGGTCGGCGCGTCGGGGTGGGTCATGGAGTTTCTCCCGTCTGCGCGGCGAGCTGAGCCGCGAGGTTGAAGGCCTCGTCCAGCGGCCGCCACGGCGCGGCCGGGGTGTGGTGGTCGAGGTCGAGGTCGAGGCGGAACGACGACGTCTGCCCGCACCGGCGGCGTGGTGCCGGCGCCGGGAGCACCGGCACCACTCGCGGCGGTCAGAAGTCGAACTGGTCGATGTTGTTCTTGTCGAAGACGGTGGGCGGGCCGAGGACGACCACACCGTCCTTGCCGACGGTGTACTCGCCGAGCTTGCCGGCCGTGAACTTCTCACCCTCGGCACCGGTGATCTGCCCCGACGCCAGGGCGGCGCCGGCGTACGCCGCGAGGTAGCCCAGGTCCGCCGGGTTCCACAGCGAGAACGCGTCGACGGTGCCGTCCTTGACGTACTGGCGCATCTGGTTCGGGGTGCCCAGGCCGGTCAGCTTGACCTTGCCCTTGTACTGGGAGCCGCTCAGGTAGCGGGCGGCGGCCGCGACGCCGACGGTGGTCGGCGAGATGATGCCCTTGAGGTCGGGGTACGACTGAAGCAGTCCCTGGGTCTCCTGGAACGACTTCTGGTCGTCGTCGTTGCCGTACGCTACGGTGACCAGCTTGATCTTGCTGTACTCGGGCTTCGCCAACTGCTGCTTCATCAGCTCGATCCAGGCGTTCTGGTTGGTCGCGTTGGCGGTGGCGGAGAGGATCGCGATCTCACCGGCGCCGCCGATCTGCTCCGAGATGAGCTTGACCTGGTTCTCGGCGATGCCTTCGGCGGTCACCTGGTTGACGAAGATCTGCCGGCACTCTGGCTTGGTGTCCGAGTCGAACGTTACGATCTTGGCCCCCGCCGCCTTCGCCTGGTTGAGGGCGCCGCAGATCGCGTTGGGGTCGTTCGCCGAGGTCACGATCACGTCCATGCCCTGCTGCGACAGCGTGTTGATGTAGCTGACCTGGGAGGACGCGCTCGCCTCGGAGGGGCCGACCTCCTTGAACTCGCCCTTGATCTCGGTGACCGCCGTCTTACCGCCGTTGTCGGAGACGGTGAAGTAGGGGTTGTTCACCTGCTTGGGCAGGAAGGCGATCTTGAGGCCTTCCCTGATCGACGCGTCCGGGTTCGCGGCGCCGCTGGCCTGGTTGCCGGCGCCGGTGTCGTTGCCGGAGTTCTCCCGGGTGGTGCCGCCGCAGGCCGTGGCGCTGAGCAGCAGGGCGGCGAGGGCGAGGCCGGTGGCCCCGAATCGGAAACCTCTGCGGTGCGCGGACATCGTTATCCCTTCCGGGGGTTGGTGGTGGGGGAATCAGGGCGCGACGGGGTTGGCGCGCTGCCGTCGACGGTGCAGCCGCGCGCGGACGTCCGCGACCGCGTTGGGGAGCACGACGGAGGCGACGAGCAGGGCCCCCGTGACGATCGTCAACGCGTTGGCGTCGACGTCGGCGAGTTGCAGCGCGTTGCGGAGGACACCGAGGAGCAGGACTCCGGCGACCACGCCGAGCAGACCACCCCGGCCGCCGAAGATCGACACGCCGCCGAGCAGCACGGCGGTCACCACGGTGAGTTCGAGACCGGTGGCGTTGTCGCCCCGGGCGCTGGCGTAGCGCAGGGTCCAGAAGATCCCGACCAGCCCGCAGACGGCGCCGGAGGCGACGAAGAGCCAGAACTTCGTCCGTGCCACCGAAACGCCGGCGAAGGTGGCGGCCTGGTCGTTGTTACCCATCGCGTAGAGCGCCCGCCCGGCCGAGGTCGCGTGGAGCACGAGACCGAACACCAGCGCCAGCAGCAACACCGGCAGCACCGCGACGGGGATCGAGGTGCCGGGGATGTCCCGTACCGCCGCCGCGGTCCAGCTCGCCGGGAAATCGGCCACCGCCTGGTCGCCGAGCACCACGAACGACAGTCCCCGGTACAGGGCGAGGGTGCCGATGGTCACCGCCAACGAGGGCAGGCCGAAGCCGGTGACGAACACGCCGTTGACCGCGCCGAGCACGGCGCCGAGCAGCACCACCAGCACGCAGATCAGCTCCAGCGACAGCCCGCTGGACAGCCACAGCTGCCCCATCACCGTGCTGCACAGGCCCACCGTGCTCGCCACCGACAGGTCGATCTCGCCGGTGATGACGATCAGCGTCATGGGCAGCGCGAGCATGGCCAGCGGCACCAGGTCGAGCAGCAGGAACTGGACGTTGCGGCCGGTGGCGAAGTTCTGCACCGACACGCCGGCCAGCAACGCGGCCAGCACCAGGGCCACCACGACGGCCACGTCCCAGGAACCGAGCGCGCCACGCAACCCGGCCAGGCGGCCCGTCTCCCGCTCGGTCTCGGCGCCGGACGACGACGGTGCGGCGTACAGGCTGTCATGCGCCATGGGCGCTTCTCCCTCGGAGCCGGGCCGCCATCCGCAGGGCCAGGAGCCGGTCCAGGCCGATGGCGGCGAGGATGAGCGCGCCGACGACCGCCTGCTGCCAGAACGGGTCGATGCGCAGGACGGCCAGCGAGCTGCCGATCGTGGTGAGCAGGACAGCGCCGAGCGCGGCGCCGTACGCACTGCCGCTGCCGCCGAAGATGGCCACCCCGCCGACCACGGCCGCCGCGACGACCTGCAGCTCCAGGCCCGTTCCGGCGGCCGCGTCGAGGGTGCCGAACCGGGCCGCGTAGAGCACACCGGCGAGGCCGGCGAGCGCCCCGTTGGCGACGAACACGGCGAAGACGCGCCGGCCGACGGGGATCCCGGAGAGCCGGGCGGCCGCCGGCTCCGAGCCGATGGCGTAGAGCTCCCGCCCGCTGCGGTAGGAGCGCAGGTAGTAGCCGACGACGGCGACGACGACCACCGCGGCGAGGAAGAGCAGGGGTACGCCGAGCACCGTCTGGTTGCCCAGTCGCAGGAATGACCGGGGCATGTCGGCGGCGTTGATCTGGCGGCCGGACGCCCAGTAGTAGTCGATGCCGCGGAAGGCGTAGAGGGTGCCGAGCGTGATGACGAGCGCGGGGACCTTCGCGACCGCGATCAGCCCGCCGTTCACCGCGCCACACCCGGCGCCCAGCGCGACGCCGAGCAGCACCGCCACCGGCCAGGGCGTACCGGGCGCGGCGAGGAAGAGGGACCCGGTCGCGAAGGCGACCAGGCCGAGGATCGAGCCGACGGACAGGTCCACGTTGCGGGTGACGATGACCAGGGTCTGCCCGACCGCGAGGATGACCAGGATCGCGCAACCGAGCAGCAGGTCCTTGACACTCTGCCCGCTCAGGAAGCGGTCGTTGCGCAACGTGGTGACCAGGATCAGCGCGCCGAGCGCGAGCAGCAGGCTCAACTCGCGTACGGCGAGCAGCCGTTCGGTGAGCCCGCGGCGTGGCGGGCCGGACGGCGGGTTCGCGGTGCGGCGGTCCGGCGTCCCGGTGTCCGTGAGACTCATGCCGGCACCTCGCTCCGCTCGGCTCCGGCTGCCGCACCGCACTGGCGATTCGCTCGCCGGCGCCCGCTCATACGGTCGCTCCTTGTCCGGTGGCGGCGAGCATGACCGAGGTCTCGTCCGCCTCGGCCCGGGACAGCTCGCGGACCACGCGTCCCTCGTGCATGACGAGAACCCGGTCCGCCATACCGAGCACCTCGGGCAGTTCGCTGCTGATCATCAGGATGGCCAGCCCCTCGTTCGCCAGTTCGGAGAGCAGTCGGTGGACCTCGGCCTTGGTGCCGACGTCGATGCCACGGGTCGGCTCGTCGATGATCAGGATCCGCGGTTCGGTGGCGAGCCACTTGGCGAGCACGACCTTCTGCTGGTTACCGCCGGAGAGCGTCGCCACCGGGGCGGTGAGCCGGGACGCCTTGACCTGCAACCGCCGGGTCCATCGCTGGGCCTCGGCCCGCTCGGCACCCCCGATCAGCAGCCCCAACCGGCTCAGTGCGCTGCGGCGGGCCAGGGTGGCGTTGCGCTCGACCGACAGTTCCATCACGAGACCCTGCTGGCGGCGGTCCTCGGGGACCAGCGCCAGGCCGGCGGCGATGGCCCGGCGCGGGCTGCCCGGTGGTAGGGGCCGGCCGGCGACGCGTACCTCGCCGGCGTCGTAGCGGTCCACGCCGAAGACGGCCCGGGCCACCTCGCTGCGGCCGGCGCCCACCAGACCGGCCAGGGCGACGATCTCGCCACCCCGGACGTTGAACGACACGTCGGAGAAGACACCGGCCCGGCTCAGCCCACTGACCTCCAGCAGGGTGTCCCGAACCGGGGCGTCCTGCTTCGGGTAGAGCGACGAGACGTCCCGGCCCACCATGCGCCGCACCACCTCGTCCACGGTGAGGTCGGTGGTCCGGTCGGTGGAGACCCAGGCCCCGTCGCGGAGCACCGTGATCCGCTGGCAGAGGTCGAAGACCTCGTCGAAACGGTGCGAGATGAACAGCACGGCCGCACCGCGCTCGCACAGTGACCGGGCCACCCCGAAGAGCCGTTCCACCTCGACGCCGGAGAGCGCGGCGGTGGGCTCGTCCATCACCAGGATCCGGGCGTCGAAGGACAGCGCCTTGGCGATCTCGACGAGCTGCTGGTCGGCGATGGACAGCCCGCGCGCGGGACGGGTCGGATCGATCCGGACGCCGAGTCGCTCGAAGAGCCGCTCGGCGTCACGGTTCATGGCGGTCGTGTCGATGCGGCGCAGGCCGCGCAGTGGCTGCCGGCCCATGAAGATGTTCTCCGCGACCGACAGGTCGGGAAACAGGGTCGGCTCCTGGTAGATGACGGCGATGCCGGCGGCCCGGGCATCCGCGGGGCCGCGCAGTTCGAGCGGGCCGCCGTCGAGGGCCATCCGGCCGGTGTCCGGGGCGTGGGCTCCGGCGAGGATCTTCACCAGTGTGGACTTTCCGGCCCCGTTCTCACCGACCAGGGCGTGCGCCTCGCCGGGGCGCAGCGCGAGGTGCACGCCGCGCAGCGCGGCGACGGCGCCGAAGGACTTCGTCACACCGTCCAGTACCAGCAGCGGAGCGTTGTCCGCTCCCGGTGCTTCGGGGCTCATCCGACCCCCTCCTGAATCGTTTCATGGGTCGTGCATGGACGGTAGGGGCAGGCATTCGTGACCGTCAAGACCTCGCGGCGATTTCCCCCCGCTCGCCGGAACGGGCCGCGAACTCTCACTTCCCGTCGCGCAGGGCCGACCCGAAGTGGGCCGCCGCCGACCGGGCAACTGGATGAAACGTTTTAGCCGCTATAGACTCCCGACGTCGACCCGGGGCCCGGGGCCGCCGCGCGGCGTCCCCGCTCCATGTCCCAGGGATCAGGTGGCGTGCTCGGTGTCTGCGGTGGGTGAGCGGGACCGTCGGACCGCAAGGCGGGACCACCCAAGGACGCTCACCAAGCGCACTGAGAGGTAACGGAACGATGGCAGGGGCAAGCATCAAGGAGGTGGCCCGCCACGCCGGCGTGTCCCTCGGCACGGTGAGCAACGTGCTCAACCGGCCCGACATGGTCTCACCCAGCACCCGCCAACGTGTGCTCGACGCCATCGCCGAACTCGGCTACGTACGCAACGACTCCGCCCGTCAGCTGCGCGCGGGCCAGAGCCGCACGATCGCCATCGTCGTGCTGGACGTGACCAACCCGTTCTTCACCGACATGGTGCGCGGTGCGGAGCGGGTCGTCGAGGCGACCGGCGCCATGCTCATCGTCTGCAACAGCGGCGAGGACGGTGCCCGCGAACGCCGGCACCTCGAGCTGTTGGAGGAGCAACGCGTACGCGGCGTGCTCATCACCCCAGTCGGCGACGGGCCGCAACCCCATCTCGAGAAACTCATCGACCGTGGCATCCCCGTCGTCCTCGTCGACCGCGGCACCGGCCGGGCCAGCCGCTGCTCGGTGGCCGTCGACGACGTCCTCGGCGGCCGGCTCGCCATGGACCACCTGCTCGACCAGGGTCACCGCCGCATCGCCTACGTCGGCGGGCCACTCTCCATCGCCCAGGTCGCGGAGCGGCATGCCGGTGCCGCCGCCGCCCTGGAGGATCGGGGGGCGGGCGCCGAACTCCGCGTCGCCGCGACCACCAGCCTGACCGTCATGGCCGGACGGCGAGCCGCCGAGGACCTGCTGGCCCTGCCCGCGCGCCAACGACCCACTGCCCTCTTCTGCGCCAACGACCTGCTGGCCCTCGGCGTGCTCCAGGAGCTCACCGCGCGCGGTCTGCGGGTGCCCGCCGACATCGCCATCGTCGGCTACGACGACATCGAGTTCGCCGCCGCGGCGGCGGTGCCGCTCTCCTCCGTACGCCAACCCCGCGAACAGCTCGGACGCACCGCGGCCGAACTGCTGCTCGAGGAGGCCGAGCACGGCGAGGCACACCAGCACCGGCACGTCGTCTTCCAGCCCGAGCTCGTCGTCCGCCGCTCCAGCGACCAGCCTCGACGCGCCCGACGCTGACCGGCGCCGGCAGCCGTGCGGCCGACGCGGTCGTGGCCGGCTCGGTGTGCGCCACCGGGCAACACGTGGCCGCCTCGTTGCGCCCCGGCGCGAACCCGGATACCGCGTACGGCAGGCGGGCCGGCCTGCGGCCGGGCCCGGCGTCACGGTGTGGACGCCGGACCCGGCCGCAGGGGCTATCGCGTGACCGTGAAGGAGTACGAGCCCGCACCGACGCGGTAGACGGCATGGTCGGCCTCTACCCGCACGAAGTCGGCCCGCTCCGGCGCTGCGGTCACCTGGCCGCCGTGCAGCGGCACCCGGATCTCCGCTGTGGTGTTGGTGGGGACGGTGACCGCGAGCCGGAACCGACCGTCGGTCCTGGACCACTCGGAGCGGACGAGCCCGGCCGGCGTCCGGTAGCTGCCCTTCACGAAGGTCAGATCGCCGACGACCTTCGGCTGGATGACCAGCTCCCGGTAGGCGATGCTGCCGTCCGCCGCGCGGATCCCGGCGAGCCCACTGTGGAACCACTCCTCGATCTGGGCGAGGATCATGTGGTTCTTCGAGTCGCCCCGGTTCCACCGCTCCCCGATGGTGGTCATGCCGCCCGGATTGGCGGTGGTGGACGCCATGAAGTACCCGTAGCTCGGCTGGTCGTCCTCCTGGAGCAGATCCCACAGCACGTCGTCGCGGCCACCGGCGGCCAGGGCCCGGACGGTGGGGCCCATGCCGATGGTGCCGCCGCTGAAGTGCGGCCCGTCGCCCTCGGGGTGGAACGCGTAGACCAGGTCGACGAGGGCGTCGAGGACCGCGGCGCGCTCCCCGTCCGGGACGAGCCCGGCGTCCAGCGCGAGTGCCTGCGCCGTCTGGGTGGCACCGGCGGTGCCACCGTCGCCGTCGGCGGTGTAACGGCGCAGCTGGGTGTTGTAGAAGTGCGCGTTGAACGCCGTCTTGATGTCGTCGGCCAGGGTGCGGTACCTCTCTGCGTCCGCCCGGTGTCCGGTCAGCTCCGCCATCATGGCCAGCTTGGTGATCATCACGTGGTAGCCCCAGGTGCCGGTGATCCGGCCCGAGGTCTGGTCGGCCGACACCCAGTCGGCGAGCGCCGCGTCGACGATGTGCGCGTCGGCGCCGGTGCCGACCTTCTCCCGCTGGATGTAGTCGGCGAAGTCGACCATCCGGTCGTAGTAGCGGGTCATGGTCTGGGTGTCGCCGTACAGCTCGTAGAGCATCGCGGGCACGAGAATGATGGCGTTGCCCCAGTTGATCTCGTCACCGAAGCGGCCGCTGTAACCCCAGTCGTACACCGGAGTCTTCAGCGCCACGTTGCCGGACATGGGCGTGTCGGCGACCGACTGTCCCTCCACCAGATGGTGCATGGTCGTGCGCAGGTACGCCGCGAGCTGCTCGTTGCGGTGGATGGCCCCCATCGGCATGGTGTAGTCCGCCGGGTACGACAGCTTCTCCCGGCCGGGGCAGTCGGTGAACACCGACATGATGTTGCTCATGAAGGAGTACCGGGACATCGTGTGGATGCGGTTGACCCGGGCGTTGGAGGTGGTCACCTCCCCGGCCGTCGGGGTGTCCGCCTGCAACCGCAGGCCCCGGATCGTGTCCTTGGTGGGCACGTACCCCTGCGGCAGACCGGTCACCTGCACCCACTGCATCCCGAAGTAGTTGAACTCGGGGTGCCAGGTCTCGCCGCCCCGGAGACCGGCCGTCGTGTAGGTGTTGAACAGGTCCCGGCCCCGGCTGCCGCCGCCACCCATCAGCGAGGCCTGGTCGACGGTGCCGTCGGCGGCGAGCGACTCGGCCGGGGACATGCGGACGGTGGTGCCCGCCGGCACCTCGTCGCGCAGGTGCAGCTCCGGCCACCCGACGATGTTCTGCCCGAAGTCGAAGACCCAGGTGCCGGGCGCGGGATTGCGTACGGACAGCGGGGTGAACTTCTCGACGACCTCGACCGGCTCGGCCGCGCGGGCGACGAGCCTGGTGGCCAGGTTGGGCGGTGGTGCGATGCCGGCGTCGATCCAGCCGGTGTTCGTGCCGTCGCGACGTTTCGCGGTCGCCGAGAGATCCGCCCCCGGGCCGTCCCAGCCGGGTTGCTCGCGGCGGGCGTCGTAGTCCGCGCCGGAGTACCACGCGTCGGTGACGAGTGGCCCCAGGGCGGTACGCCAGCTGCGGTCGGAGACGATGACATCGGTCGCCCCGCTGGCGTACGAGATCTCGAGGCGCGCGATGAGGCGCGGGGTGACCGCGGCCCCGGCGCTCGCGTCACTCGCGGCGATGTTGTTGCCCGACCCGGTGACCAACGCGCCCGCGCTGTGCGGTCCGGCCAGGCCGGGAGTGAAGGCGATACCGGCGCCGGTGGGGCCGGCGGTGCCGATCGCGGTGATCGTGCGGGATTCGAGGCGGTCTCCGCCGTCGCCGGTGTCGATGTTGATGCTGCCGCCGACGTGGTAGTTCGCCACGTCGGTGACCTGCACCGTGGTGGCGCCGGCCGCCACGTCCGTGGCCAGGGCGCCGCTGCCCTTGAGCTGACTCTGCCACCAGGAGTACGGCGCGGTACGGCCGACGGCCGGGTTGGTGACGCTGCGGCGCACGTACGCCGGGCCGTTGCCGAGCTGCACGCCGAGCGTGTTGCCGCCGGTGCGCAGCTCCTTCGAGACGTCGTAGGTGCGGTACTCGCTGGAGAGCTGGTAGTTCGAGTTGCCGGGGGCCAGCACCTCGTCGGTGAGCGTCCGGCCGTTCAGGCTCGGCTTGTGCAGGCCGACCCCGGACAGGTACAGGCGGGCATCCTCGATCCGCGCCCGGCGGTCGATCGTGAACTGGCGGGCGAAGATCGGCATCGGCTGGTTCTCTGCGCGGCCCGGGTACTCGATCCAGCGGGCCGGTGCCCAGTCACTCTGCCGCAGCAGGCCCATCTCCCAGGAGGACGTCTCGCTCCAGCCCGAGGGACGCTTGTCGGCGTCCCAGACGCGTACCCGCCACACCACCCGATCACGGGACTTCAGGGGCGCACCCGCGTAGCGGACACCCGTCTGCACATCGGATTCGACCCGGCCGGAGTCCCAGATCAGCCGCCCGCGATCGAGGTCCGACTCGCTGGCCGCGGCCTGGACCTGATAGGCGGTCTGCCTGTCCCCCGGGCACGCCTGGCGGGCTCGGGGCCGGTGACACGGATGCGCCGCGGCCCGGGGCGTCTCGACGATCTGCCAGGCGAGCGTCGGATCGGGATCGTCCATGCCCAGCGGTTCGTCGTACCTGCCGTCGACCTGGAGGTTGGCGACCCGGACGTCGGGGGCGCCGCCACCAGGCCCGGCTGCGGCCGGGGTGGCGGCCAATGCCTGCGACGCGATCAGGAGCAGGCAGACGCCCGCCCCCATGAGCCCGCGCGTCCGATGTCTCGTTCTCGACACGATGCTCTCCCTCCCGTCGACGCCCCGGCGCCGACGCTCCGCCTCTTCGCCGTCAGGCGGTCGGTGCGGAGCTGCTGACGAAGCGCCAGGTCCCCGAGCCGACCGTGTGCACCAGGTAGCCCGCCACCATCCGCCGGGCCGTCACCAACCCGCCGGGCGACGCCTCGACGTCGCCCGGCCGCGCCCCGGGTACGTGGACCTCGGCCGTGGCCCCCACCGGCACCTGCACGGTCAGCTCGAACCGGCCGTCGCGATGGCGCCAGGCGGCGGAGGCCCGCCCGCGCACCGTGTCCACCGCCACCGACGCCGAGGACAACTCGGCCCGCGCGTCGGGCCGGACGACGAACCGGGCCCATCCGTCGGCGACCGGCCGCAGGCCCGCGACGTGCTCGTAGAGCCACTGCACGACGGTGCCGTGGAAGTAGTGCTGGCGGGAGCGGGTCGAGGTCGGCCACATCTCCCACATGGTGTCGGCGTCGTTCTCCACCCAGTAGCCCCAGCTCGGGTACGTCCGCTGCAACGCCACCCGGGCGGCCACGTCGGCGTGGCCGTGCGCGGTCAGCACGGGCAGCAGGACGCTGGTGCCGAGGCAGCCGGTGTTCAGGTGCCAGCCCCGGTCGCGGATGTCGGCCACCAGGTTGTCCACCACCGCCTGCACCAGGTCCTCGGGCACCAGACCGAACGCCAGCGGAACGGCGTTGGACGTCTGCCGGTACCCGGGATCACGGTCGGTGCGGTACAGCCCACGCCCCCGGTCCAGGAAGGTCTCGTTGAGCCGGTCGCGCAGCCCCGCCGCCGCCGCGCGGAACGTGGCGGCCTGCGCGTCCTGCCCGATCAGTTCACCCACCTCGGCGCTCGCCAGCAGCGCCCGGTGCAGGTACGCCGTGGCGGTCAGCCGGGTGTCCTCGGGCGGATTACCGCCGGTGCCCGGCGACAGGTAGTCCCCGAGCGCCGTCACCGCCAGCCCGTCGCTGAGGCGACCCAGCTCCCACTCCAGATAGTCGGCCACGGCCTGCCAGTGCTGCCGTGGCAACCGGTCGTCGCCGTACCAGCGGTGCATCTCGCGCAGCAGGTACGGGTAGACGGTGGTCCACTCCGGCGCCGGGGCCAGCTCCTGGTATCCCCAGCCGCCGCTGGGCACGATGACCGGCACCTGACCGGAGGCGACCTGGGCGTCCCGCAGGTCCCCGAGCCACTTCGTGAAGAACCGCGACAGGTCGAGCTGACCGGCCATCGTGGCGGCGGCGACCTGCGCGTCCCCGGTCCAGCCGTTCTTCTCGTACATCGGGGTGTCGGTGGGGATGCCGTGCAGGTTGCTGCGCACCGTACGGCGCATCATCCGCTCGAACTGCTCGAACAGCGGTTCGCTGCACCGGAACTCGCCGACGTCGCGGACGTCGGAGTGCACCACCCGCATGGTCACGGTGTCGGTGCGGGCCGCCCCCGGCAGCCCGTCGAGCTGTACGTAGCGGAATCCCTTGTACGAGAAGCGCGGCTCCCAGACCTCCACCCCGCCGCCTCGGGTCACGTACTCGTCGAGTTGGAAGCGGGCGCTCTGGACGTTGCCGTTGGACGCCTCGACCGTTCCGTCGGCGCGCAGCTTCTCGCCGTACAGGATGCGCACGACGGTGCCGGCCGGCGCGGTGACCCGCAGCCGTACCCAGCCGGCGGTCGTCCGGCCGAAGTCCGCCACCCAGACGCCTGCACGCGGGGAGCTGAGGTGGTTCGGGGCGACGGACTCGACGACCCGGATCGGCTCGTGTTCCTGGGCCCGCAGCGTGCCGGCCGGGGCGTCCAGCACGCTCGCCCGCTCCCAGTCGGAGTCGTCGAAGCGGGCCGCCGACCAGCCCGGCAGCTCCAGCCGGGCGTCGTAGGTCTCCCCCGCGTAGAGGGAGTTCGACAGGGTGGGGCCGGCGGTCACCCGCCAGCTGTCGTCGCTGACCACCTCGGTGCGCGACCCGTCGGGGTGCTCGACGACGAGCCGGGCCAGCACTCGTGGCTCTCCGTGCCAGGGCGCCTGGTGCCAACGCCACACGTTGCGGGTGGTCATGCCGTAGAAGCCCCGGCCCAGCTCCACGGCGAGCGCGTTGTCGCCCTGCGCCAGCAGCCGCGTGACGTCGTGCGTCACGTACAGCACGGTGTCGTCGTAGTCGGTGAACCCCGGGTCCAGCACGGCCGTCCCGACCCGCTCACCGTTGAGGTGCGGCACCTGGTAGGCGAGGCCCGCCACGTACAGCCGGGCCCGGGTCACCGGCTTGTCGAGCCGGAACGCGCGCCGCAGCAGCGGCGCTGGCCGCTCCTGCACCGGCGGTTCGACACCGCTGCCCCACGGCCCCTGGCCGTACGGCGCGAGGACCACCACCGGCGACCAGGCGGAGTCGTCGTGGTCCACCTGTTCCCACCCCGGCTCGACGCTGCCGGTCGTCCGCCAGGCCGCACCGGTGACGAACACCAGTTCGCCGCCGTCCGTGGTGCCGACCACGAGCTTCGCGATCAGACCACCGGGGTTGACCGACGCGCCACCACGGTTGGTGGCGATCACGGCCAGCACCAGGTCGCCGCCGACGGCCGCGCGGGTCAGCTCCGTGACGTCCGCGACCCGGGCGGTACGCCAGCCGTCGGTCTGCTGGGGGGCGGAGAGGACGAGCTGGCCGCAGAGGTACGCGGTGAAGTCGTCGTCGGCGCTCATGATCAGCCGGGCGGAGCTGACCCCGGTGCCCTGGGGCAGGGCCAGCCGGCCGCGGAACCAGCGCGGACCGGCGGGGGCGTTGCCGGTCGTCGCGCCCGGACCCCACACCCAGGACGCGCCGGTCAGATTCAAGGCGTTGGGCTGCGGGATCTCGACCTGTCCGCCCCACGGCCCCTGGCCGTACGGGGCGAGCACCGCCACCGGCGCCCAGCCGGTGTCGTCGTGGCCGGGCTCCGGCCAGCCGGCCTGCTCCGTATCCGAGCTGCGCCAGGAGCCATCGCTGACCAGCACCGACCGCTCACCGGCGGTGGTCGTCACGACCAGCTTGGCGATCAGCCCGCCGGGGTTCACCGACGGGCCGGGGCGGTTGGTGGCGATCACGGCGAGGGTGAGCGGACCGCCGGCGTCACGGACCAGGTCGGTGACGTCGGCGGCCCTGGCGTTCTTCCAGCCGTCGGTCTGCTGCGGGGCGTGCAGCACCTGCTGCCCGTCGAGGTACGCCGTGAAGTCGTCGTCGGCGGTCACGACGAGCTGCGCGGCGACGATCCCGGTGCCGGCGGGGAGCACGAGCCGGCCACGGAACCAGCGGGTGCCGGCCGGGGCGTTTCCGGCGGTGGCGTCCGGCGACCAGATCCACGAGGCGCCGGCAAGGTCCAACGGTTCAGCCGCGTGGTCCGGTTCCGCGCCCACCCAGCGGGCGGCGCCGAAGCCCTCGTCGAGCAGGCCGGTCTCGAACCAGGTCGGGTTGCTCCAGCCGGTCGCGCGACCGGCCTGGTCCCAGAGCCGCACCCGCCAGTGGTACCGGGTCCGTGGGGCCAGCCGCGGACCGGCGTACGCCACGCCCAGGGACCGCTGCGAGGACACCCGGCCCGAGTTCCAGACGTCGGCCGCCTCCGGGGTCAACCGGTCCGGGCGGGTGGCCACCAGCACCTGGTAGGCGCTCTGGCCGGCGTTGTGGCCCGGCGCGGTCGCGGTCCAGGAGAACCGGGGCCGGCCGACGTCCGTACCGAGTGGACGGTCGGCGTACTCCGTGCGCAGGCGGTCGACCGCGAGCGGCCCGGCGCCGGCACCGTCCGGCGGGGCGGCCGACGCGGGCTCGGTGCCGCCCGCGCCCAGCGCCACGGCTCCGGCACCGGCTACGCCCCACCCGATCAGCGATCGGCGGGTCAGTTCCGATCCGGGTGCCGGGGCCGGTCGTGGGGTCTGCGCCATCGGTCTCCTCCTCGATGCGGTGGCGTTGCGGGGTCAGGGCTGCGCGGGGGCCGGCAGTGGCGCGGACCAGACGTCGGCGATCGACGGGTCGTAGCCGTCGCCGGTGTCCCGGAACCGCACCCGGACCGTGCCGTCCTGGGTGGCGTCCGGCAGGTCGACGACGAACTGGTAGCTGACCGTGCCGGCCCCACCGGCGGTGCGTCGCCAGGACCGGGTGTGTACCGCCGTGCCGTCGACGACGACCTCGTAGTCCTTCAGTTGCGCCTGGTCGTACGTCTCGACGGCCCGCAGCACGAACGGCGCGCCCGGTGTGACGGCGAGGTCGAACTCGAACCACCCGTCGGGCTGGGTGACGTTGGTGTAGCGCCGGGTCAGGCCGGCCTCGGTGCTGGTGCCGGAGTAGGTCGAGGCGGTGAGTCGGTGCGTCTGCTCCGACGCCGGGTCACCGAGATCCACATGGTCGTACGCGCCGGCCGGCGGGTTGGTGATCTGGACCTGGACCGGCACCGCGCGCCGTTCGGCCTCCGTGTCCCCCGTGGCGACGGTGACCGTCGCCGGGCCTTCCGTCGTCGACAGTGGCGCGGTGACGGCCGTGGACATCGTGGTCTCCGCCCCCGGGGCGATGGCGTACCCGGCGGCGGGTCCCACCGTCCAGCCGTCCGCCGCCACGGTGGTGAGCCGCCCGGTCACCGGCACCGTGGATCGGTTGCGCAGCACGGTGGTGACGGTGGTCGCGGCGCCGGGAGCGACCGGCTCGGCGGCCGCGGACACGATCTGCACCGCCGGCACGGTGCTGACGGTGCCCGACACCGGCAGGGTCGCGGTGCCACCCCGGTGCCGGTAGCTCACCGTGCCGTCGACGCTCGCGGTCCCCGGCGACTGCCCGAGGGGGATCCGCAGGTCGTAGCGGTGCCGCACGGTGGCGCCCGGCGCGACAGTGGTGGGCCGGGGGTCGACGGGGTTCGCCGTCCAGCCGTCCGGGACCCGCAGCGCGGACGTCACGCCGGTGAGCGGGCCGGTGCCGCCGTTGGTGACGGCGACAGTGGCGTGCAGGAGGTCGCCGGGCATCCGCTCGCCGACCGGCAGGTCGAGGGTCACCACCGCCCCGAGCAGCGCCGAGGAGGCCGCGGAGAGCCGCCGGCCCACCGTGGTGAGCGGCTCGGTGAAGCGGTCGGCGTCGGCGGCGCTCAGCCGACCGGCGTCGACCTGGGTACGCAGCCACCGGCCCACGTCGTCCGTCGTGGCCAGGGCCCGGTGCGCGTGCGCGGCGGCGGCACGGGCGTCGCCCGCGAGGTGGGCCGTGCGGGCCGCCGTGGTGGCGGTGGCGAGCTGACCGAACCGGGCACGCAGGTACGCCTCCGCGGGCCGGCCCGGTTCGCCGGCGAGTTCGTCGGTCAGCGCCCGCAGCGCCGTCACGGCGTCACCGGCGTCGCCGAGGTCACCGAGCACCCGGTCGACGGCGAACGAGTAGCTGCCGGAGCCGATCTCGTAGACGGCGACCGGGCCGTCGGTGCGGAGGAAGCGCACCCCGTCGGCTTCCGCCGCCGGCCGGCCGCGTTCGATGACCGCGTGCCGCGTCGGCGTCGGGATGCGTACGGTCGCCGTCACGTTCGCCGGGACGGTGAGGCGCAGCCGCATGTCGCCACGGGCGTCGAGGCTCCAGTCGCTGCCGATGACGCCCTGCGCCGCACGGTACGAGGCGCGGGCGGAGGTGAGGCCGCCACCCGGCTGCGGCGCGAACGTGAGGTGCGTGTACCCGGGGCTGCCGGGGTCGGGTTGGATGCCGGCGACGGTCCGGTACATCCAGTCCCCGACGGCACCGTAGGCGTAGTGGTTGAAGGAGTTCATCGACACGTCGCCGAAACTCCCGTCCGGCATGATCGAGTTCCACCGCTCCCAGATGGTGGTCGCGCCCTTGGCGATCTCGTAGCCCCACGACGGATAGGTGTCGTTGAGCAGCAGCCGGTACGCGACGTCCAGGTGCCCGGTATCGCTCAACGCCGGCAACAGGTCAGGGGTGCCCAGGAAGCCGGTGGACAGGTGCCAGTCGTGCCGCCGCACGTTGTCGACCAGCCGGTCGGCGGCCTTGGCGCGCACCGGTTCGGGCAACAGTCCCATGCCGATGGCCAGCACGTACCCGGTCTGGCTGTCGCCCGCGACGGTGCCGTCGGCCGAGACGTACGCGTCGACGAACGCCTCGGCGATGTCCCGGGACAGCGCCGTGTAGCGTGCCGCATCGGCGTCCCGGCCGATCGCCTCCGCCATCTCCCCCAGCAGCCGGATGCTGTACGCGTAGTAGGCGGTGCCGATGACCCCGGCGGGCGTCGGGTCGTCGAGGTTGAGCCAGTCGAGGTACGGGCCGGCGTTCGCGCGCAGGTGCCCCGAGCTGGTGCTCTCCAGCCAGGACGCGTACCGCACCATCGACGGGTAGTGCTCCTCGACGACCTGGGTGTCCCCGTAGCGCTGCCAGAGCGTGTACGGCACCGTGACACCGGCGTCGGCCCATCCCGTCGCACCGTCACCGCAGCAGGCGCGGGGTGCCACGTCGGGGTACGCGCCGTTCACCGACTGCGCGTCGCGCAGGTCCTGCAGCCACTTGGTGAGGAAGGTCAGGCTGTCCATGTTGAACGTCGCCGTCTCCGCGAAGACGTTGATGTCACCGGTCCAGCCCAACCGCTCGTCGCGCGCCGGGGTGTCGGTCGGGATGGAGAGGAAGTTGCCGCGCTGACCCCAGGTGATGTTGGAGTGCAGCTGGTTCACCATCGCGTTGGAGGTCTCGAACTCGCTGGTGAGTTCCCCGTCGGTGTGCATGACCAGGCCGGTGACGGTGGCCAGGTCGGGTGTGCCGGGGAAGCCGGTCAGTTCGACGTAGCGGAAACCGTGGAAGGTGAACGCCGGCTCGTAGATCTCCGCCGCACCACCGCGCAGCGTGTAGCGGTCGGTGGCCTGCGCCGAGCGCAGGTTCGCCGTGTACGCCGTACCGTCCGGGTTGAGCACCTCGGCGTGCCGGATTCGGACCGTGGCACCGGCCGGCCCGGAGACGCGCAGCCGGACCTTGCCCACCATGTTCTGCCCGAGGTCGAAGATCCAGGTGCCGGGGGTGGGCTGGGTCAGTGCCCGGGCCGGCAGCTCCTGTACGACCCGCACCGGCGGGTCGACCTGGGCGACGATCCGGCCGGTGGCACCGGTCTCGTCCAGGGTGGCCGGTGACCAGCCGGAGTCGTCGAAGCCGGGACGGTCCCAGCCGGCCGGGAGCCGGCGCGCGTCGTACGTCTCGCCGTGGATGAGGTCGCTCTGCCGGAAGGGCCCGGGTGTGGCGCGCCAGGAGCCGTCGGTGCCGACCGTCTCCGTACGCCCATCGGCGTAGTCGACGACCAGCTGCGCGCTCAGGTGCGGACGGGAACCGTAGTGGTCGGTGCCGAACGAGGCGATGGTGCCGGCGTACCAACCGTCGCCGAGCAGGGCGCCGAGGACGTTGTCGCCCCGGCGGAGCTGCCCGGTCACGTCGTACGTCTGGTACTGCACCCGCTTGTCGTAGTCGGTCCAGCCGGGCGCCAACTCGTGGTCACCGACCCGGTGACCGTTGAGCGACAACTGGTAGACCCCGAGGGCGGTGGCGTAGATCCGGGCGCGGGTGACCTTCCCGTCGACCTGGAATCCCCGGCGCAGCAGCGGGCTCGCATCCAGCGCGGTCAGCATCGCCTCGGTGCCGCCGCTGACCCGCAGCCCGGCGGCGGTGGGTGTGCCACCGCCGAACGGGTTCTCCCCGTCGGTGAGCGACGCCGCGAACAGGGAACTGTCGCCGCTGGTCACGGAGAAGTCGGAGAAGGTGCCGGTCTCCACTCCGTCGGTACGCAGGCCGACCGACCCGCCACGGTGTGCGCCGTCGCGCGTGACGTCGACCTGGGTGCCGTCGACCCAGGTGGTGATGGTGTCGCCGGTCGCGGTGATGCGCAACGTGTGCGGTGCGGTCAGCCGGTCGGCCGGCACGACGTCGCCGAGCGGTACCTCCTTGAGCACGCGCCAGGCGCCGTCGACGCGTACGTGCGGGCGCAGTTTCGCGCTGCCGCCGACGATCGAGAACTGCCACATGTAGGCGTTGGCCGGGCCGGTGGCGCGCAGGTAGACGCCGGCGGCGTCGCGTTCGAGGCGGACGGTGGTCTGGACGGTGTAGTCCGCCCAGGACTCGGTGGGCGACGGCAGCCCGATCCAGTCCGCTCGCCAGCCCGCCGCGCCCAGGACACCGGTCTCCCAGGAGGCCGGTTCGCTCCAGCCCGAGGTACGGGCCGCGGTGTCCCACACCCGCACCTGCCAGACGTATCGGGTGCGGGGCCGCAGTTCGGGGCCGGCGTACGGGACGAGGACGCTCTGCCGCGACCGGACCCGCCCGCTGTCCCAGACGTCGGGGTCGTCGAGTCGGGCCGTGCTCGTGGCCACCCGTACCTGGTAGGACTCCTGGATCACACCGCGTGCGGCGGAGTCGAGCCGCCAGCCCAGCCGGGGTCGCGGCACGTCCAGCCCGATCGGGTTCGTCGCCCGCTCGGCGGTGAGGCCGGCCACGGCGAGCGCGGGCGCCGAGGGTCGGGCGGCGGCCGCCGGCCCGGCCGACACCACCGCGGCCGCCGGTCCGGCGAGCAGCAGGAGCGCCGTGGTGAGCGCGAGGCGGCGCCGAGTTGGGAGCTTCATACCGGGTCCTCACCCTTCTGTACGACGACGGCCGCGGCGGGCCGGCCGGTGGGTCAGCGGGGTTGGGCGGCCGGCGCGGAGACCGGGTGGAAGCTGGACCGCCCCGAACCGACCTCGAACACGGCCCGGCCGTCCCGGATCCCGAGGAAGGTTGCCTTGCTCGGTCCGGCCGAGCGGTAGGACTTCGCGGCCGTGACCGGCAGGGAGACCCGGGCCGTGACGTTGACCGGCACGTCGAGGTCGGCCCGCAGCCCGGCGCCGGTACGCCGCCAGTCGAGGCGCACCGGCCCCCGCTGGGTGGGCACGACTCCGGACGCGCGGTCCAGGCCCACGGCGGGTGGCGCGATGTCGACGCGGGCGGCGCCCGGGCTGGCGGTACGCACCCCCAGCAGGGTCTCCTGCACGTCGACCACGGCCTGCGCGCCCCAACCGTGGGACTGGCTGAAGTTGCTGCCGGGGTCGAGGGTCCACGCCTCCCAGGTGAAGGTGCCGCCCTGGGCGAGGATGTCGGCCCAGCCGAGGTCGTCGTCGTTGGTCAGCAGGCGCAGCACCGCGTCCGGACGGTCGGCGTCGGCCAGCGCCCGCAGCAGCCAGTGCGCCGTCATCGGCCCCTGCTTCATGCCCATCGACGCGAGGTGCTCGGCCAGGGCCGGCAGGTCGGCCCGCGGGGCCACTCCGT
This sequence comes from Micromonospora sp. NPDC023737, assembly GCF_040639715.1. Lineage (NCBI taxonomy): Bacteria > Bacillati > Actinomycetota > Actinomycetes > Micromonosporales > Micromonosporaceae > Micromonospora > Micromonospora sp. NPDC023737. The sequence continues at coordinate 115,605 of NZ_JBFAAL010000004.1, forward strand.
GCGCGATGGCGTACGAGGTCGAGTGCTGACCGGCGTGGGGGCTGGGTTCGCCGGTGGCCGACAGCCCGTCGACGTAGACGCCGTCGGCCCGGCGCAGCTTCGCGTTGATCGTTTCGGTGAGATCGGCGGCGTGCCCGTCGTAGGTGGCGACCTCGGCGGCGGGCCGGTCGAGCGCCGCGGCCATCCGGGCGGTGGTGCGGAGCACGTCGACGCCCTGCGCGTTGATGGTGGTGCGGGCCGCCGCGCTCATGTCGTACCCGAACCGGCCGGGCTCGGGCCAGTCGACGATGCCGAAGCGGTACGCGCCGCTGCCGCCCGCCAGCTCGGTGACCAGGCCGGCGGTGGGGCCGGTGGCCGGGATGTGGCGCAGCACGTAGTCGGCGGTGTCCCGGATGGCCGGGTACGCCTCGGCGAGCAGGGCCCGGTCGCCGGTCTCGATCCAGTACCGCCACACCCAGTCGACGAACATCAGCGAGTAGTCGGGGATGTCCCGTTTACCGTCGCCGTTGGGGTAGACGGCGTTGTAACGGCCCCGGTCGTCGCCGGTGTTCCAGTAGCGGGCCGCCGAGCGGAGGAACTCCCGGATGGCCTGCTGCGTGGCGTCGCGCTCGCCGTACGCGCCCATGGTGGCGTAGGAGATGTTCGCGGCGTCGCCGAGGAACTGCCCCTTCTCCCGGGTGGGGGTGTCGACGAACGCCTCCTGAACCGAGTAGAGCGCGGAGCGCGCCATCATCGCCCACACCGCGTTCAGCGTGGCGTCCGAGCTGGCGAAGGTGGCCGCCGCGCCGGCCGGGACGTCGGTGTGCACCACGACGGCCGAGACGTCGTCGAGCGCGATGTCCTCGCCGGCGTCGGGGATCTCCAGGTAACGGAAGCCGAGGTGGGTGAAGGCCTGGAACTCCTGCGCTCCGTCGGTCTGGATGTAGGGGAAGCTCATGTCGGTGCCCTGCGACAGCAGGGTGGACGTGGCGACCCGGCCGGTGTCGGTGAGGGTGTAGCCGGCCCGGATGGGGACCGGGTGGCCGGCCACCCCGGAATGGAACCGGACGACCGGTCGGGCGGGAACGACCACGCCGAAGTCGGCGACGACCGTGCCGTCGGCGGCGGTACGCAGCGCGACCGGGGCGACCGTCCGCTCCGCCAGCCGGGTCTCCTGGCCGATCAGGTGCGGCGACGATGCGGTGGGATGCGCGCCGACGACCTCGGCGGCGCTGAACGGGGCGACGTCGTCGTCGAATCCGGGCCGCGTCCAGCCGGTCACCTCGCCCCGGGCGTCCTGCCGCTCGACCCGGTCCCCCTCGCCGTTGCGCCGCTCGGCGCCGGCGACGAACCGGCCGTCCCGGGCGACCCGCCAGGACCCGTCGGTGACGAACACCTCGCGGGTGCCGTCGGCGTGCTCGACGACCAGTTTCAGCAACACGCCGCGCGACCCGGCGGGACGGCCCTGGCCGCTGCCGTACCAGTGGTAGCGCAGCCCGATGGCCAGCGGCTTGCCGGCGGCCACCAGGCGGGTGACGTCGACGGCCTGGTAGTAGTCCTCGCCCGGGTAGCCGAAGGAGGTGCCCCGGTCGGCGCGGACACCGTTGAGGTAGAGCTCGTAGGTGTGGTCGGCCGAGGTGTAGGCGCGGGCCCGCACGACGCGGCCGGCGGCGGGCCGGACCTCGGTGCGGGCGAGGGTGTAGTCGTCCGCCTCCGTGGTCGCGCGGCGGATCCAGCTGGCGCCCTCCCACTGGCCGTCGGCGATGCCGGTCTCGAATTCGCCGCTGGCGGCCGGGGACTGCCGGCCGGTGCGGTCCCAGGTGCGTACGGTCCACCGGTACGCCGCTCCGGCGGATAGCTCGGGCCCGGTGTACGGAACGTACGACTGCTGGTCGGAGGCGACCTTGCCGGAGTCCCAGACGGGAGCGCCACCCGGCCGGGAGACGGTGATCCGGTAGGCGGTCTGCACCTCACCGGGGTCGGCGTCGCGCGGGAGCCAGCCGAACCGCGGCGGGCCTTCCACGTTGAGCGGGTGGGGCCGGTCGTCGACCGTGAGGGCGGTGGGCGCGTCCGGAGCGTGCCCCGGGGCGGCGGACGCCGGTGGCGCCCCGGCGAGGACGGTCCCGACGACGGTGGCGGCTGCCGCCATGGCGACCGTTCGGCGTCGTCCGGAAAGCGGCCGGTGGTCGACGATCCGAGGGATCACGCCTGCCTCCTCCACCCAATGAATCGTTTCAGGCAGGCTACGTGCTCGTCAGCGTCGTGTGAAGGTGTCCCTCGTGGCCAGATCCGGCCACTGCGGAGATCGACGATCGTTCACGTAGACGCGACGGCTCTTCCCGTTGCGTGATCAAGGGCCTACCGTATGTCCCGGCGATGCCGGCGAGAGGGGACGCCTCGTGCAGGAGTACGACTACATAGTGGTCGGCGCGGGTGCGGCCGGCTGCGTGCTCGCCAACCGGTTGACCGAGGACGCGGGGACCCGGGTCCTGCTGGTCGAGGCGGGTGGATGGGACCGGAGTCCCTACGTCCGCATCCCCAAGGGCTTCAGCAAACTGATGGACGACCGGCGCACGGCCTGGCACTACCCCGCCGAGGTCGCACCGGGGCAGCGGGAGGTCTGGCAGCGCGGCCGAATCATCGGCGGCTCCAGCTCCATCAACGGCATGGTCTACGGGCGCGGCGACCGGCTCGACTACGACGAGTTGGAGCGCCTCGGCAATCCCGGCTGGGGCTGGGACACCATGCTGCCGATCTTCAAGCGGTTGGAGGACAACCCGCTCGGCCCTTCCGAGGTACGTGGCGCGGGCGGTCCGCTGCGCCTCTCCACCGCCACGGGCACCGACGAACTCTGTGAGGAGATCATCGCCAGCGGCGAGGAGCTGGGCTGGCGGCGCGTCGACGACCTGAATGCCGACGACGACGATCGGATCGGCTACCTGACGGCCACCATCCGTGACGGTCGCCGGATCAGCGCGGCCGAGGCGTTCCTGCACCCGGTACGCGACCGGCCCAACCTCACCGTCGCCGTGCACACGGTGGTGCTCCGCCTTTTGATCCACAACGGACGGGCCCTGGGCGTACGCACCGAACAGCGGGGTGAGGTCGTCGACTGCTACGCCTCGGCCGAGGTGATCCTCGCCGCCGGCGCGCTCGCCTCACCGCAACTGCTCCAGGTCTCCGGCATCGGCCCGGCCGGCACGCTGCGCGAGGCAGGTGTCCCCGTGCTGCTCGACCGCCCCCGGGTGGGTGCCGGGCTACGGGAACACCGCTCCGTGCCGCTGCAGTTCCGGCTGGCCGCCCCGGGTGGCTACAACGCCGCGCTCAGCAGCGGGACCGGCCAGGCGATGGCCGCGCTGCGATACGTGCTCACCCGTCGCGGGCCGCTCGCCCTGCCGGTCTCCGACGTCGGGGCGTACATCCGCTCCAGCCCGGGGGTGGACCGGCCGGACGCGCAGGTGCTGCTCGCGCCGTTCTCGGCCGCGCCACGCCGGCCGGGCCGGGCGTTGGAGCTGGAACGCGAGCCGGGGCTGATGGGCCTGGTCACGGTGACCCGGCCGGAGAGCGAGGGCGGCCTCGCCATCACCTCCGCCGACCCGGGCGCGTCGCCGCGCATCGTCGCCAACTACTTCCAGCACCCGGACGACCGGCGGGTCGCGGTGGGCGCCTTCCGACGGATGCGGGAGCTGTTCGCCACCAACCCGATCGCCAAGCGCATCTCGGCGGAGACGTTGCCCGGCCCGAGCGTCCAGGACGACGACGAGATCGTCCGGGCCGCGCTGGACAACGGTTACTGCGGGTACCACGCGGTGGGCACCTGCGGCATGGGCCCGGGCGACGACTCGGTGGTCGACCCGCAGCTGCGCGTACGCGGCGTGCAGCGGCTGCGGGTCGTCGACGCGTCGGTGCTGCCGGTGCTGGTCTCCGGCTACCTCAACGCCCCGGTGATGGCCCTGGCCTGGCGGGCCGCCGACCTGATCCTGGGTCGCTGACGCGCGAGGCGGGGCATGTCATCAGGCCGACGGCTGCGGCCCGAACCGACCCGGGGCTCACAGCCCTTCGCAGGGCCTGCCGTCGATCGCGCAGCTCGCGGGTCCCTTCGCGAACGCCGCGGAGTCGCGTACGTCGAACCGGATGGTCTGCGACTCGCCGGCCGGTAAGGCCGGCCCGGTGAAGGTGACGGTCTGGCCGTCCTGCCGCCCATCGGCACCACTGACCTTGCCGATCTCGCTGTCGTCGGAGAACGTCACGACGACCGTCCAGTCCGCGCCCGCCACATCGCCCGGGTTGGTGACCACCACCTCGCCGGTGTAACCGAGCAGTCGGCTGTTGACGGTCTCGTAGCGCGCCGTCATGACCGGTCCGGGCGGCTGCGGTGGCGGTGGCGCGGAGCCGGGCGTGCGGGAGGGCTTCTCCGTGGGCGTCCGGCTCGGCCGCGGGCTCGGGCTCCCCGCACGGCTCGGCCGGGCGGACGAGATGGCCGGGGTGGGACGACTCGAGGCCGCCGTCGAGCCGGTCGTGGTCGCCGTCGGCGTGGGCGGCTCCTGCGCCCCGGTCTGCTCCGGCGGCTCCGACCCCAGCGCCCAGACCGCCGCGCCGCCGGCGAGCAACACACCGACCCCGGCGGCGAGGAGCACCGCTCCCCGACGGCCGCGCGGCTTCGTCGCGCCCACCCACTCGAGCACCGGCAGCTCGGCCGTCATCCCGGCTTCGCCGCGGCGCAGATCGACCTGCTGGAACGCGAACCAGTCGAGGATCGCGGGCAGCCGGTTGGCCAGTGCCTGCTGGAAACTCTGTGCCCGGGCGGCACGTAGCTCGGTGGTCCACTCTCCGTCCTGGAGGGTCTCCCGCAACGACAGCCGGCAGCCCTCCGCCGTGGGCGTGAGCGTGCAGGTGAGCAGGCTCCGGCGGCCGGCCTCCAGGCACCGCATGGTGACCATCTCCGGGGCCCGCTGCTCGACCACCTCGGCTCCGACGACGTCGTCGAAGCCGGGCAGCGCCGCCGTGGCGAACAGCAGCCGGCCCGGCGCGTCGGCCGCCGCCGTGGTGTCGGCGAACCACCGACCGAGCAGTTCCCGGTCGGTCAATGCGTGCCAGGCCCGGTCGGCAGGGTGGAACAGGTCGACCTGCGCACTGATCTCGATCACGGCGAGACTCTACGATCCAGCGTGGTCGCTCGCACGGCACGGGGGTCCATTCCGGCCCATCGGATGCGAAACGTCGTCAGATCCCGACCGGCGCCGGCTCGGTCTGTCGTGCGGCGCGCGGCGTGCCCGCGCCACGGATCGGGGTGCACAGTCCACCGAGCGCGACCAGGACGCAACCGGCGCCCGCCACGAGCATCACGGCGGTGACCCCGAACCGTCCCGCCGCCCAGGTCAGCACGGCGGCGCCGGCCGGTCCCAGCGAGTAGTGGGTGCTCCAGAAGGCGGATGTGACCCGGCCGAGCAGATGGTCCGGGGTGATCTCCTGCCGCAGCGACATCGAGGAGATGCCACCGACGCTGATCCCGCACAGGTACACGGCGGTCAGCACGGTCACGGCGCGCACGTCGCCCACGAGGCCAACACCCGCGAGGGCGAGGCCGCACAACAGTTGCGCACCGATCCACGCCGTGCCGAAGCCGCGACGGCGGCGCAGCGGCGCCACCAGCAGAGCCCCGGCGACGGTGCCCAGCGCGGCCAGACCGAGTACGGCGCCGACCGTGCCGTCGGTGCCGCCGAGGTCGTGCCTGACGTGGTAGACGAGCACATCGGTGAAGCCGTAGGTCAGGAAGATGAAGACCGCCAGCAGCACGGTGAGGGCGCGCAGCACGGGTTGCCGCCAGAGGAACCGCGCTCCCGCGAGGAACTCGGCCAGCGGTTTCTCCCGCTGGGCGACGCCTGGTACCTCGCTGCGCGGCCGGAACCGGATCATCCGCAGGCCGACGGCCGACACGGCGAAACTCAGCGCGTTGACGGCGAGCGCCGCCGAGGGGCCGACCCGGGCGGAGACCACCCCGGCGAGCAGCGGCCCGGCCACCGCCGTCAGCGCGAAGCTGGCCTGCAATCGCCCGTTGGCCTCGGTGATGCGGTCCCGGTCCACGAGAGCCGGTACCGAGGCGACCGCGGCGATCTGGAAGAGCATCCCGGCCGCCTCGCAGATCGGCAGCACGACGAAGAGCAGCCAGACCTGCGGCCCGGCGAGCCAGGCCAGTGGGATGAGGCCGTAGAGCACGAGGCGTACGACGTCCACGACGATCATCAGAGTGCGCCGGTCGTACCGGTCGACCAGGACGCCGCCGAATACCCCCGCGCCCACGGACGCGGCGCCGGCCACGGCCGTCAGCAGACCCATCTGCGCGACCGACCCGGTGGCGTGCAGCACGAGCAGCGGGACGGCGAGGAACGCGAACGCGTCGCCCGCGGCCGAGAGCGACTGCGCGAACCAGTACGTGCTGAAGGCGCGGTCCCGCCACAACGAGCGAGAGGTCGTCGTCGTGCCACGGCTCATTGCCGCACGGTACCGGGCCGAAGCGTCCCAGGATCGGACGGCCGAGGGCAAAGCTTCCCGAGGCCTGCGCCGGGCGACGGGATCAGCGCACCGGCATGAGCGGCGCGTAGTCGGCGGCGCCGAGCGGGTCGCGGGAGAGGGAACCGTCGCCCCGCGGTACGTCCAACGGCCGCCCGTCGCGCCGGAACGAGACCCGCCGCACGTCCGGCCGGGTGGTCAGCGTGCAGACGATCTGACCGAAGGCGAGCACCTCGTCGCTGCGGCCCGTCTCCTCTCCGGCCGCCCGGACGTCCACCTCGGCGATCGTGCCGTCCGTCCGTACCCCTGCCACGCTGACCGTGCCGGGCAGCGCGCTCGCGAAGCCGGCCTCCCGCTCACCGGCGGCCGGCCCGGCCAGCAGGTGCTGGAGGTGGACGTCGACGCCCGGCAGGGCGTCCACCCGCCGTACCGCGCGATCGAGCCGGTCCTCGCGGACGAAGCAGAGCGTCTCGGTGGCCCGCCCCGAGGCGGCCGTCGGGCCGGCGGTACCCGTCGTGGGAAACGAACCGGGCGGCGGCTGTACGCGGCGAGGCTCCTCGTCCACCGGCACCCCGCAGCCGCCGAGCAGCCCGACGACCAGTGCCCCGGCCAGGAGGCGGCGGTTCACGGCAGGACCCCCGGCAGCTCGACCCGGAACCTCGCGCCGCCCTCCGGACGCTCGGTCACGCCCGCGCGTCCGCCGTGCGCTGCGGCGTGCTGGGCGACGAGCGCCAGTCCGAGCCCCGTACCGTCGCTGTTGGCGCGGGCGTGCGCCGCCCGGCCACGGACGAAGCGGTCGAAGATCACCTCCCGGTCGGCGGCGGGCACGCCGGGGCCGTCGTCGTCCACCTCCAGCACACCCGTGTCGGGCGGCCGGAGGCACAGGCGGACGGCGACCGCGCCGCCGCCGTACCGGGTCGCGTTGTCGAGCAGGTTCAGCAGGATCTGCTCGAACCGACGCCGGTCCACCCGCCACTCGGTCGCCGGCCCGGGTCCGGCGCGTACCAGGCCGTCGGGGAGGCCGCGTGCCCGGCAGGTCTCCCGGGCCAACGTCACCACGTCGACGAGCTCCCGCTGCGCGGGCTGCTCGGTGCGGGCGAGCTCGATGAGATCGTCGACCAGGCGCTGGAAACGGCTGATCTCCTCGGCGACCAGCCGTGCCGCGGTCGCCGTGCGCTCGTCGTGGTGTTCCCGCCGGCGGGTCAGGACGCTCGCCGCCGCGGCCAGGGTCTGCAACGGCGAGCGCAGCTCGTGGCTGACGTCGGCGGCGAAGCGGCGATCCCGGTCGATGCGTTCCACCAGCTCGTCGACCATCCGGTTGAACGAGGTCGACAGCCGGGTCAGGTCCGGGTCGGTGGCCGCGTCGAGACGGGTGGTGTAGTCGCCGGCCGCGATCCGCTCGGCGGCGTCCGCCACCGCGGTGAGTGGACGGACACTGTGCCGGGTCGCGTACCAGCCGAGGGCCGCGCCGGAGCCGGCGGTCATGATGGCCACGGCGGTCAGCGTGAGCGCCACCACCTGGAGCGTCCGCGCGACCTCGCGCAGCGACGTGAGTTCGTAGTAGCTGGTGGTGTCGGAAACGGGGACGCCGACGAGCAGGGTGGGCTGCCCGGCCACCATGATCCGCTGCACCGCGGCCTCGCCGGAGCGGACGACGCGTTGCAGCTCCGCCGGGATGGGGCTGCCGTCGATCTCGGCGGAACGGCTGTGCCACTGGCCGTCGCGGTGCAGCAGCGGACGGCGACCGGTGCCGGTGTCCAGGGACCGAAGCACCTCCACGACGTCCGGGTCCTCCGTGTCGAGCCCGGTGCGCACCACGGCCGCGTCGAAGTAGGCCGCGCGTACCGCCGTCCGCTCGCGCTCCTCCAGCAGCGAGTGCCGGGTCAGGTCGTACGAGAAGAGCGCCATCGACGCGGCCAGCAGCAGCGCGCCGACGGCGAAAGCGGCGGTGACCCGAGCGCGCAGTCCGAGGCGCTTCATCGTTGCAGCTTGTAGCCGAGGCCCCGGAGCGTCACCAGGTGCCGGGGGTTGGCCGGGTCGTCCTCGATCTTCTGCCGCAGCCGTCCCACGTGTACGTCGACCAGGCGCTCGTCGCCGGTGTCGTAACCCCAGACGCGTTGCAGCAACTGCCGGCGGGACAGCACCCGGCCGACGTGCTCGGCCAGCTCGCAGAGCAGCCGGAACTCGGTCCGGGTGACCGGCACGACCTGCCCGGCCCGGCGTACCTCCCCCGCGTCCGGGCTGACCTCCAGCTCGCCGATGATGTGATTGCTGACCGGCGTGGTCCCGACGCGGCCCCGACGCCGCAGCGCCCGCAGTCGCGCCGACAGTTCCTTTATCGCCACCGGCTTGACCACGTAGTCGTCGGCGCCGGCCTCGAGCGCGGCGACGATGTCGTGGGTGTCGTCCCGGGCGCTGACCACCACGATCGGCACGTCGTCGTCGCGGCGTAGCTGCCGGATGTACTCGAAACCGTCCATGCCGGGAAGCATCAGGTCGACCAGCACGTTGTCCGCCGGGTCGGCGCGCTGCCGTTGCAGCCCCTCCTCCGCGGTCGCCACCCCGTACGCCCGGTAACCCTCCTCTTCGAGCGCGAGCAGCAGTGCCAGCCGGATACGGTCGTCGTCCTCGATCACCAGAACGGCCGTCATACCGGCATCATCCCCAACCGGCGCGGGCTCGCCCAACCGTGACCGCCGTTCCCCTGATTTGTCACACAACTGTCATGGAACCGAGCGGCCATCTCCAAGATCGCTACAGAGGGTGGTATTCGGGTCCCCCGCCGCCCTTTGCGATCCCACCCGGCGGGGCGGCACCGGACGAGCCTCTCGTCCGGCCCGCCGGTCGCCCGTCCGGCGACGCGACGAAGGGAGGGGCACGTGAGTGGCAGGGTGCTGGTCAGCGCGCTGGTCGTCGGGCTCGCCGTCGGCATGATCGGCCGATGGGCGGTACCCGGGCGGCGTGCGGCGCCGCTCTGGCTGACGCTCTCCCTCGGTGTGGCCGCCGCGCTACTCGGTTCGATCGTCGCGCGGCTGGCGGGCACGGACATCATCGAACTTCCCGGCCCGCGGCTGACCATCCAGGCGGGATGCGCCGCGGGCGCGGTGCTGCTCGCTCTCCTGACGGCCGGCCAATGTGACGGCGACCACTCGACCGTCTCGAACCCACCCGACGCCGGCCGACGCCACTGACGAACCGCTCACCCGCGGGCCACCCCGCCGGCCTCCGGTGGCGGCCGGCGGAACGAACGAAAGGAACTGGCGATGACCGTAGTACCTGCGGATCACCTGATGACACTGATCTGCGACGGCTGCGGCGACACGATCACCGGTGTGGCTCCCGTCCTTCCGGACGCGGAGGTCGTCTGGACGCTGGTGTTCTCCAACGACTGGGTCGGCTCCCCCTTCGCCTCCGGCCCGCACCACTGCCCCCGGTGCAGCTTGAACCTGCCCGAGGACGGCACGACCGTCGGGGACCTCGTCAGGCAGGAACGCGCGCTCGGGATCGACTACCTGGACGAGGTGGGCGTCGAACCGGCCGCCACCGAACGCGATCCGCAGGAGTTGCTCCGGCGCGCGCTGCGGGAGGCGGTGGAGCACGGCGGCCGGGTCCTCGTCGACCTCAGTGAGGTGCAGGTCATCGACTCAGCGGGGCTCGGCCTTCTCGTCCGCGCCCATCAGGAGGCGCGGCAGCGGGACACCACGCTCTGCCTGGTCGCGCCGTCCCGGTTCGTCCTGACCGTGCTGCACACCATGCGCCTCGAAGGGATCTTTCCCGTCGTGGAGAGCCGCGCGGCGGCCCTACGCGGGCTCGCCGACACCTCGCCCTGACCCAGCCCGGCACGGCCACCTCGAGCCGGATCCGCCCAGTTGCCCCCCCCTCGGAGGAACGATGATTTTGCCCTGGCCCGACGACGCCCTGTACCGCTACCTCCAGGAACCGGGGCCGGCGAGCGACGACGTGCGGCTCGCCGCGCTCGTCGCCCAACGGCTGGGCATCGACTGGACCACCCGCCACCAGCAGATCGAGGTCACGGTGCAGAACCGGGTGGTGATCCTCTCCGGCACGGTCGCCAACCTGGAGGTCCGCCGGGTCGCCGGTGAGCTCGCGTGGGACGTCACGGGCGTCCTCGACGTTTGCAACACCCTCCGCCCGCCGGGCCGTCGGCGCGTACGGGGTTGATCGGGTTGGCCCCACCCACCGCCTTCGGGCGACGTGGCGCACGACGGTCATGCTGTACATCATGATCCGTTTCGTGTTGAACGTGCTGTGGCTGATCTTCGGTGGCGGCATCGTCCTGGCGATCGGCTACGGCATCGCCGCGCTGATCTGTTTCGTGCTGGTGGTCACCATCCCGTTCGGGGTCGCCGCGCTACGCCTGGCGAACTACTCGCTCTGGCCGTTCGGCCGCACCCTGGCGCCGAAGCCCGGCGCGGGTGTCGCGTCGGGGTTGGCCAATGTCCTGTGGGTGGTGCTGGCAGGCTGGTGGCTGGCGTTGTCGCACATCGTCGCCGGGATCACGCTCTGCGTCACGATCATCGGTATCCCGTTCGGCATCGCCAACTTCAAGTTGGTGCCGGCGGCGTTCTGGCCGCTGGGACGTGAGATCGTCGATACCCCCTGAGCCGGCTCCGCCGGGGCGGAAACCGACCAACCGGTCGTGCCGGCGGAAACCGCGCATCGCCGCCGTTCACCTGCAAGCGGGCACGTACCGTACACGCATGAGAGGGCGATGTCGAGCCCTCAGAACGGCCTGCCATGATCATGCCTGCCGCGCGGCCGGCACCGGAGGACACCGGTTCCGAGCCAGGCCCGCAGATGCGACGACGAGCGTATGCCCACCGTCACTATCTGCTATGGGTGTGGCACGGATCGCACCGTCCGTCGTGGTGACCAGGGCGGACGCGGGGTCATTATTACCGGGTTGTTACGGAATTGGCGGGCCCCCAGCTTGCGAATGATCCTCTGGTCCGAATACGTTGCCGACGGCAACAAAACCAGTAGGGCCAGACGCTTCCCGGAGGCATCCATGACGTTGGCGAGGTGGTGCGAACAATGAGCGACGTACCGATCCTCCTGGAGATGCGCTCCATCACCAAGGAGTTCCCCGGGGTCAAGGCCCTGTCCGACGTGAACCTGGTGGTGCGCGCCGGTGAGATCCACGCGATCGTCGGGGAGAACGGCGCAGGCAAGTCCACGCTGATGAAGGTTCTCAGCGGGGTCTATCCGCACGGCAGCTATGACGGCGACATCGTCTACCGGGGCGAGGTATCCCGCTTCGGGGACATCCGGGCCAGCGAGCGGGCCGGGATCGTGATCATCCACCAGGAGCTCGCCCTCATCCCGCACATGTCGATCACCGAGAACATCTTCCTCGGCAACGAGCCGCGGAAGAACGGTGCGATCGACTGGAAGGCCGCCAACCGGCAGGCGCTGGAGCTGATGGCCCGGGTCGGCCTCCGGGAGGACCCGGACACCCTGATCAAGGACATCGGTGTCGGTAAGCAGCAGCTCGTGGAGATCGCCAAGGCGTTCGCCAAGAACGTCAAGCTGCTCATCCTCGACGAGCCGACAGCGGCGCTGAACGAGGACGACTCGCAGCACCTGCTGGACCTGCTGCGCGGCTTCCGCGAGCGCGGCATCACCTCGATCATCATCTCGCACAAGCTGAACGAGATCGAGGCGATCGCCGACCGGATCACCATCATCCGCGACGGCCACACCATCGAGACGCTGGACGTCAAGGGCGATGGCGTCGACGAGGACCGGATCGTGCGCGGCATGGTCGGCCGGGAGCTGCACAGCCGCTTCCCGGAGCACACGCCCAAGATCGGTGAGGTCTTCTTCGAGGTCCGTGACTGGACCGTCCGGCACCCGATCTCCGCCGATCGGCTGGTCGCCAAGCACTCGAACTTCGTCGTACGCCGCGGCGAGATCGTCGGCTTCGCCGGCCTGATGGGCGCGGGCCGCACGGAGCTGGCGATGAGCATCTTCGGCCGCTCCTACGGCGTCTACCAGTCCGGCACGATCATCAAGGACGGCAAGCCGGTCGTCCTCAAGACGGTGGCGGACGCGATCGCCCACGGTCTCGCGTACGTCAGCGAGGACCGCAAGGCGATCGGGCTCAACCTGCTCGACGACATCAAGACGTCGACGGTCGCCGCCAAGCTCTCCAAGATCACGCATCACGGCGTCCTCGACGAGGTCGAGGAGTACCGGGCGGCCGAGGCGTACCGCCAGAGCCTGCACATCAAGACCCCGACGGTCGACGAGGGCGTCAGTAAGCTCTCCGGCGGCAACCAGCAGAAGGTCGTCCTGGCGAAGTGGATGTTCACCGACCCTGACCTGCTGATCCTGGACGAGCCGACCCGCGGCATCGACGTGGGGGCCAAGTACGAGATCTACGGGATCATTCAGCGGCTCGCCGACCAGGGGAAGGGCGTCATCGTCATCTCCTCGGAACTGCCTGAGCTGATCGGGCTCTGCGACCGCATCTACACGGTGTCGGAAGGCACCATCACCGGCGAAGTCGCCCGGCAGGACGCAGACCCGGAGACCCTCCTGAAGCTGATGACCTCGACTAAGAAGATGCAGACACGATGAGCCGACTCAAGGATCTTCAAAAGAACCTCTTCGGAGGCACCACCTCAAACGCCCGCCAGTTCGGGATGATCGCCACCCTGGTGGTGATCGTGCTGATCTTCCAGATCTGGACCGATGGGCTGACGCTGCGGTCGGACAACCTGATCGCGCTGTTCCAGCAGAACTCGTACATCCTGATCCTGGCCATCGGCATGCTGATGGTGATCGTCGCCGGGCACATCGACCTCTCGGTCGGCTCGATCGCCGCGTTCACCGGCATCCTGGTGGCCAAGGCGATGGCGGAGTGGAACCTGCCCTGGCCGTTGGGGATTCTCTTCGGCCTCGCGATCGGCGCGGTCATCGGCGCCTGGCAGGGCTTCTGGGTCGCCTACATCGGGGTGCCGGCGTTCATCGTGACCCTGGCGGGCATGCTGCTCTTCCGCGGCGGCAACCAGTTCATCGGCAACGCGAACACGATCCCGGTGCCGGAGGGCTTCCGGGTGATCGGCTCGGGCTTCCTGCCCGAGACCGGCCCGAACACCGGCTACAACAACCTGACCCTGCTGCTCGGCCTGGCCGGCTGCATCGCGGTGGTGTGGCGGGAGCTGGCGGCGCGCCGCACGCGCAAGGAGATGAACGCCGACCCGATCCCGATGTGGATCTCGATCCTGCGCATGGCCGTGATGGTCGGCGTGCTGATCTTCATCTCGCTGCGCTTCGGCAGCGGCCGGGTCGGCACCAGCTTCCCGGTCTCCGGCATCATCCTGGTGGCGCTCGTGCTGGCGTACTCCTTCTACACCCGCAACACCGCGGGTGGCCGGCACATCTACGCGGTGGGCGGCAACTCCCGCGCTGCGGAGCTGTCCGGCGTGAAGCTCAAGCGGGTCAACTTCTTCGTCATGATGAACATGTCGGTCCTGGCCGCGCTCGCGGGCATGATCTTCGTGGCCCGCTCGGCGGCCTCCGGCCCGCAGGACGGTAACGGCTGGGAGCTGGACGCGATCGCCGCGGTCTTCATCGGCGGCGCGGCCGTCGCGGGCGGCATCGGCACCATCAGCGGCTCGATCGTCGGTGGTCTGGTGATGGCCGTACTCAACAACGGCCTCCAGCTCGAAGGTGTGGGCACCGACAAGGTGCAGATCATCAAGGGCCTGGTCCTGCTGCTGGCCGTCGCGGTCGACGTCTACAACAAGCGCCAGGGACGGTTCTCGATCATCGGGAGTCTCACGAAGTCCTTCCGCCGGGAAGGGCCGGCCGCACCTACGCCATCGTCCGGCGCGGAGCGTGAACCCGCCAAGACGACGGTCGCCGGCTGACGCCCGCCGGCCGCAGTTCACACACCAACCCTCAAGAAAGGCAACCACCCCAATGCGCAAGCTTCTCGGCAAGACGATGGCCGTCGGTGCCATCGCGATGCTTGCCCTCACCGCCTGCGGCTCCGGCCGCGACGAGGGCACCAGCGGCGGCTCGGGCAGCGAGACCAAGGGCTTCCCGGCCAACTCGCTGATCGGTGTCTCCCTCCCGGCCAAGACCTCGGAGAACTGGGTCCTCGCCGGTGACCTGTTCACCAACGGCCTGAAGGAGGCCGGCTTCGAGGCGAACGTGCAGTACGCGGGCGCGTCGACCACGGTCGCCGACCAGCAGGCCCAGATCACGTCCATGGTCACCAAGGGCGCCAAGGTCATCGTCATCGGCGCGACCGACGCCGCGCAGCTGTCGACCCAGGTCGCCGCCGCGCACGAGGCCGGCGCGAAGGTCATCGCGTACGACCGGCTGATCCTGAACAGCCCGGACGTCGACTACTACGTCGCGTTCGACAACTTCAAGGTCGGCCAGCTCCAGGGTCAGGCCCTGCTGGACGGCATGAAGGCCAAGAAGCCGAACGGCCCGTACAACATCGAGCTGTTCTCCGGCTCGCCGGACGACAACAACTCGAAGGTCTTCTTCGACGGCGCGATGAGCGTTCTCCAGCCGGAGATCGACAAGGGCAACCTTGTCGTCGCCTCGGGCCAGAAGGACATCAAGCAGACCGCCATCCAGGGCTGGAAGGCCGAGGGTGCGCAGGCCCGCATGGACCAGCTGCTGACCTCGACCTACGGCAACAAGGAGCTGGACGGCGTCCTCTCCCCGAACGACACCCTGGCCCGCGCGATCATCACCTCGGTGAAGGGCGCCGGCAAGCCGGTCCCGGTTGTCAGCGGTCAGGACTCGGAGGTCGAGTCGGTCAAGTCGATCGTCGCCGGTGAGCAGTACATGACGATCAACAAGGACACCCGCACCCTGGTCAAGCAGACCATCGACATGGTGAAGGCCCTGCAGGCCGGCAACGCCCCGCAGGTGAACGACACCACGACCTACAACAACGGCACGAAGGTGGTCGACACCTTCCTGCTCCCGCCGGTCGCCGTCACCAAGGCGAACGCGGCTGAGGCGTACGCGAACGACCCGAAGCTCGCGCCGCTGACCAAGTAAGTAGCACCGCAGTTAGACGTCGGGTCCCGGATATTTCCGGGACCCTTCGTCTTCCTGGAGCCGACGGCACCGACAGACGGAAGGAGGTGCGGTTGTGCGCCCCCCGCTGTCCGCTCTCCACCGGACCGGTGGTACCCCGGCCGTCCCGGCGCCCCCCGCGTCGGGTGCCAGCCAGGAGGAGATCCGCCGGCAGAACCTCGGAGCCCTGCTGCGTCACGTCCACGTCCACGGTCCGACCTCCCGGGCCGAGTTGACCGCGCGGCTCGGCCTCAACCGCAGCACCATCGGCGCGCTCGCCGCCGACCTCGCCGCCGCCGGCCTGGTCACCGAGGGAGCGCCCGTCACGACCCGCCGCGGCCGCCCCTCACTCGTGGTGACCCCCCGCTCGAGCCGCGTGTACGCGCAGGCGCTCAGCATCGAGCCGGACAAGTTGCGCGCCGCCCGAATCGGCCTCGGCGGTCGCGTCCTCGACCTTCGTGACACCCCGCGACCAGCCGGGACGTCCGCCGTCGACGCCGTCGACACACTGACCGCCCTGGCGCACGAGATGGACCGCGACGTCGCGGCGGATTCCATCCGGGTGGGCATCGCGGTCGCCGTCACCGACACGACCCGCGACCGGGACGGACGGATTCGCATCGGCGGCCCGGACGAGAGACTGCGCGCCGCGATCGGCGCGGCCTTCGGC
Organism: Micromonospora sp. NPDC023737; assembly: GCF_040639715.1. Classification (NCBI taxonomy): domain Bacteria; kingdom Bacillati; phylum Actinomycetota; class Actinomycetes; order Micromonosporales; family Micromonosporaceae; genus Micromonospora; species Micromonospora sp. NPDC023737. The sequence goes on from NZ_JBFAAL010000004.1 coordinate 131,836, forward strand.
GACGGCCGGACCGGACCCACCGTCCTCGCCGGCGACCTGGCCGACATCGCCGCGCTCGCCGAACACGTCCGGGGCGTGGCCGCCGACGTGGACGACCTCATCTACCTGCACGGATCCAGCGGCGTCAGCGCCGGCATCATCATCGAGGGCCGGCTCGTCGTGGGCCACGGAGGTCGCAGCGGCAAGGTCGGCCACATGGTGGTCAACCCCGACGGCCTGCCCTGTGAATGCGGCTCCCGTGGCTGCTGGCAGACCGAGATCGGCGAGGCCGCGCTGCTGCGGCACGCCGGGCGTGACCCCGGTACGCCTGACGGGGTGTGCGAGGTGCTGCGCGCGGCGGCCGACGGGGAGCCGGCCGCGACCGCCGCGGTCGAGCGGGTCGCCGACTGGCTCGGCTTCGGCGTGGCCAACCTGGTCAACGTGGTCAACCCCGACGCCGTGGTGTTCGGCGGGTCGCTGCGCGAGGTCTACCTGGCCGGCGCGGACGTCGTCCGGCAGCGCCTGGACGAGCTGGCGCTGCCGGCCTCCCGCGAGCACGTGCAGCTGCTACCCGCGGCGCTCGGCCCGGACGCCGCCCTGATCGGCGCCGCCGAGCTCGCGTTCGCGCACCTGCTGGCCGATCCGCTGCACATCGGCACGGCCGCCTGACCCGACCGGCGCCACCCGGGTCGCGTTCCCCGACCCGTGGGCGGCCGCACGTCCGCGCCACCGCCGGTATTCGCCGCCGCACGTCCGGGCCGCCACCCGGGCCCCGAACGCGACCGGCGAAGACGGCGAGACGTCCGCGCGACAGACGGTCGACGTCGCCGCCTCCAGCGCGGACGTCACCGGGAATGCAACCCGCGGTCGGCGTCCGGGCGTGTTCCCTGTCGTCAGCGATGCTGGCCACGTCCACGATGCCTGGAGGTACGGCGATGGGATTCCCGAGCGTCCGCGGCGGTGCCGCCGTGACCTGCGCAGCGACGATCCTCGCCGCGCTCGCGGCCTGCGGACCGGACGCCGATCCCGACGCGCCGGCCACGCCGGGTGCCTCGTCGGCCCCCGCCACCGACGCGCCGCCGACACCTCCTGCCGTGGATCGGGAGTTCCGCCGGCTGGAGACCGACTTCGACGCCCGCCTCGGCGTCTTCGCCGTCGACACCGGGACCGGGACGACGGTGCGGCACCGGGCCGACGAGCGGTTCGCGTACGCCTCGACGTTCAAGGCGCTGGCCGCCGCCGTGCTGCTCGACCGGACCTCGGCGGCCGAGCTCGACCAGGTCGTCCGGTACTCGCGGAGCGACCTTGTGGCGCACTCCCCGATCACCGAGCAGCACGTCGCGACAGGGATGCGGCTGCGCGACGTGGCCGACGCCGCAGTCCGGTACAGCGACAACACGGCAGCCAACCTGATGCTGCGTCAGCTCGGCGGCCCGGACGGCTTCGAGCGGGAGCTACGCCGGCTCGGCGACACGATCACGGAAGCCGACCGCTTCGAGACGGCGCTCAACGAGGGACGGCCCGGTGACCGGCGGGACACCACCACACCCCGGGCCTTCGCCACGGACCTACGGGCGTACACCGTCGGCGACGCGCTGAGTCAGGAGGACCGGGACGTCCTCAACGGGTGGCTGCGGAGGAACACCACAGGTGACGCCCTGGTCCGCGCCGGTGTGCCCGCGGGCTGGACGGTCGGCGACAAGACCGGCGCGGGCGGGTACGGCACCCGCAACGACATCGCCGTGCTCTGGCCGCCGGAGGGAGCGCCGATCGTCCTCGCCGTGATGTCGAGCCGCGACGCGGAGAACGCCGCGTACGACGACGCGCTCATCGCCCGGGCCACCCGGATCGTCGTCGGCGCGCTGCGTCCCTGAGCTGGGTGCCGCCGGCCCTCTCCCCCGGTCCGCTGACCGGACCCGCGTCTCGCCGCGGGCGGAGCGGACCGGGCGGGTCCCGGGCGGACCGTCCCGGCCCGAGCGGACCGGCGGGTCGACCTGACCGGGCGGGCGTCGGGGCCGCCGGGACGTTCTCCCGACGGCCCCGGTGGGCGTCAGTGGATGCCGACGGGCGTGCGGGTCTGGTCGCCCTGCCCACCGTCGAGCAGGTCCGGCCGCTCGATCCTGCGGCGGGACAGGAACGCGGCCGGGATGAACGTGAGCACCACGAGCGCGAACGCGACCCAGAACGTGCCGCCGAACGAGTGGGCGGCGAAGCCGAGCCCCCGGTCGATGAGCTCCTGCGGGACCGGGAACTGTTCGAGCAGCTGTGGCTGCTGCTGGCTGGCGATGGCCAGCCCCGCCTCGGTGACCGGCTTGCCGCTCTCCGGGTCGGTCACACCGGGGATCACGTTCGAGCCGTTCAGCTGATTGGTGAGGATCACCGACATGACCGCGGCGCCGACCGAGCCACCGATCTGCTGGAGGATGTTGACCAGCGTCGAGCCGCGCGCCACGTCATGGGCGCTCAACGTCCGCAGCGCCGACGTCATGATCGGCATCATGGTGCCGCCCATGCCCAGGCCCATGACGAACAACGAGCCGCAGAGCAGCAGGTAGGACGTGTTCGGGTCGACCTGGGTGAACGAGAAGAACCCGAGCACGATGAGCGCCAGCGCGAAGGGCACCGTACGCCCCACGGGCACCCGGTCGGCCAGCGTGCCGGCGATCGGCATCGTGATCATCGCGCCGATCCCCTGCGGCGCCATCAGCAGGCCGGCGGCGAGGGTCGACTCGCCGCGAACCTGGAGGAAGTAGCTCGGGAAGAGCAGGCCCGCCCCCATGAAGGCGATGATGAAGACGAAGAGCGTCACCGCCGCCACCGTCAGGTTGCGGTTGGCGAACAGCCGCAGGTCGAGCAGCGGGTGCCGGGGCCGGAACGAGTACAGGACGAAGGCCACCAGCAGCGCGGCCCCGACCAGCATCGGCCCCCACACCTCCGGGTCGCCGAACGTGCCGGCCTCGGGCAGCGAGGAGATGCCGTAGAGGAATAGCGCGAGGCCCGGGGAGAGCATCAGCATGCCGAGGAAGTCGAAGGACTCCGACGGCTCCGGCGCGTCCTTCGGGAGCGCGACCTGCGCGTAGATGAGCGCGACGACACCGATCGGCAGGTTGATCAGGAAGATCCAGTGCCAGCCGGCCGCGTCGATCAGCCAGCCGCCGAGGATCGGCCCGGCGATCGGGCCGAGCAGCATCGGGATGCCGAGCACGGCCATCAGCCGGCCGATCCGGTTCGGGCCGGCCGCCCGGGTCATGATCGTCATGCCGAGCGGCATCAGCATGCCGCCGCCGAGGCCCTGGAGGACCCGGTAGGCGATCAGTTGCCCGATCGAGTCGGCGGTGGCGCAGAGCGCCGAGCCGATCGTGAACAGCGCCAGCGCGGTCATGTAGAGACGCTTGGTGCCGAACCGGTCGGCGGCCCAGCCGGCGAGCGGGATCACCGTGGCCAGGGCGAGCGTGTAGCCGGTCATCGTCCACGCGACTCGGGCGTACGAGGCGTCGAAGTCGTTCTGGAACGTGGGCAGCGCGACACTGACCACGGTCACGTCGAGGATCGACATGATCGCGCCGAGGACGACGACACCCGCCACCTTGAGGACCGCGGCGTCCAGTTTCGCCGGCGCCGCGGCAACTTGCTGGGTCACAGAATCTCCTGAAGTCGGTGGTGCTGACGGGCGGTGAGCGGTGGGGGTGGCGCCGCGCCGTGGTGTGGGACGAAGCACGGCTCGCGGAGGGCGAATGCTCGCACGCAGAGTAGCGGCCGCCCCCGACAGGCCGCCCCCGTTTTAGCCCGACCGCCTCGGCCGGTACCGGTGACCTTCCGTCGCGATACGGCGGTGTTCGTCCGGGTTCTCGACGTGGTCAACTCGGCCTCCGCCCGGGGTGTGACGTCAATCCGATCGTGACTTCACCCACACGATGAGCAACCATGGCCGCCCGACGAACGGGGCCTCGGCTGCGGCGACAGGGCACGGAGGCGGAACCGGCCGGCTCTGCTGCGGTGCGACCTCCCGCCGGCCGGCTCACCGCCGCCTGGTCACCACCGCTGAACGTGTCCCCTCCTCACGATCGGCGAGAGCGCGCCCTAGGCTTGCTTGGTCGCCGCAGGGGTGACGAGGGGAGACGACCATGAGCCTGACCGACAACACCGACCGCGCCGAGGAGTGGAACGTCGCCGAGGACGACGGGGTCCTGGACGCCTCCGACACCCTCGACAGCGATCGGATCACCGATCCGCTCGACACCGGCATCGCCGCTCCGGATCACTGGTACGGCGCGAACCGGTACGGCACGACTCCCGCCGAGGAGCGGGCGGGCGAGTCACTCGAGCAGCTGCTCGCGGAGGAGGAGCCGGACATCGACCCGTACGCGGAGCAGGTCGACGACGAGGACGAACTGATCCGGCGGGGCTACGAGCAGGACCCGCGGGCGGGCCGCCTCGTCGAATACGACGAGGGCTTCCGCGATGACGAGGAGCCCGACTCGGTGGCCTGGGACGCCGGGATCGACGCCGGCGCGGCCAGCGCGGAGGAGGCCGCCATCCACCTGGTGGACGACCCGAACGGCCCGGGCGACGGCCCACTGCGCTGAGGCCCTTCCGCCGCACCGCGCCGGCGAACACTGCCGTCCCGGGCCGCCGGGTACGGATCGCTGACCCGGGTGCCGTTGCACCGCACCCGGCCGGCGTCACACATACCTGGTGACGGCGGCGGCCCCTCCGGCCGTCGCCCCTCAGCCCGCCCGGCCGCGCTCGCGTGGCGGAATGGGATCGTCGTACGTCCCGGAACGTCCCCGGTGGGGCTCGCCGTCGAGGTACGGCTTGGCGTTGGCGGTGCAGCCGTGCAGGCCGAGCGTCTGCTGCTGCATGACGGGCGCCGGTTCGCCGCGGCCCGGGCAGCGCTCGTGCCCGTGGCCGAGCCGGTGCCCCACCTCGTGGTTGACCATGTACTCGCGGTAGGTGGCCAGGGATGCGCCGTACCGCGGCACGCCCTTCACCCAGCGCGCCACGTTCAGCACCACCTTGGCGCCGTTGCGGCACGACGTGTAGCCGTCCGGCACATCGCCGCAGAGCTCGTCGCGGGTGCCCGGGGTGGCCAGGTAGATGGTGAAGTCGGCGGCCTGGCCCGGCCCGACCCGGCGCAGGGTCAACGTCCCGCCGCCGGTCCAGCCCTGCGGATCGGTCAGGATTCCGGTGACCTCCGCGGCGAAGGCCGACGTCTCGATGCCCCGGATGTCCCGCTCCACCGCCACGCGGTAGCGCATGATCTCACCCTCGCCCCGGCGGGCCGGGGACTCGGCGGCCGCGGTCTGCCACCGGTTGCTGCCCTCGGCCGGGTAGCTGATCGGGACGGGCCGTGGCCGTGCGGGAGCCGACGGCGAGGTCACCGGCCCGGCGGGGTCGACGAACCCGACGGCCGGCCCGGCCGGCGACTGGCGGTCCGCCGCCGACTCGCCGCCCACCGCGGGCTGAGCGCACCCGGACGCCAGCAACCCGCACACCGCCACCACCGGCAGCAAGCCCCGGCGCGTACTCTTCCCGGACATGCGTCTCCCCTCGCCGCGCACCGTTCGCTGGTGGCGCACGGCAGTTAGGACGCGTCAACCGGGCGGAAAGTTGATCAGGCGCGGACTCAACCTTTCGCGCCTCCCGCCCGTCCTGAACGTCGTGGAGTGCGAAGCGGGCGGACATGGCACGAGATGACGCGGAGTTCGTCGAGTTCGCCCGGGCCGCCTCCCGCCGGTTGGTACACGCGGCCTTCCTGATGACCGGCGACCGCCATGAGGCCGAGGACGCGGCGCAGACCGCGCTGGCCCGCACGTACGCCTCGTGGTCGCGCATCCGCGGCGACGACGCCTACCGGTACGCCCGGTCGGTGCTCGTCAACCACCTCGTCGACCGCTGGCGGCGACCGATTCGGGAATACCCGACCGAGGAGCTTCCCGAGCAACGTGACGAGGACGTCGCCGACTCGGTGGCCACCCGGCGCTGGCTGTTCACCATCCTCGGCACGCTCAGTCCGCGCGAGCGCGCCATCGTCGTCCTGCGCTACTACTTCGACCTTCCGGAGGCCCAGGTGGCCCACGAACTCGGCGTCTCGATCGGAACGGTGAAGAGCACCAGCTCCCGTGCTCTCGAGAAGCTGCGCAGCGTCGACGCCGGGACGCCGCAGGTCCACGGGAGCTGCCGATGAACGAGGCGGAGCGGCTCCGTGAGGCCATGCTGGCGACCGAGCGGGCGGACCACGACCTGCTCGACCTGGCTGCCGTCGTACACGAGGGTCGGCGCCTGCGCAGGCGGCGACGGGTCGCGCGCACCGGGGCGGCCGCGCTCGTGCTGGCGGTCGCGGTGGCCGTACCGGTCGCGCTGGCGTCGGCGGGTCCGGAGCCGAAGCGACCTGCGGACCCGATCGCGGGTGCCCGCCCCACCGCACCCCCGACGACCGCGCCCACCGCCGGGCCCACGACGGCTGCCGCGCCAACCGCCACACCGGCCGCCACCACCGGCTCCGGGCAGTCGCGCCCGAAGCCGGTCGGCATGGTGCTCTCCAGTGGCATCCGGTACGGCGCCGAGGAGCGGGTGTTCTACGTCGTCGGGGTCGACGTCCCGAAGGTGCCGCAGGTGACGATCGGCCTGGTGGCCGGTCGTCGCGACGCCGCCGGCGAGCTGACGCCCGACGTCCTGATCAACGACGTGGCGGGCCGTGACCGCCACGCGGGCTTCCACGAGATCGGCTACGACCAGCAGGGCGACCGCCCGGTCCACCCGCCGGTGCCCACCTTCGGGTACTTCGTCGGACCGGCCGTGCGGATCATCGGCACCGTCGACGGCCGTCAGGTGCCCGCCACGCTGGCTCGCTGGAGCGAGGATCCACGCGTGGTGGTCTTCTGGTTCGATCCCACGGTGCTCGCCCCGGGGGTACGGCTGGACGGCATCGTCGCCACCGACAAGCGCGGCAACCGGCTCTGAGTCGACGACCTTCCCACCGGTAGGCTCGGAGTCATGGAAGATCCTTTCCGGGTGCGCGTCACCGTCCGCGGCTACGAGCTCGACACCCAGGGTCACCTGAACCAGGCCGTCTACCTCCAGTACGGCGAGCACGCCCGGTGGGAGTGCCTCCGCGCCGCCGGTATCTCGCAGGACCGGCTGCTCGCCTCCGGCGTGGGTCCGGTCGCGCTGGAGGTCACCCTGCGCTACCTCAGCGAGCTGCGCGGCGGCGACGAGGTCGACGTGTCCTGCGCGTTCCGCTGGGGCGAGGGCAAGACGTTCCGCATCGACCAGGACTACACCCGGCCCGACGGCACCCGGGTCGCGACGCTGACCGGGGTGGGCGGACTGCTCGACCTGTCGGCGCGCCGGCTGGTGCCCGACCCCCGGGTGCGGTTCCGCGAGCTCGCCACCGATCCGGCGCCGCTCGGTCTCTGAGCCTCCGTCCGGCCCGCCCCGGTTCCGCACGGCATCACCTGACGGCCGGCTGCACCGACGCCCGCCGGAAATCCGTGGGCACGCCACGCCCCGCGGCATAGATTGGCCGGGTGAGTGAGGCGGTTACGGTAATCGACCGGGTCGTGACCGACCGCGGCGAGCTCGTCCTGCGGCGGAGTGCCGAGCACCTGGAGATCATCAGCAACGGGGTGTTCCTGATGGACACCCGCGCCGGCAGTTCGGAACGGCTGCTGGTACGAGAGTCGTTGAAGCTCGTGCCGGCGGGTGCCCGGATCCTGATCGGCGGTCTCGGGGTGGGCTTCTCCCTGGCCGAGGCCGCGGCGTCGCAGGTGCCGGGCGAGATCGTGGTCGTCGAGATCGAGCCGGCGCTCATCGACTGGCACCGGGACATGCTGGCTCCGTTCAGCGCGCACGCTCTCGACGACACCCGCGTCCGGGTCGTCAACGACGACGTCGTGCGCTGGCTGGGCACGACCGACGAGGTCTTCGACGCCATCTGCCTGGACGTCGACAACGGTCCGGACTGGACGGTCTTCGAGCACAACGCCGCGCTGTACGACGATCGTGGGCTCGCGCTGCTGCGCCAACGGCTCACCGACGGTGGTGTGCTGGCCGCCTGGAGCGCCTCCGCGTCACCGGCGTACGCCGCCCGCCTGGCGGCGGTGATCGGGCCGGTCACCACGCATCGTGTCGAGGTGCCGCGCGGCGAGCCGGACGTGGTCTACCTGGCTCGACGCCACAACCGGTGACCTTCGGGTCGGCTGCGGCGCGGTACCACATGATCTGGACCGTCGACTCGGGAGCGGAGACCGGCCGGGCAGGACCTTGATCCCGATGTCGGGAAATGCGGCAGTTTCGCGTCCTCCGCAAATATTTACATGATCCAAACTGACCGGTAGGCGGTACGGTCCTTACTTACCGTGGTGTACACGCGTGTCGATGCGCGTCGCAACCAGGAGGGGACACCGCGGCTGGAGGAGACGCATGACCCAGACCCATCGCAACACAGGCAGGAGACGCCGCTTGATCGGCGCCGCGGCCACCGCCGCTCTCCTCGTGGCCCTGCTGCCCGGCACCGCGTCGGGCCAGGAGTCCGAACCGGACCCGCGGATCGGGCTCGGCGCGGGCTGGCTGGACGCGCAGAGCGCGATCAGCGACCTCGATCTGCTGGCCCACCGCGACAAGCCGGCGGGCTTCGTGAACCCGGCCAACCCGGGCGACTTCGGCTACGTCGCGTCGGATCTCGCCTTCGGCGGAAGCCACGCCTTCCAGGGCAACTACAACGGCTTCAACGTCTACGACATCTCGCAGCCGGCCAACCCGACGCTGGTCAGCAGCGTGGTGTGTCCGGGCGGGCAGGGCGACCTGTCGGTGTACGGCAACCTGCTCTTCATGTCGGTCGAGGAGACCCGCGGCCGGCTGGACTGCGGCACGGACGCCTCTGCGGGCACCCGTTTCCAGGGCGTACGCGTCTTCGACGTCAGTGACGTGGCCAACCCGGTACAGGTCGCCGCCGTGCAGACCTGCCGTGGCTCGCACACGCACACGCTGGTGACCGACCCGGACGACAGCTCAAACGTCTACGTGTACGTCTCCGGCACGGCGGGTGTCCGACCGGCCAGCACGATGGCCGGCTGCAACAACACGCCCGCCTCCGGCGAGGACCCCGCACGCTGGCGCATCGACGTCATCAAGGTGCCGGTCGCGGCTCCGGAGCAGGCCGCCGTCGTCAACAACCCGCGCCTGTTCGCCGACCCGCAGACCGGCGCGGTCGACGGCCTGCAGAACACCCCGCCCACCACCAGCCACCCGTCGGGCAGCGCGTGGGGCCCGTCGCCGGTCACCGACGCCTGCCACGACATCACGGCGTACCCGGCGCTCGGGCTCGCCGCAGGCGCGTGCGAGGGCAACGGCATCCTGATCGACATCTCCGACCCGGCGAACCCGGTGCGGATCGACGAGGTGTCCGACCCGAACTTCGCGTACTGGCACTCGGCGACGATCAGCAACGACGGCAAGAAGGTCGTGTTCACCGACGAGTGGGGCGGTGGCACCGGCCCCCGCTGCCGGGACACCGACCAGCCGCAGTGGGGCGCGAACGCCATCTTCGACATCGTGGACCGGAAGCTGAAGTTCGCCAGCTACTACAAGCTGCCCGTGCCGCAGACGCTCCAGGAGAACTGCGTCGCGCACAACGGCTCGCTGATCCCCGTACCGGGTCGGGACATCCTCGTTCAGGCGTGGTACCAGGGTGGTATCTCCCTGATGGACTTCACCGACTCGGCGCACCCGCGGGAGATCGCCTACTTCGACCGCGGCCCGATCAGCCCCACCACCAGCGTGCTGGGTGGCTTCTGGTCGGCGTACTGGTACAACGGTGAGATCTACGGCAGCGAGATCGCCCGCGGCTTCGACGTACTCGGGCTGCGTCCCAGTGAGCACCTGACCGCGGCGGAGATCGCCGCGGCCCGCGAGGTGCAGATGCCGCAGTTCAACGCCCAGAGCCAGACGAAGGTCGACTGGGCACCGAGCTTCGCCGTGGCCCGCGCCCGCTTCGACCAGCTGGCCAGGACGTGCACCACGACGATCGACAAGCGGCACAACGGGCCGCTGACGGTCTCGGGTGTCACCTGCCTGTCCGGCGCGACCGTCAACGGGCCGGTCACCGTACGTCCGGGCGCCTCGCTGCTCGCGTTCGACTCGTCGATCTCGGGGCCGGTGTCGGCGTCGAACGCGGCCGCCGTGCACCTCTACGAGAGCACGGTCCGTGGCCCGGTCAGCATCACCGGTACGCGCGGCAGCACCGCGATCGTGAAGAGCGAGATCCACGGTCCGGCGGTGCTGACGGGCAACCGTACCGGCTCCGTCGAGCCGATCATCGCCGACAGCACGGTGAGCGGCCCGCTCGCGTGCACGGGCAACGCGCCGGCGCCGATCAACCTCGACGCCGCCAACCGGGTGTCGGGGCCGACCAGCGGTCAGTGCGCCAGCCTCGACTGACGTACCCCGCAGCGGTTCGATGAGGAGGCCGCGTCCTGCCGAGGCAGGACGCGGCCTCCGCCGTTCCGGAGGGGGGCGGAATCCTTCGCCGGGGTGCCGACGAGGGCGCCGGCGAAGCGGTGGTGGGGGGACCGTCGGGGCGGGTGCCGGGCATCAACCAGGACGCCAAGGAGCCGATCCGGGTCATGGACCCGGACACCTGCCGCGCGGTCGTCGCAGTTCGGTGTCCAACCTGACGACCGAGCGGTCAGCGGACGCGGTGCGCGTGCGGCGGAAGGTGCTGCGGCCGGACGGTGGGCCGGTGTCAGCCGGCGAGCCGGGCCTGCAGTTCGCGCAGGCTGCGGATCTCGATGCCCTGATCGGCGTTGACCTCCCGGGCGAACCGGTCACTCGCCGGTTCGAGCCCGCCGCCGGCCGCGTAGAGCTGCTGCACCATGGTGAGCGCGCCCTCGTGGTGCTGAATCATGAAATCGAGGAAGAGCCGGTCGAACTGCTCACCTCGGGCCTTGACCAACTGCGCCAACTGCTCCGGGGTGAGCATGCCGGGCATGACCACGTCGTGCTCGGCATGGTGCTCGTGTGGCCCCGGGAGCTGCTCGCCACGGTCGGTCAGCCACTGCTGCATCTGCGCGATCTCGTCGCGCTGCGACGTCTCGATCCGCTTGGCGATCAGCGACACGTCCTTGCTGACGGAGCGGTCCGCGACGAGCGCGGTCATGTCCAGCGCCTGCACGTGGTGCGCGATCATCCGCTGCATGAACTGCGTGTCGGCCGCGGTGTGCTTCGGCGGCGCGGGCAGCTGGGACTGCTCGGCCGGCGAAAGGACGCGGCCGCTCTGACCGGGCGCGCCGGGCTGGACGATCCGGGGTGCGGCGACCGGCCCCTCCGGCTCGTCTTCGGTGAGCTGGACGACGGCGAAGACCGACGCGCCGAGGACTACGGCGGCGGCCACGGCGGCGATGACGATGCGTCGACGAGACGAGAACACGATTCGATCACCGTAGCGGAATTCGGCCCGTCAGACGAGAGGCCGGATGGATGGTCCGCTCGGCGACACTTGACGCTCCTGTCCGGAACGCTCCAAGATCAACGCAGCGGACCACGCCACCGGTGGGGCCGCCCGAGCTGGGTGTGGTGGACAGTGCTGAGCGCATTCGGTCTGACCGAACTGGAAGAGAAGATCTACCTGGCGCTGGTCGGCGGCCGCCCGAGTACCGCGACGGAGCTGGTGGAGCGCCTGGCCACCGGCCCCGACGAGGTGGACGCGGCGCTCGATTCGCTCACCCGCCACGGCCTCGTCCGCGTGGTCGGCGACCGGGCCGGCGCGGCGCCACCCGACCTGGCGATCGATTCCCTGCTGACCCAGCGCATCCGTGAGCTTCAGGAGGCACGGATCGACCTGCGGGAGTGGCTGCGGCAGCAGCGCGCGCCGGAGCCCGCGGATCCGGGCGTCCAGATGGTCGTGGGTGTGGCGGCGATCCTGCAGACGTTCGAGCAGTTCCTGCGCGGCGCCGAGGAGGAGGTGCTCGGTTTCGAACGCCCCCCGTACGCGGCCGACATCTCGGAGAATCCGGCGGAGCTGGAACTGCTGGGTCGGGGCGTACGCTTCCGAGTGGTCTACGACCGGCGCGGCCTGGAACGACCGGGCGCCTCGACCCACATCGGCCGGTTCATCGCCGCCGGCGAGCAGGCCCGCGTCGCGACCGACGTACCGGCGAAGCTCGCCGTGGCCGACCGCCGGATGGGGCTGCTCTCCTTCCCTTCCCAGGCCGACATGGTCGAGCCCTGGGCGCTGGTGGTGCGCGGCGCCACCTGGGTCGAGGTGCTCGTGGCGCTCTTCACCGAGGTCTGGGAGCGGGCCACGCCGCTGCGCCTCGCTCCGGCCACGACCGTGCTCGACGACGCCGACCGCTGGACCGTGCCGACACCGACCGACCGGCAGATCCTGTCGCTGCTGATGACCGGGCTACCGGACAAGGCGGTCGCCTCGCAGCTGGGCATCTCGCTGCGTACCGTGCAGCGGCGGCTGCGGCAGCTCATGGACGTGACCGGCAGCGCCACCCGGATGCAGCTCGGCTGGTTCGTCGCGCGCAACCGGTGGCTCTGACACCGCGTCCCCGGTCCGTTCCGCCGGCACGCGGGCGGAACGGACCGCGACGGGTCCCGCTGACCGGCGACCCGGCCAGCGGGACCCATTGATCACTTGGTGACCGTCACCGAGACGGTGACCGGGGTGGACGCGCCCTTGGCGCCGTTGTTGGTCACCAGCACCGTGGCGACGTACGTCCCCGGGGTCAGGCCGGTGGCGTCGACCGTGACGGTCAGCGCGCCCTTTTGCCCCGGCGCCACCTCACCGGAGGTCCCGGCCGACAACCACGGCACGTCGCTGTACGCCGGCAGCGACCCGTCCACGTGGTAGACCTTGCTGCTGTACGGCTGGTTCCGGTAGGCCACCGTCCAGAGGTTGCCCTGCTCGTCGATGTCGAGCCCGGCACCGCTGATCGGGTTCGGGTCCGGGTCGGGCACCGAGGCCAGCGCGCGGCAGGTGTCCGGTTCCATGGCCCAGATCGACTCCTTGGCGTCCTGGTTGATGCCCCACAGCACGTTGTGCTCCTCGTTGAGGGCGAGCCCCGTCATCCACGGCACGGGCGGGGTGCACTCCCCCAGCACCGAGCCCGGCTGCGGGTGGGACAGCCCGGCGAGGTGCCGGATGACCCCGTCGCCGCTGAGGTAGAAGGTGTCGTCCGAGGCGCGGTAGGCCAGCCCGTAGTAGAGCTTGCCGGCCCACGGTCCCGTGATCGTCTCCTTGACCTCCAGGGTGTCCGGGTCGAAGCAGACGATCGGCAGCTCCCCGATGAACGACATCTTCGGCGCACACATGAGGTCACGCCCCGGCACGTACGCCATGTCCGAGGGCCAGCCACCGATGTCGAGCACGCCCTTGCCGAGCGACGTGCCGTCGGCGGCGAAGCGCTGCAGCTCTCCGAACTGGTACGAGTTCGACACGATCAGCTCACCGTTGCGGTAGCCGACGCCGAACGCGTAGTAGAAGTCCTTCACCGCGAAGGAACTCATCACCTTGCCGGGTACGCCGGCCGGCGGGTTCGGCGAGTCGATCTCGCGGGCCAGCCAGCTGGCCGGCAGGTCACCCTTGTTGGTGAGGGTCACCGTGGCGGTCCGGGTCTGTCCGGCCCGCGCGCTCACCGAAACCTTGTTCTTGTTGGCCAGCAGCAGCGGCGTACGCAACGCGACGTCGTGCTTGACCACCCTGGTCTCGGCCACGGTGACGGTGGCCGGCGGCAGGTCGTAGCCGGGCTGCAACGCGGCCACGGTGACCGGCCCGGCCGGCGCCTCCAGCTGGTAGAAGCCGTCCGCGTCGGTGGTCGCGGTGATCGGTTGCCGCGCGTTCGGCGACTCGACGTGTACGGTCGCGCCCGCCAGGGGCTGGCGGTCGTTGGCGTCACGTACCGTGCCGCGCAGCAGACCCCGGCCGGGCACCTCGAACGTGATCGAGGTTTCGTCGTCGAGCACCGCCTCGTCCCGCGAGTACGTCAACGCCACAGTGCCGCTGGCGTCCTCGATGCCGACCGTCGCCGAGCCACCGGCCGCCGCCGAACCGGTGCCGAGCTTGCGGTACCGGATGATGACGGTGCCCCGCTCGCCCAGCAGCACCTGGACGTCGACCCGCTGCTTCGGGTCGCTCTTCAGGGCCGCCCGGGTCCAGCTCACCAGGAGCCGTCGGTTCATCCCCGACCCGATCGCCTTCGTCCGCACGGTCGAGGCGTGGTCCAGCACCAGGTCGTCCCAGAACGCGTAGACGGCCGGCGCCGACACCTGCGGGGCGGGCAGCGGACCGTTGGCGCCGACGGAGGTGGCGGCGTCCGCGCCGAAGGTCAGGTAACCGTCGGTGTGCACGGTGACCCGGTCGTACGTGGTGCCGTAGAAGGTCATCGGGAACGGCAGGTCGAGGCCCTTGCTCGCGGTGTCACCGGTGAGGGCGAGCACCTTGCCGCCGTCCTCCCACTTGCCGGCGGTGACCCCGGCGGCGTAGCCGTACCGGTCGGTCTTGGCGGTGAGCGCCACGTCCACCGTCTTCGGCCCGTCCACCGTCAGCGCGACCGTCTTCGGAGCCAGCCACCGTCCGAAGTCGACCAGCAGGTCGTATTCGGCCTCGGGCAGCTTCCCGTCGTAGTGGCCCTCGGCGTCGGTGACGAAGCCGGGGAACGACTCGTCGGCGAGCGTCAACCGGGCGCCGGCGACCGGCTTGCCGTTCGGGTCGGTGACCCGGCCGCTGACCGGCTGCCACGGGGCGGCCTCGGAGAGGTCCAGGGTCAGGTTCACGGTGCCGCTCTGCGACACGGTGATGGTCCGCCGCTGGGTCCGCTGCCCGAAGTAGGTCGCGGTCAGCGTGTACTCCCCAGCCGGGACCCGGCCCAGCTGGACCGTGCCGTGGGCATCGGTGCGGGCGGTCCGGGTGACCAGGTTGGACGTCAGGGTGATCCGCGACCCCGCCAGCGGGTTGCCGTCCCGGTTCGCGTGCACCACGACGCCGCCGAGCTGGGCCGTCGAGGCCTGGGTCACCAGGTCGTACGCGTCGAGCCGGCCCTCGCCGTAGACGTTGTTGTCGGCCGGCGTGCCACCGCACTGCTGGTCGTCGACGTCGTGCGCGGTGCGGTCCAGCAGCTCGCGGGTGGTCACCACGTCCCGGCGCAGGTTCGGCACGGCCGACCAGGCCAGCGCGACCGCGCCCGCGACGTGCGGGGCCGCCATCGAGGTGCCGTCCATGTATCCGTAGTCGCCGCCGGGAAGGGTGGAGAGGATCTGCTCACCGGGGGCGGTGATGTCCGGCCGCACCGCTCCGTCCCGGCCGGGGCCGCGGCTGGAGAACTCGGTGATCACACCGTCCGGGCCGGTCGCGCCGACCGCGTACGTCTGCGGGTTGGTGGCGGGGTGCCCCGCCGAGCCGCACGGCTCCGGCGCCTGCTCCGCCTCGTTGCCGACCGCGAAGACCGGGAAGATGCCGGCCGCCACCCAGGAGTCGACGATCGCGTCGTACATGTGCGGGTCACCGCCGACGCCGCCCCACGAGTTGTTCACGATGTCCGGCGACAGCTCCGGACGCGGGTTCTCGCCGTTGCGGTCGGTCGGCGCGAGCATCCACTGTCCGGCGGCCAGCAGTGACGCGTCGGTGCAGTAGGTGTACTCGCAGCCCTTCGCCGCGATCCAGGTCGCACCCGGGGCGACCCCGGTGATGTGCCCGGCGCCGTCGTCACCGACCATCGAGCCGACGGTGTGCGTGCCGTGCCCGGCGTTGTCGCAGGGCTCCTCGGACATGCAGAACCCGGTGGGGTCGTACCAGTTGTAGTCGTGGGTGAAGGTGCCGTCGTCGTTGTTGCCGCGGTACTGGCGCACCAGCGACGGGTGGTCGTACTGCACGCCGGAGTCGACGCTGCCGACGACGACGCCCTCGCCACGGGTGCCGTACTCGCGCCACACCTTGTCGGCGCCGACCGCGGTCAGGTTCCACAGCAGCGGCGTGTCGGCGTCCGCGCCTGCGGTGCGGACCGGCTCCTCCAGCGTCGTCACGCCGACGGTGGTGATCCGCGCGACGTCCGAGCGGCCGGCCAGCTCGGTGAGCAGGTCCAGGTCGCCGGTCACCTCGATGACGTTCGCGATCCAGAACGGGGTGAAGTCGGCGTGCCGCTCCCGGAGCAGATCGCGCAGGCCGCGCTGCGTCTGCTCCGCGTGCGCGACCTTGGTCTGGTAGACCCGCGTGGTACGGGCCACCCGTCCGGCCCGGCCACCGGCGGCGCGCTCGACGCGGTCGAGTTCCGCCGCGTCCAGCTGGGCCTCGTCGGCCAGGTCGACCATGAAGGTGGTGCTGGTGCCGCCGCGGGCCGCGGCGAGCACGGTGGGCTCCACCTTACGCAGCGGCTCCACCGTGCCGCTCGTTGCCGTCGGTGTGGGCGTCGCCGCGATGGCACCGGTCGGCAGCGCGAGCAACGCCGCCAACGTTGCCGCGACCGTGGCTGTCGCGTGGCGCGCCCCGTATCTGGATCTGCGCATGAATTCCCTCCTCCGGGCGTCCGCCGGGAAACGCCGGCAGCGCCGTCGCAGATTCTGGGGCGGCGGGCGGCCCGGTGGCGGGCATGATCACTGGCGGAGCCCGGACATGGCGGAACTCCGCCATCCCCGGTTGGCCACGGCGACACCAGCGCGTCACCTCGGTACGCGCGGTGAGCGGGAGCGGCAACAGTCGGTGACTTGTCGGGTCAGGAACGGCTCCGCTACGCCCGGCCGGTGTGACCCGCTCCGGACACTGTCGAGCTGCCCCGGATCCGAGCCGCCCGACAACCTCCGGGCCGGCGGCAGCTGCTGACGCCTCGCGGCGACGCGGCGGTCAGCCGGCGTCCGGCAGCCACGGCGCCAGGACGGCCGGATCGGCAACCGCTTCGCGCACCTGGTCCCGCTCGGACGCGGTCAGCCGGATCGCCTGGAGTCGCACACCCCAGTCCGGCACGCGCTCGTGCTCGTCGAGAGCGGTCGAGAGCTCGATCAACGCGGCGAGCGCCAGCGCCTGCTCGACAGCCGGCGCCGTGTCGCCGTGCCGGCGCAGCCCGGAGTTGAGTGCCCGGAACGCCGCACGGTCGTCCGACTTGAACTCGCGCAGGATCCGCGCGTTGTCGAGGACACGGGCCAATCCCACCAGGCGCTTGGACCCGCCGTACTCCAACTCCTGCGGCTCGTCACGCCGGATGAAGATGATGGTGTTGCCGGAGGGGTCGACGACGCTGAACCGCGACGCGCCCGGCCGGTACCGGGTGATCCGCGGCCGGCCCTTGGCGAGCACCTTGCCGTACGCGCCACGCATCGCCTCGGTGAACGCCGCGTGGTACGGGGCGACGGCGTCGACCATCACCAGGCACCCTCCGGTCTGCTCGGCGGCCGGATCCACGCCGGTCGCCGCACCGCCGTAGTGCAGCTCGAATCCGCTCCACCGGAAGGCCAGATACAGGTATGGCCGGGTCTGCTGCCAGGTCACCGCGAAGCCGAGCGACCGCCAGAACGCCAGGGTCTCCTCGGCCGACACGCAGGGCAGCAACGGGACGACGCTCTCGGTCGGGCAGACGAGTTCCTCGGTCAACCTGGACCTCCCGGCTGGTGGCTCGGCGGTCCGGCAATTGTGCCACTGACCCACCGTATGCTGTGGGATCGACCACGATCGGCTGCCGGCGGCCGCCTACCGACCGCAGCTCACCACGGGTGGCCAGGCAGTCTCGTACATCCGGCGGCTCCCACGCGGACACCTGCTACCCATATCCTCCGACGGTCTACTCCCAACGGAGGCCAGAGTTTGATGTACAGGCACGTGACCAGACGACCGCTTGGTGCGGCGAGCGTGCTGCTCGCCACCAGCGCACTGATCCTGGCGAGCAGCACGGCCGCCCTCGCCGCCCCGACGGCCGCGGCACCGTTCGTCAGTGAGATCCACTACGACAACGCCGGCACCGACACCGGCGAGGCGATCGAGATCCAGGCGCCGGTCGGCTACGACCTGACCGGCTGGCAGATCGTCCTCTACAACGGCGCCAACAACGCGGCGTACCAGACCCGCACCCTGAGCGGTACGGTGCCGGCCGCCGGCGTGGTCGTCGCGTCGTACCCGACCGACGGGATCCAGAACGGATCGCCGGACGGCGTGGCGCTCGTCGCCCCGGACGGCACCGTTGCCGAGTTCCTCACGTACGAGGGCACCATGACGGCGGTCGGCGGCCCGGCGAACGGGCTGACCGGTGTCGACATCGGCGTCGCGGAGACCTCGAGCACCCCGGCCGGTCACTCGCTGCAGAAGATCGACGGAACGTGGCGGGACGCCGCGCCGAACAGTTTCGGCAGCCTGAACAGCGCCGGTGGTGGCGACGGCGACCCCGAGCCGCCGCTGGGGTGCACCGTCGCCGTCGACCACACCATCGCCGAGGTCCAGGGCACCGGCGGCGCCACGCCGCTGGCGGGCACCCGGGTCACCGTCGAGGGTGTGGTCACCGCCGACCACCGCACCGGCGGTTACAACGGGGTCTACGTGCAGAGCGCCGGGACCGGCGGGGACCGCCCGGTCTCGGCCGGCACCGCGTCGGACGGCGTCTTCGTCTACCTGACGACGAACACCGCCAACCACCCGTCGGTGGCGATCGGCGACCGGGTACGCGTGAGCGGCACCCCGAGCGAGTACAACGGCCTCACCCAGGTCACCATCGCCGCCAAGGCCGACGTGCAGGTGTGCGCGCACGACGCGCCGCTGCCCGCGCCGGTGCCGGTCGGCCTGCCGCTGGACGACGACGCCCGCGAGTCGGTCGAGTCGATGCTGGTGGCGCCGGTGGGCTCGTACACCGTCTCGGAGGTCTACAACACCAACCGGTACGGCGAGGTCGTGCTCGCCGCCGGTGACCGCCCGGCCGCGAACGTGACCGACGTGGCCCGCCCCGGCTCGGACGAGGCGCGCCAGGTGGCGACCGCGAACGAGCGTGGCCGGATCCTGCTCGACGACGGCCGGACCACCAACCTGTCCACCGGTGGTCTGCTGCCCCCGTACCTGTCGAAGGAGAACCCCCTGCGGGTCGGCGACTCGGTGGAGGCGTTCGGGCCCTCGGTGTTGTCGTACGGGTTCGACGAGTGGCGGTTGCAGCCGACCCTGCCGGTCGACGCGGACACCGTCGCTCCCGCCCGGACGACCTTCAAGGCCACCAACCCCCGGGCCGCGGCACCGGTGAACGTCGGCGGTGACGTCCGGGTGGCCAGCTTCAACGTGCTGAACTACTTCGTCCACTTCGGCGGCGACGCCCGGGGCGCGGCCGACGAGGCGGCGCTGGGCCGCCAGGAGGCGAAGATCGTCTCCGCGATCAGCGCCCTGGGCGCCGACGTGGTCGCTCTCGAGGAGATCGAGAACTCGGTCCGTTTCAACCCGGACGACCCGCAGCAGGCCCTGAAGCGCCTGGTCGCCGCGCTGAACGCCAAGGACGGCGCCGGCACCTGGGACTACGTCCGCAGCCCGGCCGAGCTGCCCGCACCGGCGCAGCAGGACTTCATCACCACGGCGATCATCTTCAAGCCGGCGAAGGTGCAGCCGAAGGGTCCGGCGCGCTCGGTCAACGACGAGACCGTCTGGTCGAACGCCCGGGAGCCGATCGCGCAGGCGTTCACCGCGGGCAAGGTCTCGTTCATCGTGGTCGCCAACCACCTCAAGTCCAAGAGCGGCACCGGCACCGGCGACAACGCCGACACCGGTGACGGTCAGGGGTCCTGGAACGGCGACCGGGTCCGGCAGGCGCGCGCGCTGGCCACCTTCGTCGACCAGGTGAAGGCCGACAGTGGCACCTCCGACGTCCTGCTGCTGGGCGACTTCAACGCGTACACCCAGGAGGACCCCATGCAGGTCCTCTACGACGCGCAGTACCGTGACCTGAACGACACGGGCAAGGCCACCTACGTCTTCGGCGGCGAGTCCGGTTCCCTGGACCACGCCCTCGCCTCGCCCTCCCTGGCGGCCCGGGTCACCGGGGTCGACGTGTGGCAGATCAACGCGGTCGAGTCGTTCGCGTTCCAGTACGACGGGCTGCCCGCCTTCTACGAGCCGAGCCCGTACCGGGCCAGCGACCACAACCCGCTCGTGGTGGGCATCAGCACCGGCGCGAAGCCGGTGGACCTGCAGCTGCTGACCGTCAACGACTTCCACGGCCGGCTGGAGTCCCCGGCCACCGTGGACGGCCAGCCGGTCGGCGGCGCCGCCCAGCTCGCCGGCCTGGTCGGTCAGCTGCGTGCGCAGAACCCGAACACCGCGTTCGTGTCCGCGGGCGACAACATCGGCGCCTCCACCTTCATCTCGGCGATCGACGGGGACACCCCGACGATCGACGCGCTGAACCAGATGGACCTCGCCGCGTCCGCGGTGGGTAACCACGAGTTCGACAAGGGCGTCGCCGACCTCACCGGCCGGGTGTCCGACCGCGCCGACTTCCCCTACCTGGGCGCCAACGTGTACCGCGGCGACGTCCGGGAGCTGCCGGCGTACTCCGTCAGCACGGTCGGCGGGGTCCGGGTCGGCTTCGTCGGTGTGGTGACGGAGCAGACCGCTTCGCTGGTCAGCCCGGACGGGATCGCCGGGCTCACCTTCCGCGACCCGGTCGCCGAGGCCAACCTGGTCGCCGGCCAGCTCAAGGACGGCAACCCGGACAACGGCGAAGCCGACGTGGTGGTGCTGCTCGCGCACGAGGGCGCTGCGACGGAGCACATCGACTCCGCCGAGGCGCTCGCCGCGGACCCGGTCTTCGGCCCGTTCACCCGGGTCGACGGCACCGTCGACGCGATCATCAGCGGACACACCCACCAGCCGTACGCCTTCGAGCTCCCCGTTCCCGGCACCGACCGGCTGCGCCCGGTGCTGCAGGCCGAGGACTACGGCAAGCGGCTGGGCAAGGTGACGCTGACGTACGACCCGGAGGCCGGTCGGGTCACCACCGCCGACGCGGCGCTGGTGGACGTGGTCGGCGCACCGCAGGACCCGACGGTGGCCGGCATCGTGGCGGCCGCCAAGGAGAAGGCCGCCGAGCTGGGCAAGGAGCAGTTGGGGTCGATCACCGCGGACGTCAAGCGGGCCTACACCGACGGCAACGAGGACCGGGGCAAGGAGTCGGCGCTCGGCAACTTCATCGCCGACGTCCAGGTCGCCGGCACGAAGGACGCCGGTCGGGGCGGCGCGCAGATCGCCTTCATGAACCCGGGTGGACTCCGGGCCGACCTGCTGTACGGCACCGACGGCACGGTGACGTACGCCGACGCGTTCGCCGTCCAGCCGTTCGCCAACGACGTGGTGACCAAGAGCTACACCGGTGCCCAGGTCAAGCAGGTGCTGGAGGAGCAGTGGCAGCCCGAGGGCGCTTCGCGTCCGGTGTTGTGGCTGGGCGTCTCGAAGGGGTTCAACTACACCTACAACCCCGAGGCGCCCAAGGGCTCGCGGATCACGTCGATCAAGCTGAACGGAACGGCCATCGACCCGTCGGGCACCTACCGTGTCACGGTGAACTCGTTCCTCGCCGCCGGTGGGGACAACTTCACCACCCTCGGCGCGGGCACCGACCCGGCGACCACCGGCAACAACGATCTCACCATGCTGGTGGACTACTTCGCGGCGAACTCGCCGGTCACCGCGGACACCGAGCCCCGGTCGACGATCGGTCAGGCCGGGCCGCAGTGCACCACGACGATCACCGGCCGGTACGCCAAGCCGCTGGTCGTCAGCGCCGGCCTGACCTGCCTGGAGAACGCCACCATCGCGGGGCCGGTCACGGTCCACCCGGGTGCCTCACTGATGGTCACCGGCGGCACCGTCAACGGTCCGATCGCCGCCACCCGTCCGGTGCTGTTCGAACTCTCCGGCGCGACCGTGGCCGGCCCGGTGACGGTGTCCGGCGCGACCGGCGGGCTGAAGATCGGCGACGGCAAGGTGAACGGTCCGCTCTCGCTCACCGGTAACACCGGTGGCGTACGGGTCGACTCGGTCGCGGTCGGTGGGCCGGTGACGGTGACCGGCAACACGGGCAGCGAGCCGGTGGTGGTCGCGGCGAACACCGTCGGCGGGCCGCTGAGCTGCTCCGGAAACAACCCGGTGCCGGTCAACGAGAGCCGGCCCAACACGGTGAAGGGCCCGGCGACGGGCCAGTGCGCCCGGCTCTGACCGGACGCTGATCCCCCGTCCGCGGCCTCCCGGCCGCGGACGGGGGACCCACTGTCGGAGGATGTCAGCCGAGCCGAGCCGGTGGGGGCCTGCGCGAAGCGGTCACTTCCGGCGCTTCCTCCTCGGCGGCGTCCGGCAACTCCACCGCCTCGTCCGGACCGAGGCCGGCGACGGCGCTGACGGTTGGGCCGAGGCGCTCGCACTCGCGTCGGCAGCGACCGCATTCCAGCAGGTGCGCCTCGAAGGCCACCACCGCGTCCGGGCGGAGCGCACCAAGAAGGTACGGTCCGCAGCCGTCACACGTGCAGCGGGTGCCGTCACCGTCGTCGGTCATCAGCGCGCCAGCTCTTCTCGGTGACCTGACTACCGTCTTGGCGCAGGCCAGGGCGATTCTCGAACTCGCGACCACTGTATGACGTGAGCGCCCGTCCGGGTCAGCACCCGCACATCCTCACCTCGCCACGAATCGTCAATCGCCATCGGTACGGCCGATCGCGGCCCGCAATGCCCGCAATGCGTAGTGCGCGCGCGACTTCACCGTGCCCTCCGGGATGCCGAGGCGGGCCGCCGCCTCGTCCGTCGATCGGCCGCGGTAGTAGAGCTCGATCAGCACGGCCCGGTGCGCGGGCGTCAGCTTCGGCAGCGCGCGGCGCACCGTCTGCACGACCACCACGTCCTCGGTCACGTCGCCGCTCGCGGGGAGCCGGGTGAGGTCGTTCAGACCCACCTCGGTGGGCCGGGCCTGACGCGCGCGCGCCGCGTCGATGGCGATCCGCCGCGCGACGATGAACAGCCACCGACGGACCGACTCGCTGCTGTCGGGCAGGCGGTCGAGGTGCCGCCACGCCTGCAACATCGTCTCCTGGAGCAGATCCTCCGCGAGCTGCCGCTCGCCCCAGCTCAACCGCAACAGGAAGCGGTAGAGCGGCTCGGCGTGCTCGGCGTGCACCTCGCGCATCCGGGCCTGCGCCCGTGCCTCGTCGTCCGGCCCTCCGTCACCGCCGCCGGTGCCGGAAGGGGCCGCGCCGACGAGCTTGGCCGGCACCAACAACAAACCGCCTCCCCGGTAACCGTCACGCCTCGCTCCCGCGCGGGATCCGTCGGTTACCGGCGAATCCACGCTGGAGCTTCGGTGAAGCATACGGCCAGGGCTGTGCCGTTCAAGCGAAACATTCACGAAATCATTACAAACGTCGGCAGTCATGGCACAACGCTGAAAAGCGTTCATGTTGCCGCGACGTCCTCGGCGAGGAGCATCCTCAACTGTTCCACGCTCGGGTCACGCAGCGATCGGATACGGCCGGCCTGGCGCGTGATCGCCTCGTCGAGCACCTGCCGGGCGTACCGGCCGTTGCCGAACGACCGGGTCCGCGGTACCCGCTCGAAGTGTCCGCGCAGGGCCGCCAGGGTCTCCCCCGGGCACTCGTAACCGCTCGCCGCGGCCAGGTTCTGGAAGATGGCGACCAGGTCGTTGGCGTCGTAGTTGGTGAAGTGGATCCGGCGCGAGAACCGGGACGCCAAACCCGCGTTGGCGGCGAGGAACTCCTCGATCTCCTCCTCGTACCCGGCGGCGATGACGACCACCTCGTCGCGGTGGTCCTCCATCAGCTTGACGAGCGTGTCGATGGCCTCCCGACCGAAGTCCTGGCGGGCGTCCGGCGGCGCCAGCGTGTACGCCTCGTCGATGAAGAGCACCCCGCCCCGGGCCCGGTCGAACGCCTCCCGGGTGCGCTGAGCGGTGTGCCCGATGTACTCCCCCACCAGGTCGGCCCGGGCGACCTCCACCAGCTGGCCACCGGCGAGCACGCCCAAGGCGGTCAGCAGCTCGCCGTACAGCCGGGCCACAGTGGTCTTGCCCGTTCCGGGTGGCCCGGAGAAGACCAGGTGCCGGGAGACCGACGGCGCCGGCAGCCCCGCCCTGACCCGGGTCCGGATGGTCGCGAGCAGGTCGATCATGTCGGCCACCTCACGCTTCACCCCGGCCAGCCCGATCATGGCGTTCAGCCGGCCGAGCAGCCGGTCGACCTCGTCGTCGCGAGCCACCCCGGCCTGCACCCCGGTCCCCGCTGGCGCACCCAGATCCTGTGGCAGCAGCTGCGCCAGCTCGACGCCGGACGGATCACCGGCCTGGGAGAGCCGGTACGCCTGGCGTCCGATCATCTCCTCGAACACCTTCCGGGCCACCCGGGCGTTGCCGAAGTTCGCGTCCCGGCTCATCCCGTCGAAGAGGTTGGCCAGCGCCATCCGGGTGTCGTACTCCAGGGAGTAGTGGTGCGTGCTGCAGAGCCGCTCCACGATGGTGACCAACTCCTCCGTCGAGTAGCTCTCGAATTCGACGGTCTTGGAGAACCGGGAGGCCAGGCCCGGGTTGGCGTCCAGGAACTGGCGCATCTGCGCCGAGTAGCCGGCGACGATGACCACCACCTCGTCCCGGTGGTCCTCCATCAGTTTGACCAGGGTGTCGATCGCCTCCCGGCCGAAGTCGTGACCGTTGCCGCCCTCCACCGGGGCGAGCGCGTACGCCTCGTCGACGAAGAGCACACCACCGCGCGCCTCGTTGAACTTCTCGGTGGTCTTCACCGCCGTGCCACCGATGTGCTCGGCCACCAGGTCCGCCCGGGCGACCTCGACCAGTTGACCGGACTTCAGCACGCCGAGCGCGGCGAGGATGCGCCCGTACAGCCGGGCCACAGTGGTCTTGCCGGTACCGGGAGCACCGGCGAACACCATGTGCCGGGACATCGGCGGCGCCGGCAGTCCGGCGGCAGCGCGACGCTGGCTGATCCGGTGCAGCCCGACCAGGGTCGCGACCTCGTGCTTCACCCCGGCGAGCCCGACGAGCGCGTCCAACTCCGCCAGCAGCGGCGTCGCCGGGTCGGCCGGAGCGGCCGGCTGCCCGGTCTTCGCGGCCACCGCGGGGGCGACCGGGGTCGAGTCGCGGGTGGTGACCGGTGTCGACGGCACGGGAGTGGACGGCCGGCCCGAGGTCTCCTCGGGGCGCGACGGTTCGCCGCCCGACGGCCGGGAGGCCCGCGAATCGTCCACGTCGACCGTGCCCGGCACGGTCAGCCGGATCGGCTCACCGCCGTTGCCGACGATGGTGGTGGTACGCACCCGCACCGGCTCCAGCGTCTCGACGAGCAGTCCGTCGCCGGCGTTCTCCAGCACCTCGCAGCCGTCGAGCTGGCCGGAGGAACCGGCCCCGAACTGGATTCCCGGTCCGCCGCTGCCGCGCACCCGGGTACGGGCCAACGTCAGCGTGGCCTCCTGCTGCACCAGGACGCCCGCCTGCCGGGCCCCGCCGAACTCGCAGGCGGTGGCCGTGGCGGCGCCGCCGGCGGCGAGCAACAGCGCGTTCGCGCCGGCGCTGACGGTGGTCTCCAGCATCGTGAGAGTCGCACCGCGACCGACCTGGACACCACCGCCCTGGCATCCGTCGATACGCGCTCCGCGCACGCTCGGGGCGGCGCTGTCGGCCACCCGTACGCCGTACTGGGCGCAGTCGGTGATCGTGACGTTCTCGATGGCGGGGCGTGCCCGGCCCTGCACCAGCAGACCGTCCTGTCCGCCGCGGACGGTCAGCCCGCGTACGGTGCCCGCCGACTCCGCATCGAACAGCAGCGCCACGCCACCGTCGCCGGACACCCGGCCGCCCTCGATCCGCGGCGCCGCCGCGCCGGCCACGGCCACGGCGGCGGATCCGGTGCCACTGATCTCCCCGTCGCTGAACACTCCGGTCGCGGTCTCCAACGCGTAGAGCCCGTGGCCGGCGCTGCCGCTGACCCGGCACCGGGTGAGCACCGGGTCGGCGGTGCCGGAGAGGACCACCCCGTGGCCGCCGACGGCGCGGAACTCGCACTCCTCGAACGTGGGGATGCCACCGGCGACGAAGACGCCCGCGCCGGAGGTGTCGTGCACGGTGGTACGCACCACCCGGACGGCACCGTTCTCCTCGACGGCCACGGCCGGCCCCTCGACGGCGCTGATGTCACACGCCTCGACACTGCCCCGACCGCCCTTGGTGACGAGCACGCCCGCGCCACGAACGTCGGCCACTGTGCAGTCGCGGAACACAGGGTCGGCTCCGCCCGTGACCACGATCGCCGCGCTGGCCACGTCCCGCACGGTGGTCCGTACGACCTCGCCGACGGCGTTCCCCTCGATCAGGAAACCCGCGCCGGCCGGGTTGCTGACCCGGCAGTCAGATAACTCGAACTGGCCGCCCGGAACGTGCACCGCCACGATGCCCTGCCCGACGACGTCGCAGTCGCTCAGGTGCAGGCGACCCTGCCCCACCTGGACCGCGGGCAGGTCGGTGCCACCGCCGCGCACGGTCAACCCGCGCAGCGTCGCCGTACCCCGGGCGGCGAAGACCGCGACGCCGTCACCGCCGTCGATGGTGACCGTGCCCGGCCCGTCCTCCGCGGTCACCACCACGTCCCGCGTCAGCCGCAACTGCTCGCGGTACGTGCCCGGCTGGACGACGACTGTCGCCCCCGGCGCGGCCGCCCGGACGGCCTCCTCGATGGTCGACAGGTATCCCGGATCCGTCTGGGACACCAGCAGCATGCCGTTGCTCACGCGCTCCCACCCTTGTTCACCGCGGCAGCGCCGGCGAGTTCCGCCGGCCGCTGGAAGGGGCGGCCCTCGTCGTCCAGCCCCGGGGCGAAGCCCGTCGTCCGGCTCGCACCGGTACGTGGCGCCGCCCGCAGCTGGGCCAGGATCCGCTCCGAGTCGTTGCGCCCCCCGCGGCGCGGCTCGACGCCGTACGCGGCGCCGAGATCCTGCAGCATCACCCGCATCGGTGCGCCCTCGCCGGGCTGCTCGTCGACCGCGAGCACCAGGAACCGGCTGCCCGGCTGGAAGACGGCGCCGCCCGGGCCGGGGTCGGCGGCCAGCCCGCCGAGCCGATGGGCGCTGACCGACCAGATGGCGAACTCCACCCCCGACGGCGGGACCGGTCCGGCAGCCAGGTCGACGTCGACGAAAGCCGGCTCGGCGAGCACGTCACCGGGGCGGTACGCGCGCACGTGCGCGAAGCCGGCGGGACCGGGCCGGAAGACCGGGCCGAACACCGACGGAAGCCGACGCAGCCCGTACGTGGCCCAGCGGGCCAGCAGTTCGACCCGCTCGGCCTCCTCATCGTCGCCGCCACCGCGCAGCACCTCGTTGACGTACTCACGTCCGCCGTCGCAGTACGCCCGCACGGCGACGAGCCCGGCCGCGAGGTCGGCGACCACACCCGCCGCGGCCCGCAGCCCCGGCGACTCGGCCAGGGTCCGGGTGACCACCCGGGCGTGGGCGTCGTAGCGGCCGCCGACCGCCTGGCGCAGCGCCGCACGGTTCGCGACCGTCAGCTCCGGATCGGCGCTCGGAAGCCAGCGCGCTCTCGGCACGTCGGCAGCGGGACCGCCGAGCCCGTCGGCCGGACCGTCCGCCCCGCCGTCGGCCGCGTCGCTGCCATCAGAGGGCGCCGCGGCGGTGGAGCCCCCGGAAACCCCGACGGGGGTCGCGTCCGCCCTCGACCCGACCACACCCTCGGGCAGACCGGGCACCGTCGTAGGTATGCCGGGAAGGCTGATCCGCACCGGTGCTACCGGCTCGGGCCGGTCCACGGCGACGGCCGCCGGGGCGCCGGGGACCGGCTCGGCCGTGACACCCGAAGGCGCGAGCGTGACCGGCCCGGCCCCGTCGCCGGGTGCCGGCGTCGTCGGTGACGCCGGCCGTTCGGCGGTAACCGCCTGCGCAGCGCCGGGCGAGGTCGCGGGCGGCGCGGCGGACGACGCTGCGGCCGGATCGGCGGGGACCGGTGCAGGCTCCACCGGTTCCGGCGGCACGGGAACCACCGTGATCGGGGCAACCGCCGACCGGGTAGACCAGCGCTCCGGATCGAGCAGCACTGCGAACGAGGCGTCCACCGGCTCCGGCTCGGGATCGGGTCCGATGCTCGGGTCGCCGGCGGGGTCGACACCGGCCGGGACGTCCGGCTGTCGTCCCGGCTCCCCGGCCGCCGGGACCGGCTCGACCGTCGGGCTCGGATCAGTGAGCGACGCGCCGGCCCCCGGGACCCGCTCGACCGTCGGGCTCGAGTCGGTGAGCGACGCGCCGGCCCCCGGGACCCGCTCGACCGTCGGGCTCGGATCAGTGAGTGTCGTGCCGGTCGCCGGGCTTACGGCGGCGGGCGGAAGGGTCCGCGTCGTCTCGGCGCCCGGCGAGCGGCCGGCGGGCACGACGCGACGGCCGGCCGTGCCCGGCAGCGGCGGCAGCACCTGGCCGACCACCTTGATCTGACGCGCCGGTCGCCCCTCGCCCGGTCGGGCGCGCCGGGGACTCCAGCGGCGGAAGACGCCGGTGGTCCGCAGCAGTCCGCTGCTGGTGTGCTGCACCTCCCCGTCCGCGGCGTAGACATGGACGGCCAGCGCGTCGGCCAGGCCGCCGTAGAGCAGGTCGGCGGCCGACCCGGAGACGGCCGCGCCCCGGGTCACGAGCACGACAGGTTCGCGTGCGTCCGGGCGGCACGCCGCGACCAGCTTCGCGAACGCTCGCGGTGGGGTCGGACGGCCGCCGACCCGGAAACCGGTCGCACCGACGGTGACCTCGACGACGAAGCCGGCGAGCGCCGGAGCCGGCCGGTCGTCGGTCGGTTCGTCCACGAAGGACCAGCCCGCGCGGGTACGGACGCCGGGCAGATCGGGCGGCGGGGTGGCGGCCTTGCTCGGCACGGCCACGGTGGGCGCGGGGCGGGGCGGCAGCCAGATGAGGGGTGGACGCTCGCGCGGCAGCGCGACCACCCCGTCACCCCGGGACACCAGCCACCAGGGCCCTCCGTCGGGCCATACGCGGCGTACCGGTCGGGGTGACGCCCCGGGCGACGCGGCTGCGGGCGGCGACTCCGCCCCCTCTGGCGGCGCGGACGCGGAAGGCACGGACGGCACGGGCACGGACGGCACGGGCACGGACGGCACGGGCACGGACGGCACGGGCACGGACGGCACGGGCACGGACGGCACGGGCACGGACGGCACAGGCGCGGGCGCGGGCGGCACAGGCGCGGATGGCGCCGGAGGCGGTACCGGCTCAGCATCCGCCGGGGCCGGCGGCGGCCAGGCGGCCGCCGGGCGGGGTGGCCCGTCGGGCGAACACGTCACCCAGATCGAGCCGAGCGCGTCGGCCGGCAGGAGATGTCCTCCATCGGGTGCCACCACCAGCCCGACGACCGGCACGAGCACGTCCTGACCTACCCACTCGGCCAGCTTCCGCGCCGCCGGGACCGCCTGGACGGAGGAGGCGTACGCGCCCGTCGCGACGACCCGGACCGCCCCGGCGCTGCCGCCGAGGTGCTCGATCAGCAGGTCCGGGAGGAGCTCGAAGAAGTCGGTACGGCCCGTCACCGTCGGCGTGCTCACCACCGCGGTCTGCCCGACCTCGACGGGCAGCGCCACAGCCAGCGCGACGAACGGTTCCCGGGCGTCCGCCTCGGTACGCAGCACCAGCGCGTCACCGGCGGTCTCCACGATGACGTCGGTCGTCGACGGCGGATCGGTCCGGCCCGGGGACATGGGGCGGGTCACCTCGCTTTCGACGGACGGATTGACGGAGTGGGCGGATCTCGAGGGTCAGCCCGCCTTCGCCGTTCCCGTCTGCCAGAGCGTCCGGCCGTTCTGCGAGATCGTGACGTTGCCGTCGTTCTGCAGCACGAGGATCGCGCCGTCGTGGCCGTCGGTACGCGTGCTCCAGATCGTCGCCATGCCGCGCGTGTAGAGCACCAGGTTCCCGTCGGCCTGGAAGACCAACTGGTCCGCACCCTTGCCGGAGGTCTGCGCGCTCCACACCCGGCGACCCTGGTCGTAGAGGACGACGTTGCCGTCGGAGGTCAGGGTGAGGGTGAGCCGGTTGGTGCGCCACGAGCCGCCGGGGCGTAGCACCGAGGTGGCGTTGACCACTCGGGTCTGCCAGTCCGGCTTCTTGGGCGGCTTGCTGGTGGTCGCCGACCGGGTGGGCGACGGTCGGGTGGTCGATGGCCGGGTGGGCGAACCGCTGCCCGGCCTGGTGGCGTCCGGCCGGGGACTCTGCGGTGTCCGGGTGACAGTCGGCGTGCGGGGCGTCCGCGCCGACGATTTGCCGGCGAGTGGCGCGTCGGCCCCGTAGTAGCCGACGTACGTCGAGACCAGGTTCAGGTAGTCGCGTACGGCCGGGTTGTCCGGCACTCCGCCGGCTTGGCGTACCGCCTCGGGACCGGCCCGGAACGCGGCCAGCGCCGTGAGGTATGGGTCCTTGCCCACCCCGGCCAACTCCCTGACGAGGGAGCACATGGTGTGGGCGAGCGCCGGGACGGCCGCGCCCGGGTCCCAGGGCGAGGCAGTTGCGGCGAAGGGCGCGTACCGGGCCCAGTGTTCCGGCGTGAACTGGGCGATGCCCTGTCCACCGTCGACGCCGAGCAGGTTCGGGTTGAATCCGGAGGAGGCCATCAACTGGGCGGCCACCCGGGCGGGCGAGAGCGCGGGGCAGTGCCCGCCGGCCTCACTTACGGCTGCCAGGTAGTCCGAGGGCACCGGCCGCGCGGGCGTGTCCCGGTTGGGCGCCACCCCGGCCGGTCCGTTCGCCGTGGACAAGGTTTCGCTGCCGGACAGCGGCTGGCGGGCGTACCAGGCGGCGTATCCGGCGACCGTGTCGACGTACTGGCGGGCCGGGGCGGGGACGCCTCCGGCCTCGCGTACGGCCGCGATCCCCGAGTGGTACGCACCCAGCGCGAGCAGCCACGCGTCGCCCTCGATGCCGGCCTGCCGGACCTGCCCGACGAGGTCGCAGGTGAGGTGGGCGAGGGCGGTGATGTTGGCGGCATGGTCGGCCCGGTGTGCGACGACTGTGGGCTTCCACCGCTCCCAGGACGCATCCGACAGTCCGGCCAGGCCAGTGCCGACGGAAGTCCGCGCGTCGGCGTCGAACCCGGAGGCGGCCATCAGCTGCCCGGCGAGCCGGGCCGGAGTGAGCGCCGGGCAGGAGAGTGCCGCCGCGGCGACCATCCGCGCCTCGCCGGCCGGCACCGGCCGACCGACGAGCTGCGGGGCCTGCCCCGCCGTGGCGCGGCCGAAGCCGGAACTGGCCACGACGCCGGCCGCCCCGGCCAGCACTAGCAGGAGAAGTGCGGCCGTCCAGCGCCGGGCGGGGCTGTCGAACGGGCGACGGCGTACGTTGAGCCCGCGCAGCGCGTGCCGCAGCCGGGACCGGCCACCGCCACCGGAAGGCATGGACACGGTTCGATCCCCCTCAGCAAGGTGCTCGGATGTACGACGGAGATCATCCCTGGTCGGTTCAAACCGACTTCGCCGTGGCCGCCCCACCCGTGTCGGCGCCGCCGACGGGCTCGTCGACGGCGCCGGCCACATCGGACTCCTCGACGGCGCCGACGCCGCCCGCAGCCGAGGCGTAGAGCACCGACAGCGCCCGGTGCAACGCCACCGCGTCGACCTCCGGTGACCGGTACGCGTTCCTCCGGATCTCAGCGAGGAGTTCGGGATCGGGCGCCAGGCCGTAGCCGCGCAGGTAGTAGCTGACCGCGTCGCTCCAGATCCATCGCCCGTCGGTGCGGAACGCGGTCGGCACCGCCGGCTCGCGGGTCGGGTCGGCCACGTCCGGGGCGAGGTCCGGGGTGATCAGCAGCGGCACCCCCTCATCGAGGTAGCGCGCCACCTGCTCGGCCTCGGTCTCGTCGAGCTCGGGATGGTCCGGTTCGAAGCCCGGGCCGACGCCGGGCTCGAAGGTGTCGAAGACCCGCGCCACGGCCGGCGTCTCCGCCGGCTTCGCGGTCCACAGCAGCGCGGAGAAGCCGAGCGCGGTCCGCTGGTAGGCAGGAAGTCGATCGGCGTCGACGAACGCCTCCACCTGCGGGTTGTCCTCGCCCGCCACGGTCAGCGCGTCCTGCAGCCCGGCGGCCAGTGCGGGCAGGACCGTCTCGTGGTCGGCCTGCAGCAGGTAGACCCGCCGTGGTGGCGGCCACTGGGTGCCCATCGCCGGGAACCGCCAGGTACGCCAGAGCGCCCCGGCCGGCGCGTCCTCGGCGAGCGACGGCATCGCCGCCACGGCGGCGGCGTCGACCTCGTCCAGCCCGCCCGGCCCCTCGTACGGCTGGGTCAGGTCGACGGCGTACGGCACCGCGTCGCCGTGTTCGGCGAGCACCTCCGGGCTGACCGGGGCGACGCCGTACAGCGGCTGCGGGTCGGCCTCGGAGCGTTCCAGGTCGGCCAGCGCCTCGACGTCCTCGCCGGCGGCGGTGAGGGTGTCGGCCAGCAGAGCCGCCTCCGCCTCGGTCACCGCGACCCGGGCGGCGAGCGCGGCGAAGACCACCGCCTGGGCGATCTCCACGAGCTCGTCCGCGACCAGCCAGCGCCGGGCCTCGGCGATCAGCTCGTCCGGCAGCCGACCGGCCATCCGCAGCAGCAGCTGGTGGAAGGCGGCCTGTTCCTGCCGCACCTCGCCGATCTGCGTCATCAACCCTGCTCCCTCCGCGCCGTTCCGGTCGGCCCGAGCGGAGCACCCGGCCCGGCCACCCACGACGGTCGACGGTCGACGGGGCGCTTCGGTTCAATCCGGCCAGCCGGGCACGGCTCACGCGGAGCCTCCGCCACACCTGACCGGGCCGGCCGATGCCGGCGCACCGCCGAACGAGGGAACCCGCGACCGGGTGCACCCCGGTCGCGGGCCGTGGCGGGCGGCCGGTGCGGCCCGTGCGGGGTCTTGCGGTGCCGGTGCCCGCTTCTTTCTGGCGGACGGCACCAACTGATCAGGTCGTGAGCAGCACGCCGGCATATGACACGCCGGCGACGACCGCCCAAGCGCTCACCCCGAGCGCCGCGGCGCGCCCCCCGGTCCGGGCCAGCGTGGGCAGGTGCACCGCGCTGCCGAGGCCGAACAGGGCCGCGGTGAGCAGGATCTCCTGCGCCAGGGACGCGCCGTCGAGCACGCCCGCGGGCAGCCAGCCGGTGCTGCGTACCGCGATCATGACCAGGAATCCGACGACGAACAGGGGCACCAGGGACGGCTTCGCCGTGCGCTCGCCGCCGGCCCGCTCCGCGCGCTGGGCGCGCGCCCGCCGGCGCAGCCCGATCGCCACCACGGCGACCAGCGGGGCGAGCAGAGCCACCCGCATGAGCTTCACCAGGACGGCGTCACCGAGAGCCGCCGGGCCCGCGGTCTGCGCGGTGGCGACGACCTGTCCCACGTCGTGCACACTCGCGCCGACCCAACGCCCGAA
Organism: Micromonospora sp. NPDC023737; assembly: GCF_040639715.1. Classification (NCBI taxonomy): domain Bacteria; kingdom Bacillati; phylum Actinomycetota; class Actinomycetes; order Micromonosporales; family Micromonosporaceae; genus Micromonospora; species Micromonospora sp. NPDC023737. Next base: position 165,234 of record NZ_JBFAAL010000004.1, read on the forward strand.
CTCGGGGTCGGAGAGCCCCAGCGGATGCTGCATCAGCGGAAGCACGGCGATGGCGAGCGTGCCGCAGAGCGTCACGAGGGCGACCGAGGCGGCCGCGTCCTCCTCGTCGCTGCGGGTCGCCGCGCTGACCGCCCCGATCGCCGAGGCCCCACAGATCGCGTAGCCGGCGGCGATCAGCAGTGGCTGGTCACCGGGCAGCCCGATCCGCCGGCCCAGCCACCACGTGCCGGCGAACGTCGCGGCCACCACGGCGATCACCATCACCAGGCTCGGCCACCCGAGTTCGCGTACGTCCTGCACGCTCAGCTTCAACCCGAGCAGCACGATGCCCAGCCGCATCAGCCGCTTACCCGCCACGCTGAGGCCGGGGCGGGCCGCGCCGCGTACCCGGTCGCGGACGACGGGCAGGTGGGCGGCGGCGATGCCCAGCACCACGGCGGCGGTCAGCGCCGGCACGGCGGGCACCAGCCAGTGCACCGCCCAGGCGGCGGCGGCACCGAGAGCCGCGGCGATCAGCCCGGGAAGGACCTTCCGGCCGCCCGCGCGCTTCGCGGCGCCGGTACGGCCCGCGCCGCCGTGCCCCGTTCGCGCCGGTCCGGCCGGGTCGGTTTCGTGTTCGGTCGTGCCGGTCAGCGCCATGCCGGCACCCATGTCCCGTTCACTGCTCGTCGGTCGGATTCTGGTAAACGCGACGGACACTCGACCCGAGGCGAGAGATGTCGGCGCCGTAGATGTGCAGGGAGATCGCCTTGCCGTCGCCGCCGTTCCAGACCCGGTGGATGTCCCCGGGTGGCGCGAAGCCGCACACCTCGCCCTGCCGGTTCACGACGTCCTGGGTGGCGACGAGCCGGGCGGCGAGCCCGTCGGAGACGAGGCGGTACCGCCGCTCGTGCTCCTCGCCCTGGTGCACCCCGGTGACGCACCAGGCGACGTGATCGTGGATCGAGGTCCGCTGGCCGGGCAGCCAGACGAGGGCGACGATCGAGAATCCGCCGTCACGCTCCGCATGCAGGATGTGCTGGCGGTAACGCTCCGGATCACCCTCGCACTGAGCCGGGGTGAGCAGGTCGGAGGCGCCAAGGTGCGGGGCGAGCCGCTCCCCCACCAGGTACGCGGTCAGGTCCGGCGGCAGGCCCCGGTCGACCACGGCCCGAACCTCCTCGACCAGCCGGGCGAGGCGGGCGGTGGTGGCAACAGTGGCGGTCGGCGTGGTCATGACAACCAGCGTGACTGAGAGTGACCCATCACGTCCAACTACAGTTCCTTAGCCGATCCCAAGAATCTCTTATGACTCGACTCACGCTCGGGTCAGATCGGCGCGCCGTCCCGACACCGTCGCGAGCGCTTCGAGCAGCCGGGCCGTCGCGGGGATGCGCAGGTGCTCGCGCAGGACGTACGCCGACACCTGCCGGCGCGAGGCGGGCGCCAGCGGTCGCCCCCGGACCTTGTCCCGGCGTAGGAAGGGAAGGGTGAGGCCGGGCATCATCGCGACGCCGAGCCCCTGCGCGACGAGCGCCTGGACGGCGAGGTTGTCGTCCGTGGTGAAGACGATGTCGGGCGTGAACCCGAGCTGGGCGCACTCGTGCACGAAATTGGTGCGGCAGCGCAGGCAGCCGGCGATCCAGCGCTCCTGCGCGAGGTCGCCGAGCTGGACCGCGCGACGCCGGGCCATCGGATGCCCGACCGGCAGCAGGACGGTGAGCTGGTCCTCCAGCAGCGGGATCTCCACCAGCTCCCCGGGCACCTCCTCGCGGAGGCCCGGGTACGTGAACGCGAGCGTCACGTCGCTCTCGCCCTGCACCACCCGGCGCAGCGAATCAGGTGGCTCGTCCTCGAGCAGCTCCACCCGGATGCCGGGGTGTTCGACGGCGAGCAGGGCCATGGCCTCGGGCACCAGGGTCGCGTTGGCGCTGGGGAACGCGCAGACCCGTACCAGGCCGGTGCGCAACCGTGCGATCGCGGCCATCTGCTCCCGGGCGACCGACATGCTGCCGAGGATGTTCTGGGTGTGGCGAGCCAGCGTCTCCCCCGCCTCGGTGAGCCGCAACCGCCGCCCCACCCGGGTGAAGAGCGGGGTGCCGACCTCGCGTTCCAGGGCCTTCATCTGCTGGCTGATCGCCGGCTGCGTGTAGCCGAGGGCCTGCGCCGCGGCCGAGTACGACCGCGTCCGGACCACCTCGTGGAACGTCCGGATGTGGCGCGAGTCGAACACCGTCGAATCATAGGTCGCTCGGCCGTCACCCGCCCACGCTCGGTGAGCGGCACCACCGGACCGGCCCGGGACGTCGCCGCCCCGCGCCGGTCCGGGTCACCGCGCCTACCGCAGCCCGAAGGCCCGTACGACGGTCTGGGTGACGGTGTTGCCCACCGCGTCCCGGGCGGTCACGCGGAGTGAGGCGAACCGCGCCGACTTCGGGGCGGACAGCTCCAGCCGCCAGGCGCCGGGCTCGACCCGCGGCTTCGTCGCCCGCTGCCAGGTCCGGCCGTCGTCGTACGACAACTCGACCCCGACCGCCTGGATCGCGCCGGCGTGCCAGGCTCCGTCGAGGTGGCCGGCCGAGACGGTCAGCCGGGCGTTGCGCCGGGCGTGCCCGGCCTGGTCGGTCTCCACGCCGTAGTCGAGCTGGATCAGCGGAAGCTGCCGCACCGACTCCGGGTCCGCGTCGGGGAACTCGACGCCCCACTCGGTCACGGTCCTGGTCGAGTACGGCGAGACGACGTCCTGGGTCGCCTCGGTGACCAGCCGCACCGGCCGGCCCGGCTCGACGGAGGCGCCGATCCCGCCACCCGGGGTCGAGGCGATCAGGTCGTCACCCTGGTAGATGCTGGTCGTCTGGGCGACCTCGGCCCCCCAGGTCATCCCGTGGTGGTGTGGCTCCGCGTCACCCCAGCTCGGCAGTCCGTACGTGGACAGCTCGCTGCCGACCAGCACCGGCGCGCCGGACAGCAGCGAGCGCTGCGGCACCCGGGGCCGCGCCACCGGCGCGAACCAACTCTGCTCCGTACGACGTCCGGCCGGGTAGGAGACCGGTTCGGAGGTCAGCACGAGCGGCGTGAGGTTGGCCATCTCGAGCCACTCGTTCCCCTCGTCGGCGGAGAGCCAGTCGGTGCGCTCGCCCTGCGCCGGGAAGGGCACCGGCAGAGCGCTCAGCGCGGTCGAGGGCTCGTCCGGCGAGACGTTGGACCGCGTCCAGGTGCCCGCACCCGGGTTCGGGTTGCGGAACGACACCTCGACCCGGGCCAGGTCGCGGCCGCGAGGGCGATAGGTCAGGTTCTCCGGCACCGCGCCGGGGTGCCGGTCGACCAGGTCGTAGAGGTAGTCCGGGGTCGCGTGCCCCTCGACGGTCAGGCGTACGTCGCCCCGCCGGATCCGCTTGATCAGGTCCTCACCCTGGTCGCGGCCGAGCGAGGCGACCGGCAACGGGGTCTCCGGGTCCGGCACGTCAGCCCAGGCGTCGAGGCGCCCATAGCCGTCGTTGACCACGATCATCAACGCTGCCCCGGCCGCAGCCGCCGCGTCGGCCTGCGCCAGAGCCGTGGCCGGGTCGGCGTGCCGGACCACCACGACCTTCCCGCCCACCCGGGCCCTGGCGACGTCGGCCGGCGTGGTGCCGGCGACGAAGACGGCGTCGAGGTCGTGACGCCCCTCGGGACCGATCGCGGAGCCGCTCTGCAACCGCAGGTCGTCGTACTCCTCGGCCTTGCCGCGCACGGTGAGCGGCGGCTGGATCAGGGACCACCGGAAGCCGAGCGTGAAGGATCCCTGCTCGACCCTCCGGCCCGTCGGCGTGGCCCAGAGGCTGTCGTAGCGGGGGTCGAGGAGGTAGTTGTCGGAGAGCCGGTACCGGTCGGGATACGAACGGAAATAGTACACGCCGAGACCGGCGAGGCTGGTCCGCTGCGGGGTGACGGCGGTGACCTGCCGCAGGATACGGGCGTCCAACGTGACGCTGCGGGCGTCGTCGCCGACGACGATCTCGGGGGCGACGAGCACCGCCCGGCCGACAGAGTGTGCGCCGTGCACACCGGGCACGTCGGCGTGCATGAGGATGCTGTACGTGCCCGGTCGTACCTGCAGGTCGAGTCGGCCGGTCTCGTCGACCTCGTAGAGCTTCGGCACCACGTCCCGGGTGATGTCCTTGAGCAGGACCTGTCCGGGCAGCCCGGCGCCGTCCCGGTCCTTCGTGGTGACGCTCAGCCCGACGCGCTGGCCCTTCTTGTCGAGCCCGACCAGGGTGTGCAGGCGGGGGGTGCCGGCGGGGCCGGCGCCGACCACCGTGGCGTACGCGTAGCTGTCCTCGTCGGCCATCCGGTCCAGGTCGCCGTGCACGGTGACGGTGCTCGTGCCGTGAGCAGGCACGGTCACCTGGTCGGCGGCGAGGGTGAAGAGCCCGGCCGGGGCGGTGGGCGCCTCGACGCTCAGGTCGAGGGTGACCGGCGCGTCACCCGTGTTGGTGTAGGTGACCTGGTGCTCGGTGCGCTGCCCGGGCTCGTACGGCCACCGCAGCGCGGTGAAGTCGACGCCGGTGGCGAAGACGGTCGCCGAGACGGCGGCGGCGACGTCGACCCGGCCCGCACCGGCCCGGTAGGCGTCGTACTGGCGGGTCACCTTGCTGGTGCTCATCAAGGCGTCCTTGAGCTGCCGCCCGGTCCACTGCGGATGGGTCGCGGCGAGCAGTGCGGCGGCCCCGGCCACGTGCGGAGTCGCCATCGAGGTGCCGCTCATGGTCAGGTACTGCCCTTCGCCCTCCGGCGAGTACTGCGAGCGGGCCGCGAGCACGTCGACCCCGGGCGCGGTGATGTCGGGCTTCAGTGCGTTGTCGCCGGTACGCGGCCCACGACTGGAGAAGACCGCGAGGCGGTCGAGGTTGTCCACGGCGCCCACGGTGAGGGCCGCGTCCGCGCTGCCCGGCGCGCCCACGGTCTGCATGTCCGGGCCGGAGTTGCCGGCGGCGATGGTGAACAGGGCACCCGTCTCGGCGCTGAGCTGGTTGACCGACCGGCTCAGCAGGTCGGTGCCGTCGCTGGGCGCACCGCCGAGGCTCATGCTGATGACCCTGGCCTTCGCGTCCCGGGCGGCCCACTCCATACCGCTGACGATCCAGGAGTCCTGTCCCTCACCGGCGTCGCTGAGGACCTTGCCGACGTGCAGCTCGACACCGGGAGCAACCCCACGCTCCCGGCCGTCCGAGGCGGCGCCGGTGCCGGCGATCGTCGAGGCGACATGTGTTCCGTGGCCGTTGCGGTCGGTCACCTCCTCTCCTGGTACGAAGCTGCGGGCCTCGGCGACCTGCCCGGTGAGGTCCGGGTGCTCGGCGTCGACGCCGGTGTCGAGGACGGCGACCGGTACGCCCGCACCGGTGTTGCCACCGGACCACACCTGCGGAGCGCCGATCTGCGCCGTGGTGTCGGCCAGGGTGGCGCGCACCTTGCCGTCCAGCCACACCTTCGTCACGCCGCCGGTGAACCGCACCGGTTCGACGTCGGACCGCTTGGCGGTCGCGGCCCCGGCCGCCGCACCGGTGAGTGCGCTCCAGAAGCGATCGGCCTGGCGGCGGTCGGCTTCGACCGCCGCGCCCTGCACGCTGGGCAGGTCGCGGACGCGGGTCGCGCCGGTCGGCGCGCTCTTGGCCCGCGCGGCCGCGTCCGTGTAGCTGAGGATGAGCGGCAGCCGGTCGCGGTGCGCGTCGTCGTAGCCGTCCTCGATCAGCTGGGTGACGTTGAAGAGCCGCTGGTCCAGCAGCCCCGATGCGACGTACCGGGAGACCGAGTCGGGGTAGACGTAGGTGTCGTCGCCGTAGGTGACGACCTGGGCGCCGACCGGTTGGCCGGCCGGCCCGCGCACCTCGGTGACGACGCCGCCGGAGGTGGGGGTGACCGTTACCCGGTCGCCATTGACCAGCGTGATCCGGTGCGGCACACCGGCGGGGGCCCGGCCAGGGGAATCGGCGGGCGGCGTGGCGACGCCACTGCTCGCCGGCGCGGCGGTCGCCGGTGTGGCGGCGCCGAGCGCGAGAGCCAGGACGGCGGCGAGCGCCGCGCGTCGGCGGATGGGTGGGACGTTCAAGGATGCAGCTCCGTTCATCGGGGGCGGAACGTTGCGGAGCATGATCGCAATCGATGGTCGTCCCGGATCCGCCGGGGCATCCACACCGGACCCCCGTTCGGAGTCGGGTCCGGCCGGCCCCGGCGGCGGGCGCTACGACCCGTCGGGGGTGAGCAGGCCGCGCAGCAGGCTGCGCAGCGCGCGTTCGAAGAGGTCCGTCGCCGGTGGCGCGGCGGCCGGCTGGCGGAACGCGGCGAGCAGATGCGGGTACGGCGTGACGTCGAGGCCGACGAACGTGAGGGACTCGCCGGCGGTGCGTTTGCGCGCGAACAGGATCGCCACCCCGTTCATCATGCCGATCGCCTCGAACTTGGCGGCGAAGGGCGCATCCACCGGTGCCATCACCTTCAGGCAGGCGTCGAAGAAGCCCAGCGCCTCGGGGCCGATGGCCGAGGCCCGCTGGCTCAGCTCGAACAGCCACGGGTGGCGCTCGTGCACCGCCCGCTGTGCGCGAGCCATCCGGACCAGCGTGTCCAGCCAGTCGCCGTCGGGCTCCGGGTACGGGCGCAGCTCGGCGGCGACCCGGTCGGCCATCAGGTCCAGCAGGTCGTCGCGGGAGGACAGGTAGCGGTAGAGCGAGGCGGCTCCGGTCTTCAGCTGGGCGGCGACCGCCCGCATCGACACCGCCGCCAGCCCGTCGGCGTCCGCGATCGCGATCGCCGCCGTCACGAGTTCGTCGCGGCTGTGCGCGGGCGCCGGCCCCCGCGTTCCGCGTGCCGGTCGCCGAAATATCGATTCTCGCTGCGTGTGGCCGGACTTCGGGGTCGCATCGTTCACTGGTCTACTGTAAACTGCAAACACTGTTCGCAATTATGGGAGAGGTGGGCGCTCATGGCACCGGTCATCGCACCTGATGGCGAGAAGATCGTGCTGCACTCGACCGGCACCGGCCCGGACGTGGTCGTGGTACACGGCGGCGGAGTGACCATCGAGCCGTACCGGAGGCTCGCCGCCGCTCTCGCCGAGCACCACACGGTGCACCTCTACAATCGGCGCGGCCGGGCGGACGCACCGGCCCGCCGCGAGCCCTACTCGGTGGAGCAGGAGATCGAGGACCTGGCCGCCGTGCTCGCGCACACCGGGGCGCGTACGGTCGTCGGGCACAGCTCCGGCGGTTTCATCGCACTGCGCGCCGCGCTCACGCTGCCCATCGCCCGGCTCGCGCTCTACGACCCGGCCGTCTCCGTCGACGGCATCTTCAAGGCCGACTTCGTACCGCGGGCACGGGCGGCGCTGCGCGCCGGTAAGACCGCCCGGGCGCTCGCGATCGTCGGCGCCGCGGGCAACCCCCAGTCGCCTGCGTCACGACTGCCCCTCGGCGTGCAGACCGCACTCTGCCGGCTGCTCCTGCGCCACCCCGTCGGGCGGCAGATGGGTGAACTGCTCGACATGACGCTCTACGAGAGCGCCGAGATCGCGGCGCACGACGGCCCACCCGAGCAGTACGCGGGCATCACCGCCGAGGTGCTCTTCGCCTACGGGCAGGCGGGCCCTCCGCACTACCCGAGGCTCGCGGCGGCCCTGGCACCCGTCCTGCCGCGGATGCGGGTGTTGCCGGTCCCGGGCAGCGGTCACGACGGCATCAACCGGGCCCCGGCCCGGCTGGTCGAGCCGCTCGTCGCCTTCCTGGCGGCGGCCTGACCGAACTGGCCCGACCGGCCGCCCGATCAGGGTGTGCCGTCGAGCCAGGGCCCGAGCAGCGTCATCGTGAGCCGGTGCAGGTCCTCCCGGAACGTCGCGTCCCGGACCTGCCCGGCCGGTTCGGCGACCTGCTGCTCATCCAGGTAGACGCCACTGGGGACGTCGGGCCGCAGGGCGGCGGCCACGACGTTCGCGCCACCCTGGGACGCGGGCTCCCCTCGAACGGCGAACATCGCGTGCAACAGCGAGGTCGCCACCACCCCGGGGTGGACGCTGACGATCCCCGGCCGGATGTGGGCCGCCGCCCGCACCGCGTGGGCGACGAGCGCGAGTTTCGAGCGGGCGTACGCGGTGGTCGGCTCGTACCGACGCCGCAGCTGCGGGTCGTCCAGATCGAACGTCGCGGACAGGTGCGTCGCGGACGCCACGTGCACCACCCGGCCCGTCCCGGGCATCAGCGGCAGCAGGCGCTCGGTGAGCAGAACCGCCGCGAGATAGTTGGTCTGCAGCGTCGCCTCGTACCCGTCGTCGCTGCACCGGCGCTGTGGCGCGCCGGGCCGCCCCGCGTTGTTGATCAGAACGTCGACCTGGTCGGTGGTGCCCGCGACGTGGTCGGCCAGGGCCACGACGTCGCCGAGGCGGTCGAAGTCGGCCGGCACGTAGACGATCTCCGCCCGGCCCGCGGAACGCAGCCGGTCGAGCAGCGGACGCACGGCCGAGGCCGGTTCGGGGCCGTGCACGATCAGCCGCCGCGCCGACCCGGCGAGGAGCTGCGCCGCCGCCGCCCCGATCCCGCTGGTCGCCCCGGTGAGCACCACGGTCCGGGAATTCTGGTTGGTCATCACTGATCGCTTCCACTCGGGATCCGTCTGCTCGGGCCAATCATCGCCGGACCGTACGGCGGTCCGACGCGGTTCGCCGGACGTACAACGCGTCGCGTACGGTCTGGGCCGAACCTGCGGGGTGGGCGTTCGCGAGGGATGGTGCGGAGTGGGCAGGTGGGTCAGGAACGGGTTGCTCCTCGGTCTCGCGATGAGCCTCGCCCCGATCATCACGCCAGTCGCGGCGCTGGCCGCGCCGGTCCCGGCACATTCCGCCCGGTCGGTGTCGCCCGAACCCACGGCGAGCCCGGGCACGACCCGGTACTACGTGGTCGGGCCGCCCCGCGACGGCCAGCGCGAGTACCTGTACCAGATCGCGGTGCAGACCCTCGGTGACGGCAACCGGTACCGGGAGATCTTCGAGCTCAACCGTGACCGCCGGCAGCCGGACGGCGGCGCACTGACGGACCCGCTGACGGCGCTGCAACCCGGCTGGATCCTCGAACTGCCGTCCGACGCGAAGGGCGCGACGGTCCGCGTCGGCCCGCTGCCGTCCCCGTCGGACACGCAGCCGGACGGGCCGGCCGCCGAGGAGGACGGCACGAGCGTCACCCCGTACCTGGTCGGCGCCGCCGGGCTGATCGTGATGGCGGCGTTGCTCGCCGTCGTGCTGCGACTGGCGCGGGGCGGCCGCCGGCCACCACTCGCCGACCCGGAGGCCGACGCTACGACCGAGCCGGGGGCCGCCGAGCCGAAGAGCGCCGACCCGGCCGCACCCGCGGAGAGCTCCGAGCCTGCGAAGCGAGCCGAGCCGGCGGAGGACGCCCAGCTGGTCGAGGCCGCCGAGGCCGAGCCTCCCGGCACGGGCCCCCGCCCGGTTCCGCCTGCCGAGGTCGCCCCGAGCACCGATGCCACCGGTACCCGCGAGGTCGCGGCCACGACTGTCGTCGAGCGACCCGTGTCGCTGCTGGCGACGTCGGGGCGGGTGGTGGCACAGCTCGAGGCGCTGACCGATGCACCGGACCACCTCGACGTACGCCTGCTCGGCGTCGCGCCCGACGGCGTCGTGGAGATTCCCTGCGCCTGGATCGGCGACGGTCAACTGCCGGACGCCAGGATGCCCGTGGTCCTCGGCCGGCAGGACGAGCGACGACTCTTCGTCGACCTCGCCGCCGCACCCGACGTCTTCACCGTCACCGGCGTGCTCTCGGCGGCCCGCCGGCAGGCGCGCGCGGTCGCCGAGCAGCTCCGTACGGCGGGTGCGACGGTGTTCGTCGTCGGCGACGCGCTCGGCCCCGACGTTCCGTCCGAGTACCGGCGACTGGAGGTGTTCCCCGACGCCGACAGCGCGGCGTCGGGCGGGCCGGCCGTGGTGTTCAGTGGTGGCCTGCGCGGGGCGGAACTGACCGCGGCGCGCGCCCTGGCCGCCCGTACCGGCCACCAGGTGGTACCGGTGCTGGTCGGCGAGGTGGTGCGGTCCCGCTGGTCGGTACGGGTCACCGAGTCCACCCGCTGACGCGGACCGGCGCGGTGGTGCGACGCCGAGCCGGGCCGCTCCGGTGCCAGCAGCGCGCGACGGTTGATCACGTCGCTTGCTCGACCTCACGGATCGGAATTTGAACCGGTGGGCCCGGCGCAGCGTCGTCGGTGAGGGCGACCGCGCGGTTCCACCACGGGTAGGTCCCATGCAGATGGCGAGGCGAAGGAGGCCGGCGGTGACGGCGAAGGTGCGGGCCTGGCCCATCCTGCTCGGCAGCGTGGCCCTGGTGGCCGTCCTGCCGCAGGTGACCGGGCCGGATCAGACATCGGACGCGACCGTCCCGGCGTCGATGTCCGTCACGGTGTCGGCAGCGCCCACCCCGTCCGCGGGCAGCGCGGATGCGGACAGTGGCGCGTACGTGAAGTACTACACCGTGGCGTCGGGCCCGGACGGCGCGGAGAGCCTGGCGGCGATCGCCGGACGGTTGCTCGGCGCGGCCAACCGGGCCGAGGAGATCTACCGGCTCAACGTGGGCCGGAAGCAGGCCGACGGTCAGGCCCTGACGGACTCCCGTCAACTCCGCGCGGGCTGGGCGCTCATCCTGCCCTGGGACGCGGTCGGGGACGGCGTACGCATCGGCCCGTTGCCCACGCAACCGTCGTCCGGGCACCAGGCGCCGGCCGTACCGCCGGTGAACACGCCCCGGCCGCCGGAGCCCGGCAAGGGCACCCGCCCGCCGACGTCGTCCGGCTGCGCCAGCTCCGTACCGTCCCGCCCCGACTCCGGCTGGGCCCAGGAGCGGATGGCCCCCGACCAGGCCTGGGGCCGTACCCGCGGCGCGGGGGTGCTCGTCGCGGTCGTCGACTCCGGAGTGGACGGCAGCCTTCCGGAGCTCGGCGGGCGGGTCGCGGTCGGCGCGGACATCCCGTCCGGCACCGGCCGCGGCGACGTCGACTGTCTCGGCTCGGGCACCGCGATGGCGAGCATCATCGGCGCCCGCCCCGTCGAGGCGGCGGCACCGGCCGGAACCGGCCCGGCGCAACAGGCGACGATCGCCGGGATCGCGCCGGAGGCCACGATCCTGCCGTTGCGGGTGGTCGGCGACGTACCCCGGTCCAAGCCGGCCGACGCCGCGACCGCCATCGAGGTCGCGGTCTCGGCGGGCGCCCGCGTGGTCGCGCTCGGCGCCTTCGTCGACCTCGCCGACCCGGCGGTGGCGGAGGCGATCGGCCGGGCGTCCGAACACGACGTCGTGGTGGTGGCTCCCGCGCCGACCGGCACCGACGCCTCGCTGTCGCCCGCCCCGGACAGCGGGCCGGACGCGCTGCTGCGGGTCGGTGGCGTCGGCCCGGAGGGGCAACCGGCGGCGAACTACCGGCCCGCCGGGGCCGACGTGATCGCGCCGGGCATCGACGTGGCCAGCCTCGGGGCCGGCGGTACGGGGATACGTGCCAGCAGCGGCTCGCAGTACGCCGTCGCCTTCGTGGCCGGCACGGCGACCCTGGTCCGGTCCGCGTTCCCGAACCTGAGCGCCGCGCAGGTCGTACACCGGATCAAGACCACGGCCGACCGGGCCGGACGCTCCGACGCGGACCCGGCGACCGGCTGGGGCATGATCGACCCGAACTCGGCTGTCGTCACGACCCTCGCCGAGGAGACGCCACCCGCGTCCGACGACGGCGGCGGCTCCGGACCGGTGCGGATCCTCATCGTCGCCCTGCTGGCCGTGGCCGGGATCGCCGCGATCGCGGTGCTGGCCAGGCGTCCCTCCACCGCCGGTGACCCGGCCGAGGAGACCACCGACGACACCTCGGGAGACGGACACGGCGACGCGGACGCCACCGGCGACACCGGCGACAGGGACGACACCGGGGAGGGCGGCGTCCCCGTCCCCGCGACCGCCGCCGGAACGCCCGGAACCGGCGCGGCCGGCACACGCGAGTGACGCGGCCGGGTCGGGCCCGCGCGGTCGTCGCGGCGCTGCTGCTCACCGGAGTCGTCGGCGCGGTGCCGGTGGTACCGGCGCAGGCCCGCGCGTCCGCCGCGGAACCGCCCGCGTTGCCCCAGGTCACCGAGGGCTGCGTGGGCGAGTCACCGGCGGTGGTCGACAGCCCGCCGTGGGCGCTGCGCCGGATGCTCCCGTCGGCGGTGTGGCCGTTGACGCGGGGCGGGGGCGTCGTGGTGGCAGTGGTCGACACCGGGGTGAGTGCCACCGCCACGGCGCTGCGCGGCGCGGTGCGGCCCGGCACCGACGTGGTCGGCTCCGGCGCCGCCGACCGCGACTGCTACGGCCGGGGCACCGCGCTCGCGGGCATCGTGGCGGCCCGCCCCGTGACCGGGAGCGGCTTCGTCGGGATGGCGCCCGAGGCGACGATCCTGCCGATCCGCATCGTCGACGCGAAGGGCAGGGTCGCCCCGGGCGCGATCGCCGCCGGCATCCGGGCGGCGACCGCCGCGAAGGCCGACGTCATCCTGCTCGGTGTCGGCACCACCAGCCCCGACGCGGAGCTTCGCGCCGCGATACGCGAGGCGGTGGATCGGGACATCGTGCTCGTCGCCGCCGTCTCCGACGAGACGAAACCGACGGGCAGCACCCAGCAGGCGCGTCCGTGGTTTCCGGCCGCCGACCCCGACGTGGTCGCTGTCGGCGGGGTCGACGCCAAGGGCGTACCGACCGAGAAGTCCCCGCCGGAGGCCGGTGTCGACCTGCTGGCTCCCGCCGCCGACGCGGTCAGCGTCGCGCCGCGCGGCAACGGGCACTACTCCGTCGCCGGCCCGGCGGTGGCCGCCGCGTACACGGCCGGAGCAGCCGCGCTGATTCGCGCCCACTACCCGCAGCTGTCCCAGGCCGACGTCCGGCGCCGACTGGAGCTGAGCGCCGAGCACCCGCTCGGTACCTGGCCCGCGCCCGGCGTCGGGTACGGCACCCTCGACCTGTACAACGCGCTCACCGCGCTGGAGCTGGGCAGGACCTCGCTGCCGTCCCGGCCCCAGGTCCTGCGGCCGTTGCCGACGGCCGCTCCGGCCGAGCCGACGAAGCTGATCGCCGGTTCCGTGGCCGCCGGAATGGTCGGCCTGGCCGGGCTCGCGTACCTGTCGGCGATGACCGTCAAGTGGGGCCGGCGCCGCCGCTGGCGCGCCTGACCGGGTCACCGGCCACCTGGGCCGGGCCGGCCCGCCGTTGACGTCCGCTCAGCCGGCATCCTCCGCCGCTGGCGTGGCAGACCGGCGCGACGCGCCGCCAGATGACGTCAGCCGGTTCCGATCGCGCCGAGCCGCACCACCTCCCGGGCCACCACGTCGGTGGGTGCCGGCGCCGTCGAGCTGCCCCGGAAATGGGGCAGCTCGACAGCGTCCGAAGACCGCTACCCGAGCGCGGCCGCCCGGCGGCAGCGCGCCGGCCGGTCACCGGCCGTCAGCCGATGGGCTGCTCCGCCTCCAACGGGCTCCACGCCGTCTGGATCAGTCGCGCGCCTCGCCGCGTACAGAGCAGCGCCCGTCCGGGAGGCAGGTGACGCGGCTTGATGTTGCCGAGCAGCGGGCCCTCGGTGGGCGGGCAGGAGAGTGCCACGTCCGGGCTGTTGGTCTCCTGCATCCGGCGCAGCAGCGGATCCATCGACATCCGCAGAACGTTGGCCGCGCCCCGCGTCAGCACCAGGTGGAACCCGATGTCCGCGCCCTGCGCCAGGTACGGCAACAGCGGCATCAGTGGACTGTCGTGCCCGGCCAGCAGGTCGTAGTCGTCGACCAGGACGAACAGCTGCGGGCCGGTCCACCAGTCCCGGCGGCGCAGCTGCTCGGGGGTGACGTCCGCGCCGGGCATGCGCGGCCCCAAGCCGGCGACGGCGTCCGCCACGGTCTCCCGGGTGGAGTCGGTGGAGACGGAGTACCCCAAGCGGTACTCCTGCGGCACCGAGTCGAACAACTGCCGGCGGTAGTCGACGATCATGATGCGGGCCTCGGCCGGGGTGTACCGGGCCATCACCGCCCGGGCGAGGTGGCGCAGCATGTTCGTCTTGCCGCTCTCCGTGTCGCCCAGCACCGTGAGGTGCGGCACGTCGCCGAAGTCGTGCCAGACCGGCTGCATCCCGGCCTCGTCGAGGCCGAGCACGATGCGCACGTCGCCCTCGGGCGCGGGCAGCGTGTCGGCGGGGAGCAGCGCGGGCAGGGTACGCACCGGCGGGGCGGCCGGGCCGTCCCAGAAGTCACCGACCATCGCGGTCAGGCCGCGTACGCCCTCGGTCACGCTGGACGCGTCGGCGAACCCGTCGATGCGGGGCAGCGCAGCGAGGAAGTGCAGCTTCTCCGGCGTGAGACCCCGACCGGGCAGCTGCGGCACCGTGGCCGCCAGGCGCAGGTCGATGGTGGAGTCGACCGGGTCACCCAGACGCAGTTCGAGCCGGGTGCCGATCTGGTCGCGCATCGCGTGATGCACCTCCGACCAGCGCGACGCGGTCAGCACCAGGTGGACACCGAAGTTCAGCCCCTGCGCGGCGATCTGCCGCACCGCGCCCTCGAGCGTCTCGAAGTCCTGCCGGAGCGTGAACCAGCCGTCCACGACCAGGAACACGTCGCCGTGCGGGTCGTCGGTGACCTGCCCCTCCGCGCGCAGCTTCCGGTAGCTCGCCATACCGTCCACGCCGAGTTCACCGAAGCGGCGTTCCCGGTCCACGATCAGCCCGGTCACCTCGGCGACGGTGCGGCTGACCCGGTCGATGTCGAGACGCCCGGCGACGCTGCCGACGTGCGGCAGATCGGCCAGCGCGGCGAGCCCGCCGCCGCCGAAGTCGAGGCAGTAGAACTGCACCTCGCGCGGGCTGTGGGTCAGCGCCAGGCTGCTGATCAGCGCACGCAGCAACGTGCTCTTGCCGCTGCGCGGTCCACCTGCGATGCCGACGTGTCCGCCGTTGGCGGAGAGGTCGACGAGGAGCAGATCCCGCACCTGTTCGAACGGCTTGTCGACGAAGCCCACCGGCGCGACGAGCATCCCGTTGCCGGGCCACTCGACGGCGGTGAGCCCGCGCTCGGGGTCGGGTGCGAGGGTCGGCAGCAGTTGGTCCAGCGTCGGCGAGGCGTCCAGCGGCGGCAGCCACACCTGGTGCGCCGGCGGCCCCTGGTCGACCAACTGCTCCACCACGACGCTGAGCACGCTGCGTTCGGTGGTGGCCTCGTCGCCGTCCACCGTCTCCTCGACCGCCTGCTCGACCTGTGCCGGCTCCGGCGCACGGAACGGCACGTGGTCGAGCGAGTACGGCACCACCTGCTGCTGCACGATCTCCTGCCGCACCCGGGCGGTCGTGGCCCGGTACGGCCCCGAGACGTACCCGGCTTTGAACCGGATCAGCGTCGACACGTCGGTACGCAGGTACCCGTTGCCCGGGGCCGGCGGCAGCTCGTACGCGTCCGGCACCCCGATGACCGACCGTGACTCCATGGCGGAGAAGGTCCGCAATCCGATGCGGTACGACAGGTGCGACTCCAGCTGCGCGATCCGCCCGTCGTCGACGCGCTGGCTGGCCAGCAGCAGGTGCACGGCGAGCGACCGGCCGAGCCGGCCGATCATCACGAACAGATCGATGAAGTCGCGGTGCGTGGCGAGCAGCTCGCTGAACTCGTCGACCACCACGAACAGGGTGGGCAGCGGGTCCAGCGGGGCGCCCTGGGCCCGGGCCCGTTCGTAGTCCAGCACCGAGCTGAACCCGCCGGCCTGCCGCAGCAGCTCCTGCCGGCGGACCATCTCGCCGTGCAGCGCGTCGCGCATCCGGCCGACCAGCGCGGCCTCGTCGGCCAGGTTCGTGATCACCGCCGAGGTGTGCGGGAGCCGGTCGAGGCCGAGGAACGTGGCCCCGCCCTTGAAGTCGACGAGGACGAAGTTCAGCGTCTCCGAGGAGTGCGTGGTGGCCAGCGCGAGCACCAGCGTACGCAGCAGCTCGCTCTTGCCGGAGCCGGTGGCGCCGATGAGCATGCCGTGCGGCCCCATCCCGTTGAGCGCGGACTCCTTGAGGTCGAGCGCGACCGGTTGGCCGCTGGCGTCGATGCCGATGGGCACGCGCAGCCGCTCCCCTGCCGTGCGGGGCGCCCAGAGCCGGGTGAGGTCCAGCTGCCGCAGATCGGGGATCTGCAGCATCGTGCCGAGATCGAAGTCGGTCTTCAGGGTGTCCGCCGGGGTCTCGGTGACCACGCCCAGCCGGTACGGAGACAGCGTCCGGGCCACCACAGCGGCCCGTGCCGCGGTGAGCCGGTCGGGGGTGGCGAGCCGGGTACGCACCTCGCTGCCGACCCGGTCCTGCCGGACCATGCTCAGGTCGTCGCCGTCGACCTCCAGGCAGAGCGCGCCCTTCCCGACGGCCGGCGTCGGGTCGTCCAGGTCGATGAGGACCGCGTTGCGGTAGCCGGCGGTCGCCATCCGGCTGCCGTTGCCCAGCCGTCCGCCGTCGCGGACCACGACGACGTACGGCTCGTCCCGGCTCGGGGCCGCGCCCGACTCGTATCGGGGTCGGGCGGTGAAGCCCTCGCCGAGCCGCTGCTCCACCTCCTCCACGGTGCTACCGACCAGCCGCACGGCGCCGGCCGCGTCCTGATCGGTCGGGTGCTGCAGGTGCGGCAGCCACTTCGTCCACTCCCACTCGGCCACCGTGTCGTCGGCCACGCACAGCGCGAGCCTGACCTCCTCGGGAGCGTGAAAGCTCACGAGCTGCACCAGCAGCGCCCGGACGAACGCTCGGGTCTGCTCCTTGTCGCCCGCCGTGCGGATCTGCGCGAACCCGCGCAGGAACAACGCGATCGGCTGGTCCTCGATGGTGGTGTAGGCACGGATGAACCGGCGCAGCGACTTGGCCGCCAACGGCTCCAGGTCCTCGATCGGCTTGGTCTGCATCGGCGTGATCCGCACCGCCAGGCGCTGCTCGCCGGTGCCGACCCGGATCTCCAGGAAGTCCGGGTGGGTGGGACGCCGCTCCCAACGCCGCGACGTCATGGCCAACGACCACAGGGAGTGCGGATCGGGGTGCTGCCAGTCGCTCGCCTCGCGCTGGCGCAGCACGTGCTGGCGTACCCGCTTGCGGTTCTGCGCCAGGTAGCGCAGGTAGTCACGGCGGTCACCGCCCAGACGGGACTTGCGTTCCATGCCGCCGACGGCGATCTGGCCGACCACCAGACCACCGAGCGCGACGGCCATCAGCGCCAGGATGATCCAGGTGAACGCCCCGCCGCTGCGGCTGATGAACAGCAGCACCATGACGCCGGACATCAGGGCCATGGGCAGCATCAGGAACGCCTGCCGCAGCCCGTTGCGTTGCGGCTCGGGCAGGGCCGGCGGCTCCTGGAGACTGATCTCGCCGGACGGCATCTCCGGGCCGTTGCGGCGGGCGGGGCGGCGGAACAGCACCGTACTCAAGGGGCAGAGCCTTCCACGTCACGGGCGTCGCCCGCTTCCTGCGCTCACGTCGGGCCCGCGTGGACCGCCGGCCGACACCTGTATGACGGAGCCGGAGCCGAATCGGGTCAACTTCGTCGCCAACCAGTTCGCGGGGAAGTTTGAACCGGCGACGTCTCCCGACCGTCGTGAGGGCATGAGCGTCACCGCCCCCGCGGAGATGTGCCGCCTCGTCGTGTCCGGTCCAGGGCGGCAGATCGAGGTGGCCGTACCGGCCAACGTGCTGGTCGCGGACCTGCTTCCCGCGTTGCTGCACCACCTCGGTGACAACCTGGCCGACGCCGGTCTGGCGCACGGCGGCTGGGTGCTGCAACGGCTGGGCGGCCCACCCCTGGACGAGGAGAGCACCGTCGCTCTGCTCGGCCTGCAGGACGGCGAGACGGTCTACCTGCGTCCCCGTGCCGACCAGTTGCCGCCGGTGGACTTCGACGACCTGGCCGACGGGATCGCCACCGGCGTTCGCAACCGGTCCGGGCTGTGGCGTCCGGAGATGATCCGCTGGACCGCGCTCGGCGCCTTCGTGCTCGTGTCCGGCCTCGGCGCCGTGACGCTGGCCCTGCCCGGTCCGCCGCTGGCCCGGGCCTTGTGCGCCGCCGCCGTCGCGGTGCTCGCGCTGGCCGGCGCGTTCGGGCTCACCCGGGCCGGCGCCGACCGGCCGTTCGGTCTCGCGTCGGCGGTGACCGCGATCGGGTTCGCCGCGCTGGCCGGGATGATCGCCCCCGATCTGACCCGCGACAGCTCCCCGCTGGTCGTGGGCGGGCCGGAGGTGTTCGCCGGATCGGTGTCCGCGCTGGTGGTGGCCCCGCTGGCGGCGGTCCTGGTCGGCTGGGCGGGACCGCTCTTCACCGCCGTGGTCACCTGCGCGTTCTTCGCCGCCGTCGGCTCCGCGTTGTCGGCCTTCGTCGGCCTCGACGCGGGCCAGGCCGCGGCGGTGGTCGCGGTGGCCGCCACCGTGGCGACGGTACGCATCCCGCTGATCGCCTTCCGTCTCGCCCGCATCCACCTGGCGCCGCTGCCCACCGAGCCGGAGCACCTCCAGGAGGAGATCGATCCCGAGCCGAGCGAGCAGCTGCTGGAGCGCACGGCCGTGGCCGACGGATACATGACGGGGCTGTACGTCGGAGCGGCCGTCGCGGCCGGCGTCTGCCTGCTCCTCGTGGCCCTCGCGGGCGGCTGGGCCGCCTGGACCCTGCTCGGGCTGGTCGCCCTCGTGCGGCTGCTGGCGCTGCGCCCGATGACCAGCGCGTGGCACCGGCTCGCGCACGCCCTGCCGGCGCTGGCGGGGCTCGTCGCGCTGACCGTGATCAGCCTGGCGCAGGCACCGTCGCTGCTCCGGCTGCTCGCGCCGGTGACGCTGCTGCCGCTGGCCGGCGCGCTGCTCTTCCTGCTGGGACGGTTCCTGCCCAACCGTCGGCTGATGCCCTACTGGGCGCGGATCGGCGACGTGGTCCAGCTCACCGCGACCGTCGCCATGCTGCCGGCGCTGCTCGCCGTGCTCGGCGCGTACGCGGCCGCCCGGGCCTTGGCGGGCTGACCCGTGCAGTCCCGCCGTGACCAGGTGCAGGCCCAGACGTACGTGCTGGGCCGGCTGACCGGGGCGCTGGTCGCCGCCGAGCCGGACGGCCTGGAGAACCCGAACCGCCGCATGGTGGTCGGCACGATCGCCGGTGTGCTCGTGGCCGCGGTGGTCTTCGTCGGCTTCGTGATCTTCGGGTTCTTCTTTCCCGGCGGGGCCACCAAGTGGCGGCAGCCCGGCGTCCTGGTGGTGGAGAAGGAGACCGGCAGCCGGTACGTCTACGACGACGGCCTGCTGCATCCCGTCCTCAACTACACCTCGGCACGGCTGCTCTTCGGCGGCGAGCCCGCGGTCGTCACGGTCTCCCGGAAGTCGTTGCGGGACGTGGCCCACGGGCAGCCGCTGGGCATCGCCGGTGCCCCGGACGCGTTGCCGACCACCACCGCCGTCGACCGTCAGGTATGGACGGTCTGTGCGCTGGCCAGGCCGGACGCCGCCGGCACGACCTTCACGGCGACCACCGTTCGCATCGAGCAGCCGACCGGGGACGCGCGCCGGGACCGGCCACTCGACCGGGACCAGGCGATCCTGGTCACCGCGAACGACCACAGCTTCCTCGTCTGGCGGGGGCGGCGGCACCGGCTGACCGAACCCTGGTTGGCCCGGGTGCTCGGCTACGACCACAACGCGCTTCCGGTGGAGGCCGGCTGGCTGGAGTCCGTACCGGTCGGGGCCGACATCGCGCCGCCCGACCTGCCCGGACGGGGCAGCGCGGGGCCGACGGTGGACGGTCGGCGTGGCACCGTCGGTGAACTCTTCACGGCCCGCACCCCGGACGGCGCGGAGCGGCGCTACCTGCTCCAGCAGAACGGCTTGGCCGAGCTGAGCCCGATGGCGTACGCCATGGTGGCCGCCGACCCCGCGACCGCACGGGTGTACGACGGACGGCCGGTGCGGCCGCGCGAGTTGAGCCCTGCCGCCCTGGTCTCGTTGCCGGTCGCCCCGCAGCCGGACTGGATGGCGGCGCTGCCGGCAACCCCGCCCAGCCTGGCGAAGACGCCGGAGCACGGCACCTGGTGCGTACGTCACTCGATGGCGGACGGCTCGGTCGAGGTGACCGTGGACGTGCCCGCCCCCTCGGCCGCCACCCTCGACGACGGGGTCGGTGTCACCCGTACCTCCGCGAGTGCGGAGGCGGTCGCGGTGCAGCCGGGGGTCGGCGGCCTGGTGCTGGCGGGCCGGGCGGACCAGGCCGCCGGGTCGGGTTTCTACCTGGTGACCGACGCCGGGATCAAGTATCCGGTGGGTTCGAGCGAGGTGGCGACCCAGCTCGGCTTCCCTCCGGCGACGGCCCGCCCGGTGCCCCGACAGCTGCTGGAGATGCTGCCCACCGGCCCGCTGCTGGATTCCGCCACGGGCGGGGGGTGATCGGCGTCCCAGCAGGCCGGCGGGTGGCCGGCACGCGATAGCCGACGGTCGCCACGCGATCGGAGCGAGCAAGACGAAGGGTGGTGACGGCTCCAGTCGGAGTCGTCCCGGAGACAGCAGACTTGAGAGGAGCAGGGCCGTGGCAGGTTGGACTCAGCAGAAATCCGACGACGAGACCAGAAGCAGTGTCATCTACGCCTTCCAGCGGATGGTGGACGAGCTGGAGCAGGCGGAGCGGACGGTGATGAGCAGCTCGTCGGAGCTCGGTGCCCGCTGGCTGGGCGAGGCGTCCATGCGCTACCAGCAGGGGCTCCAGGAGATCTCGCAGGGGATCGTGGAGATCCGCTCCGGACTCGGCGACATCAGCGGCGCCATGCAACGGTTCGCCGCGATCACGGACTCCACCGAGGACGACAACGTCGCGGCGGCGGCCAGCATCTCGCTGCAGACGGAAACCTTCACCCCCAAGGCGAGCTGGACCAACTGATCCTCCGTACGACACCTCAGGCAGGAAGGAAGCGAACAATGGCCACTTACACCGTCGACCTCTCCGACGTCGACGCCGCAGCGAGCCAGTTGGAGAGCGTCGCCCAGCGGCTGAGCCAGGCGCTGGAGGAGCTGAAGTCCCAGGTGCAGGTCTTCGTGAGCAGCAACGCGGGCCAGACGATCACCAACTACGACGAGGTCCAGAAGAAGTGGGACGGCGGCATGACGAAGGTGAACAGCGGCACCGCGAAGGCCGTCGCCGAGCTGCGCAAGATCGGCGAGAACTACCACGCCGGTGACCGCCAGGGAGCGACGCTCTTCGTCGCCTGACCCGGGATCATCCCGGCACAGGCTGAGCCGGTCGGGCGGCCCGGGAGCACCTGAGCCGCCCGACCGGGACCTGTCCGCAGCGAGAGATCGAGGAAAGGAACTTAGGCGGTGCCGAAAGAAATCAAGATCGACGAGGCGTATCTGCGCGGCGTGGTCCAGAAGCTGAAGGGGATCAGGAACCAGGTCACCACGGTCCGGGCCGGTGCGAACCCCAACGACATGGCCCACCCGCACGGCGGCCACCTGAACAACCTCGTGGTCCGCACCGGCTCGGACAACTTCACCGCGGGCAAGGACCTGCGCGAGCGGGTCCGGACCGTGGGCGGCCAGGTCGACCAGCGACTCGCCGCGTACGACCAGAAGCTGTCGAGCTACGGCCAGAACCTCGAGCGGATCATCGCGTCGAGTGACGACATCGAGAACGCGAACACCTCGTACGCGTCGTCCACCGGCCTCGGCAACGGTCCGACCGGTTCGGGCAACACCGGCAACAACACCTGATCGATTCCGCGACGTCCCGAACCCGCTCACGCCGCCGGTACCGCACGGTGAACGAAGGTCCCGATGACTCAACCAAATCCGCTGTCCAACAACCTGCCGGCCTGGGAACAGGGCCTGCGGGAGGTGCTCGGTGCAGCCGACATGGACACGCGCCAGTTCACTCAGCCGACCTGGATCAGCCTGTCGGGCTCCGGCTTCTACGTGGACTCGAAGGCGAAGCCCTGGGACGACCCGATGGGCACACCGGCGAACAACGAGTTCACCCTCTACCGCCGGACGGCGCAGGAGTTCTACTTCGACGGCGACGGGTACATCGGCAAGTCCCACGCCGCGTACTACATCATCAAGGGGAAGGTGAACTGGTTCGAGAAGTCGGGCGACTACTCACCGGACGACCACTGGAACCAGTTCTACAAGAGTTCCGGCGACGCGCTGTTCCGTCCGCCGATGCCGCCACCGCTCGACGCGGCGACCCTGCACGAGTCCGCGGAGAGCTTCTACAACCTCGCGATGTGGCTCGACACGGCCGCCCAGCAGCTGAAGACCGAGGTCGACAATCTCGGTGACGGGTTCAAGGGCGCGGCGGCGGAGGGGCTTCGCGAGTCGCTCACGAACCTCCGCGACGAGATGCTGCTGCTCCGGGAGGACCTCAGGACCGCCGACGACTGGGTGGCGATGCTGCACAGCAACGGCGACGCGGTGCAGACCTTCCTGACGGAGATCGCCAAGGCGTGGCAGGCCTTCGACACGCACCCGGGACGGAGCCCGAGGGCGATGGTCGAGGCCGCCATGCGTGACATCGAGCGCGCGGTCGACGACCTGGGCAAGGAGACCGACGACTGGAACGGCCGCGCCTGGAACGAGCACAAGCTCGTGGTCTGGGAGGATCTGACAACCTGGCCCATCAGCATCGACATCGGCAACGGCGCGAAGACGTACGACTTCATCGACGCGGGCAAGGCATTGTCGGACCTGAACAACAACATGCACGCCTTCTACGCCGAGGCGGCGAAGGTGCTGAACGACGCGATGACGGAGCAGTACCGCAAGCTGCACGACAGCTTCGAGACGACCTACCGGAACCTGGTCGACCCCCGCACGTACACGCCGCCGCCGCCGTCGAAGGACGACCTGGACAGCGACGGCAACAAGGGCGGGATCGACCTGGACGACATCCTCAACAAGGGCGGCGGAGGCGGCCTCGACCTCGACGACATCCTCAACAAGGGCGGTGGCGGAGGAGGCGGCGGAACCAACCTGGACGACATCCTCAACAAGGGTGGCGGAGGAGGCGGCGGCACCGACCTGGACGACATCCTCTCGAGGACCGGTGGCGGTGGCGGCGGTGGCGGCTTCGACGCGAGCAGCTTGCTGGGCGGCGGTGGCGGCGGTAGCGACGGGCTCAGCCTGGACGACGTGCTCAACGGCGGGGGCGGCGGCACCGGCGGCCTCAACACGGACGGCCTGTTCGGCAACGGCGGTGGTTCGGGACTGGACGGCCTGACCGGGTCGGGATCCGGTGCGGGTGGCGGCGCCGGTATCGGCGGCAACCTCGGTCTCGGTGGTCTGCCCGGCCTCGGCGGCGGCCTGAACGGTCCGCGGGGCAACGACGACAAACCGCCGTCGCAGAACGGGCCCACCACCGGTGGCGACTTCGAGGAGGGACCGTCGTCCATCGGCGATCTCCCGGATCTCGGCGGCCCCGGCGCGGGCGGCAGTTTCCCCGGCCTCGGTGGCTCCGGTGGCTCGGGCTCCGGCTCGGGCATCACCGTGCCCGGCCTCGGCGGCTCCGACGGGCCGGGCGCCGGCGGAAACTTCCCCGGGCTCGGCGGTTCCGGCGGCGACTTCCCCGGGCTCGGGGGTGCCGGTAGCGGCGGCAACCTGCCGGGTCTGGGCGGCCCGGGCGGCGGCGGGGTCGGCGGCAACGACTTCTTCGGCGGAGCACCGGGCTCGCACTCCGACTTCGACGACTTCGGTACGGCCGGCCTCGGCAGCGGCGGCACAGGCTCGGGTTGGGGCTCCAGCAGTCCCTCGCCCAACGGGATGATGCTCGGCGCGCTGGGCCCGGCGCCGGCCGGCGGCGGTGGAACCGGCTTCAACCTGGTCCCCGGCGTCAGCGGTCAGCCGGGCCCGAACGGTGCTGCCGGCACGTTCGGGCCCGCCGGGGGCTACCCACCCATGATGCCGCCGATGGGCGGTATGGGGGCGGGCAACCAGCAGGAGAAGGAGCGTGAACGCACCACCTGGCTGGCCGAGGAGGAGGAGGTCTGGGGCACCGACCCGGATGTGGCGCCCGCGGTCATCGGCCGGGACGACGTCACCGAGCCGTCGAGCGGGCAGCGCACCCCCTGGTCGCCGGCCGCACCGCAGACGCCCGGATCCCCGTACGGCCCCGGTCGGGGCAGCGGCCAGCAGGTCCGCCGCGGCAACTGAGAGGAAGAACCAGATGACAAGTCCGCTGTACGACCGGATCGAGCAGGCGTACGCCGAGTTCGAGGAGAAGAAGGCCGCGATCAGCGGTGTCGAGCAGCAGATGTCGGGGGCGCAGACGACGGTGACGGCCAAGAACCGCGCCGTCAGCGTCACTGTGGACGGTCGTGGTGATCTCGTCGAGGTGAAGTTCCCGACGAACGCGTACCGCACGATGGCACCGGCGGAGCTCGGCGGCCTTCTGGTGGAGACGGTCAAGTCGGCGCGGGAGGAGGCGCGGCATAAGGCGATGAAGCTGTTCGAGTCGATCCTGCCGCCCGGATTGCCGCTGGCCGGTCTGCTGCGCGGCGAGAAAACCGCTGATCAGATGTTCGACGAGGCGATGCAGTCGATCAACGAATCGTTCGGCGGCGCCAAAGCGCCGGCGAGCGGGGACCCGGGGGTGAACCGTGGCTAGTGTCGGAGCCAACACCGATCTGTTGCGTAGCGGCAAGCTCGAACCGGCGCATCGCGAGATGCTCGCGGTGAACAAGAACTTCGCCTCCGTGGTCGAGCTGAACAACCCTCCCGGCGGGGTGCGGGCCGAGGTCGACAAGCAGATCCACGACGGGCTCAAGACCCAGGTCGAGCTGGTCACGTCGATCATCGACGGCCTCGTCCGCCTCTCCAGGGGAGATGGCACGAAGGTGGACTCCCTGCGTTCGCTACTGTCCCGCGTGGAGGAGACCAACGTCGACCTGGCGACGCCGTCCGGCGACAGCATCGTTCGGCACTGAGTCACGGGCCGTCGCCGGCCCGCAACGAGTTTCCCGGGGGGTCACACCGCACAGCGGCGGTGTGACCCCCTCAGCGACGAGGAGGTGTGACGGCCCTGGACATCGAGATGTCGGACGACGCCGCCGCCTTCCTCAAGTGGCTCTCCGGCGAGGAGTTCCCGGCCACCAACCCCGACAAGGTGCGCGCGATCGCGGAAGCGTTCGGTGACGCCGCCGACGGCATCGAACGTGTCGTACCGCTGCTCATCGCCGGGGTCAACAACATCCGTGAGGGGGTGATGGGCGAGTCCGAGCGGGCCTTCGTCGACTCGATGGAGGACTTCCTCTCGGAGGACGGTTTTCTGGGCATCGCGTCGCGCTACGTCCGGCGGATGGGCGACGAGCTGGACAAGACGGCGAACCAGGTCGAGTACGCCAAGCTGATGATCTTCCTGTCGGTCATCCAGCTGATGATCGAGGTCGCCATCGCGCTGGCGATCGCATGGCTCGTCCCCGGAGTCCTCGAAGAGCTCGCCATGCGCCTGCTGGTCGAGAAGATGATGATCAGCAGGTGGCTGGCCCAGCTCATCTACGCGGTGGTGCTCAGCCAGGTCATGGGTGTCGGCCTCCAGGTCCTCATGGACATCATCGCCCAGAGCATCCTGATCTCCGAGGGCCACCAGAAGGGCTGGAACTGGGACCAGACCGGGAAGGCCGCCGAGATCGGCGCCTGGATCGGCGTGGTCGGCCTCGTCCTGGGCGCGGGCGGCAACGCGATCGTCAGCAAGCTCTTCGGCAAGGGAAACGTACCGGGCGCCGGTATCCCGGGTCCGGGGAAGGGAGCCGCGGACGACCTTCCCACCCCCAACTCGGTCAAGGACGACGGCCCGCTGCCACCCCCGGTCAAGGATCCCGTCGTCGACACCGTGGTGAAGGAGTCCGACAACGCGCCGACGTACTCCGGCTCGAAGGACGGCGACACCCCTCCCCCGTACACGAAGGACGACCCCGACCTCCCGCCCCCGTACCGGCAGAACGGCAAGGCCGGCGGCCACGACTCGCTCGCCGGGGAGACGCTGCACGAGGGTGCCACCGAGGTCGTCGGCGAGGGCACCTACGGTGCGATGACCGGCGAGGGCTGGGAGTGGAGCAGCACGCCGGCCACCTTCGTCTCCGGAGCGCTCTCCGGCCTGCTCAGCGGACTCGGCACGGCGGCGGGAACCCGCCTGCGGCTGGAGACTCACGGACCGGACGGCGGGCCCGCGACGACCAGCGGGTCCACCGGCGGTGATCAGTTCCCCGACGAGCCGCTCCCGCTGTACGAGCCGCCTCCGCCTTCGTACGAGGACGCCACGTCGCCGCCGACGAGTACGCCCGGGCCGACCGGTTCGGAATCGACGGGCGGTGGAGGAGGCACATCCGGCGGAGGCACCGCCGCGGGTGCCGGCTCCGGCGGCGGCACGGGTTCGACCGGCGGCACGGGTTCGACAAGTGGGACCGGTGGGAACGGCTCGACCAGCGGGAACGGCCCGACCGGCACGGGTGCGGCGGGCGGCACGCGGCCGGGTGCCGGTGACGACGGGCCATCACCGGTCACCAACAACCCGAACGTGGACTCTCAGCACACGGGCGGCGGGGTGACAGGCCCTTCGAATGGGCCGGGCTCCCCCCACGGAGACGCCACGACGGGCAACGGGGCGACGAACTCCCCGGACTCGACGGCCTCGGACGGCGACGGCATATACGTACCGCCGCCCATAACCGTGGTGCCCGTCGAGTTGAGCTTCGACCCGGGCGTGCCGACCGACACGACCGGCCTGCCAGGCCAAGGCGGCGGCGCGTCCACGGACGGCGGCTCGCCGGCTGCGGGCGGTTCCTGGAACGCTCCCCCGGTCAGCGGAACGCCATCGCCGGCCCCGGCCGGCACCGCAGGACCTGGCGCCGCGGGACCCGGCGCCACCGGACCCAGCACGACCGGACCCAGCACGACCGGACCGAGCACGGGCACCCCGACCGGTCCCGGCACGGGCGGACCCGCCGCGACCACCACTTCGACCGGTCCAGGCACCGGCGGACCCGCAGCGACCACCACCTCGACCGGCGCCGGCACGGCGGCCAACGGCGTCACCGGGTCGAACGGCCCGACGAGCCAGCCCACGCCGGTACGGGACGCCACCGGCGGTGGATCCGGCGCCGAGAACAGGCCGTCCGGGGTGCGGACTCCGCTCCGTACGTCTGCGGAGGTTCCCACTCCTGCGGACGGTGTCCGGACGGGAAACAACCCGTTCCGGCCCGCTGCCGAGGTGCCGGCACCGGCGTCCACCAGCGGGTCGAACAACCCTTTCCGCAGCGCCATGGAGGTGCCGACGCCGGCAGGTGACCGCACCGGCACGAACAACCCCTTCCGGCCCTCCGCCGAGGTGCCGACGCCCACGCCTGCGGGTCCTTCGGATCCGACGGCCCGTACGACAACCGACGAGTTCGCCGGGCGACGGCCGGACGGCGGCAGCACACGTCGGGACGCGCCACCTGGCCCGGACCGCGACGGCCCGTCCCGCGTCACATCGCAGGCCACACCGTTCGGGCTGCAGCCGGCCGTGCGGCTGGACCGCGCCGGGGTGGAACGGGTGGTCGACGAGGTCGCCGACCAGGTACGCGGGCCGGGACGCCCGGGCGCACCGCCGAATCCGGAGCTCTGCGTCGACCAGGTGAACGACCTACAGCGACTGGTCTTCAAGCGGCGGGCACCGATCGCCGGTTCCCGGCGGAGCACCGACGACTCGAAGATCGGCACCGGTCACGTGGCGGACCGGCTCGGTGGCGACGCCAGGTGGCACCGGGTCCCGTCCTGGGAGGACGTCGAGTCGGCCGTCACGGCGGCGGGACCGGGCAGCATGGCGCTCGTGCTGTGGCAGCAGCCCAACGGCATCGGCCACGCCTTCGCGCTCTACCACACCACCGACCTGCTCGAACCGCTTCAGTGGTTGGAGCCGCAGCGGCCGAAGGGGAACCGGCTCGTCACGCGGGACGACCTGGGCTCTGCCCTCGCCGCCCGGGTGCTCATCCTCGACCCGACGGGACGCGAGATCCCGCTCGTCGGGTCGCCGCAGGCCGACGGGTCCGGCACCGGCAAGCCGAGCCCCGTGGTACTCCCGAACGGGCCCGAATCCGCATCGGTCGCGCGCTCCATCGTCGACGCACCGACCGACCACCGGTACGGCGCGCTGCGCACCACCGCGCGTTCCCCGCAGACGCCACCGGCGACGCACCCGTCCCCGGTGGACGTGGCGCAGAACCCGCCGGACACGTCGAGCCGGGACCAGGACGACGACGGAACAACCGTCACGGACGATGCCCTGGTCCCCCCGCCCGTGACGATCCCACCCGTTGACGGGCCGGCACGACCGGAGCCGGCGGTGGGACCGGCGACCCGGACGCCGCCCGGATCGGATGCCCAGGGCCGGGTTCCGGACGCGACGGACCCACCCAGCGTCCCGGACGGCGAGCGCACCGAGCCACCGCCGGCCGGACCGCGACCGGGACAGCGCTTCGTCGTCGATCTGCCGGTCGAACCCGTGAACCCGCTCCTGCGCGAGGGCCTCGACCCGGAGGTCGTCGACGAGCTGACCGAGCGCGCCCGGTGGGCGGTGGAGGCCGGTCCGCAGGAGCCGCCCGTCGACCCGGCGACCGCACCGCCGGCCGTCCCGCCCGTGACGACCGAGCCCCCCGCCGGCCCCGCGACGGTCACCGTCGTATCCAGCGACGTCACCGACCCCGCCTCGGTCCCCGAGTCACCCGCGGATCCGGCCTCGACCGCGGAAGATCCGGCCTCGGTCCCAGAGGAGCCGGCCTCGACCCCGGAAGATCCGGCCTCGATCCCGGAGGAGCCGGCCTCGACCCCGGAGGAGCCGGCCTCGACCCCGGAGGAGCCGGCCTCGATCCCGGAGGAGCCGGCCTCGGTCCCGGAGGATCCGGCGGACGACGGCCCGCGCCCGCCGTGGTACATCGAGCACGGCGCTACCGGCGCGATGAGCATCCAGTCGGCCGGCTACACGGACCCGGGCCGGGTCGCCGAGCAGATCGTGGCCGCGCTGCCGGTCGACGCGCCGAACGCCACGGTCACCGAGTCGGAGCACCTGCGCAACGGCGTACGAACGCGGTTGACCGCGCTGCTCGGCATCGACGGGTACCCGACAGCGACATTGGATGGGCGGCCCACGCCGGCGGTCACCGCGGCCGCACTGGTCGACCTGGCTGCCGCCGACAGCAACGTCGACCGGTGGGACAAGCTGCTGCGCGAGGGTTGGACGGGGGTGATCGACGGCCGCCTGGTCTGGATCAAGCCCCGGCTGCACGCGGCGAAGCCCGTGGCGGCGCGCCCAGTACAGGGGACCAGGTTCGAGGTCGCCTTCAACTCGACCGCGTCCAGTTCGGCTCGGGAGCAGGCGAAACCGAACGAGGTGGCCACCGGCCCGGACCTGATCCTCAAGTTGCCCAACAAGTTCCAGTTCATGCCGGTCGGGCTTCCGCTGGAGGCCGAGTACGCCACTTCGCACTCCGTCAGCTCGTCGGACCGGGTGATCTCGGGGCGGAAGCTCTTCTTCAACGGCGGGCCCAGCTACGCCAGCGGGCTGGCGGTCGACGTGTTCGTCGACGGGCGGCACTGGGGCGACACCCATCGGCTCGACTCCGATGACGGAATGCTCGTGGTGAAGTTCCCGGAGCAGTACGTCGGGCGGGACCAGCGGCCGCGGGGCAACGTCACGGTCGACGCGGACGGGCAGGCGCGGCCGGGACCGGCGACGGCGCACGACGTGCTGACCGCGATCGACTTCACACCGACCGTCGCGGCGCTGCACCGGCAGCTACGCGACCACGATCTGCCCGCGGACGCCGCGGCGACGGTCTCGCAGCACGTCACCCAGCAGTTGCTCAACGAACGGACCGCGCGCGGACGCAGCCGGTGGCTGCTCAACGGCGGGGACATGTCCGAGCAGCTGACGGTGCCGATCGGCGTGAGCAAGGACTTCCGGGGCTACGTCACCGTCGAGCTCGTCGTGCGTCGACTGCAACGGCTGGGCGAAGTCGACGGCGTGACCGTCCGCGACGACCTGGGGGCCGCGCAGGGGGACTCCGAGACCCGGTCCGGCTCCTACTCCTTCGGGCTCGCGCTCCGGGCCGTCCCGAGCGGGTTGACCGCGAACGCGTCCGATACGAACCGGGGCGGGATCGGGCCGAACGCCGGTCTGGAGTGGGGCAGGTCGGCGGCGCAGGACGTCGGCGGCGGAGCGATGAACCACACCGTCCTCGTCCGCTCCGCCGAGCACACCAGGTACGCGGCCGACGTGTCGGTCAACGTCCGGGTGGACTCGAGCACGCACCGGATCCCGTGGTTCGACGCACGGGTGATGGCCGAGTTCGGCGTCCCGACGACCGACGCCGAGGCGTTCGAACGGACGCACCACGGCAGTCCGCTGCCGGCGACGGCCGAACCGCTCTGGTATGGGGCTGCCGCGCCGACGGTGACACCGACGGCACCGGTCAGCGCCGAGCGCGTCACGAACCGACTCGGCACGCCCCGGCGGGACGCACCGCAGGTCCGTACCCCCTTGCGGCCCGACAGGGCAGCCGACCGGGAGCCGCTGCTCATGGCGGCGCGGCGCGGCGACGGGCCGGGCACCACCCACCAGCTGCCCGGTGGCAGCCGGGTCATGCCCCAAGTGCTGGCCGCGCTGCGGTACACCGTCGGTCAGGTCCGTGCGCTACGCGGCCGGATCGAGGCGGGCGGCCTCGTCACGGAATCGGGATCCTGGGCGGAGGTGCAACGACTCGCGGCCATCCGCTACGGACTGCCGGCGCTGGAAGCCGACCCGGCTCGGGTACGGGCGGGCATCTTCACCACGTTCGATATCGACGGCGATCGGTACAAGGTGCTGGTGACCGCGCATCCGCGGGAGTGGATCGGAAGCAGCAGCTACCCGATGCCGGTCAACAACCGGGCCATGTCGACGGCGAAGGTGAGCGCGGATGTCACCAACAAGCAGCGGCTGCACGGCGGGGTCTCGGCCAACGCCGTCTTCGGGTACGGCCGGAACATCCGGGGACAGCTGCCCGGGCTGCACGTCGACGGGTCGTACGAGCGAAGCACGGAACGCGGCCACTCGCGGACGCTGAAGAGCTACCGGCGTACGGAGACCACGAAGGACGTCGTCCAGCACGACTACCACCTGGCGTACGAGATCACCGTCTGGCCGGACGACGGGGCGGCCACGAGATGGCTGATCGACGGCCCGGACGTCCAGCAGCACGTGGTCGTACCGGTCGAGCATCTGCCGGCCACGACGCCGACCGCCGAGGAGATCGGCGCGGTCGGGGTCACGGTGCGGATGTACGGGAACAGCCCCCCGCCGCCGTCACCGGGGGCGGTGCCGTTCCATCGGGAGGGCGTCGCCGGGGTGTATCCCCGCTTCGCGGAGCTGCCCGAGCTTCCGGCCACGGTGGCGCGGCTCTACGGGCAGGTGCACGGCGCGGCCACCGGCTGGCATCTCGATCCGTCGAACTGGCCCGCCGAGCTTTGGGACGCCGAACTGGCGGTGCCCACCAAACTGAGCGCGAACCTGCCCGCCCTGACCAGTACCGAGCAGCGGTGGACCATCTCGCTCGGCACCCGCGACGGCCTGACCGTGGAGGCCGAGGTCTCGGCCTCGGTGCACGACGTGCTTCACCTCGGAACGAGCGACGGGGTGGAGATCGAGCAGTACTCCCAGGCAGCGTCCCAGTTCGACGTCACGGAAGGGACCGAGCAGTCGTTCTCGGTCGGCGCGGGCGGTGGCGCCTACTACTCCGGCGGCCGTCAGACGACCGACGACTCGGCAGCGTCGAACATGGCCGGCGGCTACCTCTCCGCGCACGCCTCCGGGGAGGTGGGTCGCTCCGCGTCCGGTGGATCCGGCAGCATCGACATCACCCGTGCCACCTACAAGGGGCTGGTGCACAGCTACCGGTCCCGGTTGGTCCGGTTCACCGTGTCGGTCAAGGGCTGGCGCGGCTCGGCCCCGGCGTCCGTGCAGCGCTACGCGACGATCGACGTCCAGCACGGCATGGAATTCCAGGTGCCGAACCGGATGGCTCACGAGCTGGGGCTGCCCGGCACCGTCGCGCTCCCGGAATCGCCCGCGCCGCATCGCGAACTGGACCCTCAGCTCGGCCGCGCCGCCAGCCACGTCGAACGGTTGCGGACCGACGATCCGCCGTTGCAGTTGATCCTCGACACGCTCACCGAGCGGGGCGTCCTGCCGCCCGAGGGCCATGGACCGCCACCGATGCTGCGCAAGGCGCTGACCAAGACGTTCTCCCTGGACGCGCTCGAACTGGAGGCGTTCGAGCTGTTCGGCGGCGGCGTGCAGGAGTGGTTCGTCGTGCCCGGCACGCTGCTCGGCACGGGTTACCTCTTCGTACGGGTCAGCGCGTCCCTCGGTGCCGTCACGTCCGACCGGCCCCGGCCCGAGGTCAACCTGACCCTGCGCGGTCAGGGGTACGACTCGACGGAGGAGAGTGAGTCGTCGGGCTGGTCGGCCAAGGTCGGCTTCGTGGGTCGGGGGCGTGGGGCCGGTCCCGGCGGCGTCGGCGGCGGCACCGTGCGGCTCGACTACGACTGGGGCTCCTCCCGCGAGCACGGCGAGGAGCACGCCACCAAGGACATCTTCCGGTACGGCACCTCCGGCTCGTACGAGCTGAACAATCAGGTCCACTTCACCGTCGAGATGCGCTACACGCATCGGCTGCCGCTGCGGCTGGAGGTGATCGGAAACACGGTCCGGTCGTTGCTGCTGCCCGTGGCGACCGGATTCCCGGCGCTGCGCGCGCTCGTCGACCCGCAGCGCAACGCCTGGGAGACGATCGAACCGCGACTGGCGGCGGGATCGGTCCGCCGGCTGCTTCCCGCGTTCCTGACCGGGCCGGCCGACAGCGGCGCGCAGCGGTGGGAGCCCGTGCTGGCGGACGACCAGCCGATGGACCCGGCGGCGCCGGTCGACTCACCCCAGCGGGCGGGACTCAACTACCTCGTCGCGGCGGACCCCACCTTCATCCCGATCGCGCTGCCGATCACCGAGCAGCTCGGCCGGGACCTGATCCAGGCGCTCGAGCCGGGCGGCTCACCGACGCAGGTCTCGGCCAAGGTCGCGCCGACCAACCCGCTCGGGCAACTCGTGTTCCGCCACCTGCTGGGCCTCACCGGGTTCTCCCTCGGAGACGTCCTCGTCGACCCGGGACAGTTCATCGCGGAGACGAAACTGCGCCCCCGGATCCAGCAGCTGCTCACCCACCGGTACCGGGTGCCCGGGACCGACGTCCGTCTCGGCGTCGTCCTGACCGAGGTCGCGCAGCTGCTCGACGGGAGCGGCATGCCGGTGGACCCCACGGTCAAGGCCCGCCGGTACACCCAGGAGGAGACCAAGCCCGTCGTGGAGAGCGACTCCTCGCACGGCTGGGACGTGGGAGCGACGGTCGACGCGGCCGCCGTTCCGGGCGGAAAGACCAGGTCGGCCGGGGCCCGGTTCGGCGGCAAGACGGGCAGCCACGCCGGGGAGAGTTCGACAGCGGAGCTGGCCGAGGTCGCCGAGCGCAACACGGAGCACAAGGCCCGGCACAGGTTCTACCGCTACGGACTGACGTTGGTGGTGCACCTGCCGGACGGCCGGACGGTGACCGTCGCGTCGCCGGAGGGCCTGTACGGGCAGAGCCAGCGCTCGCCGGAGGACCTGCTGAGTCCCGGCGACCCGCGCCGGGAGAGCCTGCGCGTGAACGGGCGCGTGTTCACCCCCGCGCGTCTGCTCCAGGCCACCGGCCTGGCTGTCGAGTCGGTCGGGCCGGACGCGGACGAGCTGGCCGTCCTCGGTGCCCTCGCCGAGCAGCTGTACCCGGCCGGGGTGCGCCCGCCACTCGGCCCGGAACACGTGAACACCGGGACTCGACCGGATGCCGACGACTTCTCCCGCGTCGACCACTGGAGCCGGACCGCGTCGTGGGAGGCGGTGCCCGAGACGGTACGCAGGTTGGGGCCGGGCGGCAGCGCGCTCGTCCTCGACCGGGACGGCGACGGCGACGAACGCGCCTCCACCGTCTACCACACCGCCGAAGGTCGCATCTTCTGGACCGACCCGCACGAGACCGGGGACGGGCGGCTGATCCCGGTCCCGGACGACGCGACGGCGGACGGCTGGGCACCTGTGACAGGCGACCCGTCGGACGCCCGGATCCTGTTCATCGACCCGTCGGGTACGACGGTGGAGAACCGTCGCCCCGTGCCGGAAGGGTTCGCCCGCCGCCCGGAGCAGGACGGCCCGGCCCTGCCGCCGACGCCGCCCGCCCCGCCCGCACCTGTCCGGCCGCCGGACGGGACGACGGACTCCACCACCGCCCCGGCGAGCGAGCCGGGGACGACGCCGGACGCCCCGGACGAGTCGCCGGTGCGGCATCCGGATGGTTCGGGCCGCGGGACGACAGGGCTCAGCGCGGGACGAGGCCCGGAAGGTGGACCGGCCCGGACGGTTCCGCCTCCTCCCGGTGCGAATGGTGCCAGCGCGGCCGCGCGGACCGACGACCCCCGGCGGCCCGAGGGCGGTGATTCCCGAACCGTCCATGCGCTGCTCGACCCGCCGATGAGCCGCTCGCCCGGCATGAACCGCACCACCACGGCGTCATCCACCGATTCCTCCGCCGAGGTCTCCCGGGCGGTACGCGACGCCATCGCCGTACTACCCGGGTGGGACGGCACCACCCCGGACTGCGCTCCCCGCGTACGGGACACCCTGCGCGCACTCGGAGCCCGCCCCGGCAGACGCGACGACCTCACCGGACAACGCCCCATCGACACGGTCGCAGACCAGCTCGGCGGGCGGTTCCAGTACGCCGACCTGAGCCGGCTGAACGACCTGCGCACCGGCGACGTGACCGCGGTCTGGGTGGACACGCCCAACGACCCGATGCACGTCGTGCTCGTCCAGCGCGTCGATCAGAGCCGGTTCGTGCAGATCGAGACCCAGTCCCGACACGGGAACGCCTTCACCGTCTTCCGCCTCGACGACCGGCTGAGGGCCACCCGGCCACTCCCCGCTGTATTCGCCGGCCCGGTACGACTGGCTCTCGACGAGACCGGCGGGCTGGCGCAGATCGCACCTCGGACCACCGCTCCGCTCCCCGGTGAACCGGCGCCCACCACCCCCGCGCTGGTCGACGGCGTCCGCGTGGCTGTCCCTGAACGTGTTCGCGGTTACCTGACGTGGCGGGGAACAGCGGCGGAGCTCGCCCGCGCACTCTCCGATGTCCGCGCCGGACGACCGCTCGAGGTCAGCACCCTGAGACCCAAGTCCGGTGCCTCACGCGCGTATGTCATCGAGGTCGCGGTCGGTCCTGGCAAGGCGTTCGTCAGGGACGGCCACCAGAGTGACTCGGTGTGGGTGAGCCCGCGAGACTTCGCCAATGTCACGATCGTCGGCGTCTCGCGTCAGAACGTCGTCGGGCATCGAAACGTTGTGCTGCCCGATCTCCAGGGTCGTACCTTCGCGGAGTTGGCCTCCGGCAGGCTGGGACCTCGTCGGGCCGACACTCGTGGCCTGGTCTCGACGAGTGAGCCGCGAATGCCCACCGAATACCTGAAGTGGATGCGGTCGCGGCGTAACCGGATGCTGAACCTCGTGCCCAGGCCGATGGCGACGGCCGGCACGATCGACTGGTGGGTCAAGGACCGTAGGGGTGCGTATCTCCCGTCCTACGAGAAGCGTGCGATCGGCATCACCTACAAGAACAAGAAGGAGCAGACGAACAGCCCTTGGGCCACCGTCACCTTCGATGGCAGGTATACGCTCCGCACCTTGGGGCGTGACGGTCAGGCGCAACACGAGCTGCGACGTCTCCCGTTCGACATCGACGAACGAACCTTCATCGTGGAGGCCCACGCCAACCAGTTCGATTTCGGCGTCGCGGTGGAGCGGAACTGGTTCGGGCGGGAATCGAGCGCCTACGCCGTCGTCGACGGCACCACTCTCGGCCGGGACGTACTGGCGGACCCTCGCTACCAGCAGGCGGTCGAGACCCACGGTGACAATCTGCGCGTGCTGCTGTTCGCGTGTGTCGCCCTGCCGAACAGCCGGGAATTCGCGCAGACCCTCGGCCGGCCGGTATGGGCCACCAACGGAACAGCAGTCGTCGGCGCGATGGGGGGCCGACGTTCGATAGGACTCCAGCGACGAGAGGGAGAGGCAGAGCCCGGATTCTTCCTGGTCGCCCCCGACGGGGGACTCTTCCTCTCTCCGCAGCTCTCGGTCGCGAGCATGGAAGCCAGGATGTCCACCGTAGGCAGCGGCGAGCCGGACCTGCCGGGTGATCCCGAAGACGGCCCCCGCACCGGCGCGGGCGGCCCGGCGGATTCCGGTTCCCTGCGGCAACGATTCGCCGACGATCTGATGAGCGACCTGGACGTCTCCGGCACCGGGCGAGACGGCAGGGAACAGCAGCGGATACCACGGATCCAGGACGCCCTCCAGTGGTGGCTGGGGACGACGTCACCTGATGACTTCAGCGAGCTGGTCGGCGGCGTCCGCGCTATCGAAGCGGTAACCGAGATGTCCCAGTACGGCGCTTCGCTGCTCAGCACGGAAGCCGCAGCCGGGATCCTGGTCGCCCTGCACGACCTCAGCAGCCAGGCCCCGTCCGATCGCCACCAGGAACGCGTCCAGAGCGCGCTGCACGACCTACGGCAGCTGCGCGACGAGGTCGACGACCTGCGGGCGGTGCCCCAGCCCGGCCTGAACCCCACCATCCAGGCGGTGCTGGACAGCGTCGACGTGTTGGAGACGCAGCTACGGCACGCGGCCGAGGCGGCGCAGGCCGAGGGCTCGACACAGGACCGCGGTGGCGCCGGTCAGGACAGGGCCGGTCCCGGGCGGGAGAGGGGAGCCGGTTCGGGCCGTCCGATCTCCTGGACGGGGGCAGATGATGCGTCGGCACGGCTGTCGTTCCCGTGGCTGGAGTCGGTGAAGAACGCCGGCTCCCGCAGGAACAGTGTGCTGACCGCGATGGCCTCGGACATGAGCTACGTGCGCCCCGGCGGTTTCGGTGTCCTACCGGACGTACCGCAGCCGGAACGGCACCTGTTCAATTATCAGCGGGAAGAGCTGGGTCTGCCTGACGGAGCCGAGTCACCGGTCTATCGCACCGACCCTGAGTCGATCCGCGAGGTGATGGAGGCTGCTCCGCTCGGGTCCCGGGGCGTCGTGGTGGTCCGCGAGCAGGCGCCGGACGGTGCGGGCGGGAACATCCGCGCGCTCAACGTGTTCCACGACTGGGATGGGGTGACGTTCCTCGACGTGCAGCGGGGTGGGCTGGCCCGGATGCCCGACGGGCCGGTCGAGTGGATCTTCCTTCCGCTGAATGCGGGCATCGCCGAGCCGGCGAACTCGGAACGGGTCGGGGCCTCGTACCTGTCCGGTGGCGCCGGTGCGTCCAGTACGGCCTTCGGGACGCCACGGCCACTGCCGCCGGTGCCGGTGACCACTGCCGCCGAGCCGTCCGAAAACGGGCGTGAGATGGCTGCGGAGCCCCTGCCTGCCATCGACACCATCGTGGGCACCCCGCCGATGGCCAGAATCGAGGTACCGCCCGACGGCTTCTGCCTGCTCGTCTCGACCTTCATCTCCGCACCCACCCAGCTCACCGGTTTGTTGACCCGGCCGGGTGCGGCCACCACACCTGATGACGCCGCGAACGTCGCCTGGCTGACGCATGCCGCCGAGTTGGTGCGAGCCGGGCGCGTGGCAGAGGTGACCTCGGATGCGGTCAGGGGTCCGCGAGAAGCGGCGATGAGAGCGGTCGCCGGGCGCCTGGCCCGGATGGTTCGTGATCCCCGGGCGTTCGGGCTGGACGACGATTTCGGAGGTCTGGCGGTCCGGAACTCCAGGATGGCCGAGATCGAGGCTGCCGAAGCCGACGGGGCGGTTCCCGACTACTCGGGGCTCGACGATCCGATCTCGCGACGCGACCGCGAGGAGTTGGCGGCAGCCGTCGCCAACTGGTCCAACACGTACAACAGCCCGTACGGCGACGGCTACGCGGTACTCCTCGCCAATGCCCTCGGCATGGGGCTCGTCGTCGCCAGCAGCGGCAACCCCGACGGGTACTCGGCGGTGGAGGCCAACGAGCCCGGGCAGGTCATCCGCGTGTGGCTCGAATCCGCCCTGCTCCACTACAGCGGATTGATCCCGCTGGACGATCCCGGAGACCCCGGGCGAGAATCCGGCGGCCCTGCAGAGCCGACCCGCGAGGAGTCCGAGGCGAGAGGCGCCCGCGAGACGCGCAGGCGACGCCGCGAAGGACTGATTCTCAATCCCGCACAACTTCCACCCGACCTGGCCCTTCTCGCGCGCCCCGACGCCGATCCGGCCGAGCCTTCCGGGCTCGATCCGAGCGCGGCGGACCCGATCACGTCGAACCCGGTCGAAGGGCCGACGTACAGCACACCGCCTCCGCCTGGCGCTCCGCGGCGGCCGCGGCCGTTGCCGCAGCCCGGCACACCCGCCACGTCCACATCCACCACCACCGGCGCCGTGGCCGCCGGGTCGAGCAGAGCGTCGCGGAGCCACGAAGAGCGAGCACGGCAGGCGCAGGAACGGGCACACCTGGCAGCCCTGCCGTATCCGCTGCCCAACATGTCCTCGCGGTCGCCCGAAGGTTCGGCCGTTCCGAATCCGGTACGACCCGTCATCACGTCGGCCATGACCGGTGCAACCACTGCGCCCCGGCCGTTTCGGCGTGCGCTCCCACAACCGCCTGCCGGCTTACCGGCCAACGCCACGTCGCGGCCGCCGCTACCGGCGCCCCCCAACGACGGTGACCCCGCCGGGCGCGGCGGTGGTACCCGGACGGCTCACGCGCTGCTCGACCCGCCGACGCGCCGCTCCCCGGGCATGGCCCTCACCAGCACACCACCACCCACCGCCCCCGCCGACCAGGTCTCCGACCCGGTCCCCACGGAACCGGGTCCGGCAGCCGGTTCGGGTTCCTTCCCCGATCCCCCGCAGAGCGCCCTGACCGACGAGCCGCTGCACCCCAAGCCGGCCTGGACCCGGGATCTGCCGGGCGGTGTACGGCTGCTCCCGCCACCGGCGGGGAGCCCGATCGCCGTGGCCGACCTGGAGACCGCCGCCCGGCGACTCACCGCACCGCCCGGCACGACCGTGTTGGCGGCCGTGCTGCCGTCGGTCGCCTTGGACCCACCGCATCTCGCGACCACCGGTCCGACGGGCCTGGTCGAGGTCTCCGAACTGCTCGACGACCTGCTCCCCACCAGCACGGACGGCGTCCTGCTGCTCTACCTCCACGACGCCGATTTGAGCCGGTCGGCGACGGCTGCACGCGACATCCAGGCGATGGTCGACGAACGGCGCCGCCGGGGTGAACCGGTTCCGGCCGCGGTCCTGGTGTCGGCGCCGGCCGCGCCGTCGGTATGGGACTGGATCGGGTGGCGGTCCGGCCCGCGGTGGATCCTGCACGGGGCTCTCTACGAGGACCTGCCGACGGCGCTGACCGTGGCCAGGGCGACCACGCCGCCGCCGATCGACCTGCACGCCGAGGTTCGTGCCCGGCTGCGGGGTGAGCCCAACCGGTACGGCTACACCGACGCGTCCCTGGCCGCGCGGCTCGCCGCGGAGCAGGGGCTGGACGACGGCGAGTATCCGCTGCTGCCGGCGTACTCGGTCACGGTCCCGCCGGCCGCGCCCAACCGTGGCCCGTTCGGCCCGACCGTACGGGTGCCGATCGGCGACGCGGAGAACCCGGGCGAACGGCTCCGCTGGGTCCGCGACTGGCTGCGGCTGGGCACGCTGCGGCCGGTGCCGCAACCGGGCGAGCGGACCGTCGAGGTGCAGCTGCCCGACGGGCTGCTCGGCGGAGCGGTCACCCTGCCCGCTTCCGGTACGGAATCGGATCTGGACCTGGTGGTCCTGGCTCCCAAGTTCCTGACCGAACTGGACGCGCAGGGCCGCCCGGTCCGCCGCGAGGTGGACCTCTGGGTGAACGAGCACGCCGACGGGCGGCTGGTGGCGACGGAGGCGAACGCCACGGTCCGGAGCGTGCTGCTCGACAGCATCCCGCCGGACTCGCTCGATCGCATCCGCGTCGAGACCGGGCTGCTCAACGACCAGACGGTCGACGGGCACCCGCCCGGGACGCTGCTGCGATCGACGGCCAACGGTGAGTGGATCACCGTCGAGCAGTACGTGCAGTCGATGCTCCCGCCGACCGGCGACGGTCAACGCAAGCCGATCGTGGTGCTGCCCTATCCACCCGGCGACGTTCCGTGGCCGGAGACCCCGTTCCATCAGGCGCTGGAACAGCACGCCGTCGTGGTCTCCGAGCGACGCGAGCAACGCAAGGTCGGGGGGCGCGATACCACCCACCACTGGGCGGCGCGGCAGGGCGGTGCGCCTGTCTGGACCAACCGTGACCAGCGCGGTGTCGCCGAGATCCGCCGGTCGAGCCTGGCCACACTGCTCACCGACCTGACCGGTGGCCCCCGGCCCGGTGGCCGGGCGTACTCGGCTGAGGCGGCGGTGCACACGCTCGCCCAGGCGGACGCACCGGTGGCGCCCGAGGTGTTCGCCGCGGCCCGCCGGGCCTTCGACAGCGCCCCGTTGCCGGTGACTGATCAACCGCGCTGGCTTCCGCTACCGGCGGCGCTGGGGCAGGCCACCGCGCGCACCGCCGGCGGCTGGCTGCGCGGCCAGGAACTGGCCGTGCTGCACCCCGACGACCGGTACGTCCAGACCCGGATCTCGGTACCCGGCCGGTACGTACGGGACGTGCCGGTGGAGTTCTCGGACGGCCGGCAACGGACCTACCAGGTGGTCGACCTCGCCGCGATCGTGGCCGACCGGCCGCGGGTCCGCACGTACGCCAACGGGAACCTGCGGCTGGAGACCTCGGGCCGGCGGGACCCGGTGACGTCGACCTCAGCCGCCCACAACGATCCACCGGCCTACCAGGAGCGGCCGGAGGGTGCCGGGCAGACCGGCCCGCAGCCGGCGCGGCCGGCGCGCGAGCCGGTCCGGTTGACGGTGCGGGGACTCGACGAGGTCCTCGACGAGGTCGTCGGTGAACGGACCCTGCTGGACGCGCTCCTGCTGGAGGACTGCGCCGAACTGGTCGACACGTTCGCCGGCACCGTCTACCGGGAGGGGATCAGACCGGCGGAGGCCGCCGACGACACGGCGGTCGACCGGGGTGGTGTCGCCGGCGTGCGGGCCGGACTCGTCGCCGGTCCCGGCTGGTATCGCGGCGAATCGGCGGACGCCCTGCGCGATGTGGTGGACCGGGCCGGGGTCGGCGCCACCGCGCTGATCATGGTCAGCCGTGACCAGGGTCGGACCGGGCACGTGCTGGCGCTGCACCACACCGTCGAGGGAGTTCGCTGGGCCGACCCGCAACGGCTCTCGGACGCTCGTAGTCACACCTCCAGCGAGGTGACGCCGGAACTCCTCGGCCAGTCGGTCGGCATCCACTTCGTGCTGATCGACTCGTACGGTCAGGTCGTCACGTTCGATCACCCCGGGTTGGGCGACGTCGTCGCCTCCGGGGCGCGGCCCGAGTCCACGTCCACGGCCGCGGCGCTGATCGACGCGCCGGTCAACCACGAATTCGGCTACGGCGCCCCCGAACTGGAGCTCCACGACGTGGAGGTGCAGGACGTCGGCCAGGAACAAGGTGTCGAGCTGCTCCGCACCACGGATGGGCTGGTGCGGGTCAAGGTCGACGGCGCGAGACATTACCGAGGGTCGGACGGCCGGTTGTATCTCGACACCGGCAAGATGCCCGCCGGGGTCGAGGTGGTCGGAAGAAGAGGCGTACTCATTCCGGAGATCGTGCCCCGGCCGTGGGGGATGCTCAGGGGCGAGCGAAGCCAGAACGCAGCACGGATCAAGCGACACATGGAAGAGATCCGGCGCGTCCTGCGGGGCGCCGGGAACGTTCCGCTCGGCGATCTGTTCGAGGGCCCCGACTACGTCGTGGCGAACGACGCCCGAAGCTGGAAGATCACCTCGTGGACGCATCACTTCACCACTGCGGACACGCTCTTCCAGCAGATCACCGCAGGGGTGCCGCTGCACACCATCCTCAACGCCCTTGCCGGGATGTCCCCGCATATCCGGGAGGGCCAGCCGAAGGAGATGATCCGGGCCGGACGCGACTTCGCCACCCGGGTGACGGCGATGTACCTGGGACTCACCGAGGCAACAGCCGATGACCAGGCGAATGGCACCGACGCCGACGCGGGGGCGAAGATCGTCCGGGCCATCGCGCACTTCGACAAGGACGTCAGCACGACGGCGGGCGTGCTGGCGCTCGGATTCATCCAGGCCGCGACGATCCCGTTGTGGTGGACGATCAGCCGCGGCAGTCGCGCGATCCCGAAGGCCTACCTCACCGCCGCTTCCCGGCTGTCTCTCCATGATCTCCGCGACAAGCTGCCGGCACCGGTCAAGACCTGGCTGTACGAGAACCGACGCGCGGTTCGAACCGCCTTCGCGTCCACCCTCTTCGCGTACCTGAATCCGCGCCCCGACAGGCCGGCCGACATCCTCGGCATGTACCTCGATGCCGAAGCGGGGCTCCCGAGTGACGCGCCACCGAATATCGGTGTGGTGAGCGTTCAGCGTTTCCTCGACCAGCTACTGGTCGGCGACGAGAACCTGAGCCAAGCGCACGTGCTCGACGTGGCGGACGCCATCGACCTTCCTGGCCGCAGCCAGAGGTCACCGCTCGTGCCGGTCGAGTTCCGGCAGGTCGGTTCCCGGCACACCAACTGGGACCGACACAACGCCGACGTCGAGACGGTGACCAGGGTCGTCCGGACCGCGGACGAGACGGCGACCATGCTTCTCGACCTCGCGGGCGAGGAGCACGGTCGCGCCCTCGTCCACGCACTGAGGACCGTGGTGCTGGCCGTGCCCCCGGCGGACCCGGCAACGACGATGCCGGAGGGGCTGCGCCTCACCCCGCCGGTCAGGAACCTCAGGTCGGCGGTCAACGACTTCCTCAGCGCGGACCCGCCCCGTCGGCCGGTCGTCGAGCACGTACTGAACGCTGTCGGCCTGCTCATCAGGCAACCACTTCTCGCCCTCCTGCCGGAAGAAGCCGGACCTTCGACCATCCCGGGGTTCGCGCCCCCGCAGGTCGGCGGCGAGCGCGCCGCACAGCCGGCCGGTACGCCGCCGAGGCCACGGTCTGCGGCACCACAGGGGTCGACGAATCGGCCGCCGGGGCCCGGCACCGCCCGCCCCGACACCGCCGGGCGGGATCGTCCTGGTGGTGGCGGCTTCTTCCTCGGCAGCCCGGACACGAACACCGCCGACCTGCCGGCCGTGGTGGAACTGACCTCGAACGAGGACGGAACGTGGTTCGCCGACGGCGCCGAGGTGCTGCTACGCCAGACACCCGAACTGCGCAACGGGTGGGCGCTGCTCGCCGACAGCGAGCTGAACCAGATCGCTGGACGCGACATGCTGGCCGCCGGAACCAGCACCCCGGTGGCCGTGCACCCCGCGGGCGACGGGGTCCGCGTACCCGTCCGTGGACCGGACGGCGACACCCGCGAAGTCCGCATCACCGCCGACCAGATGGCGACCCTCCTGACCGGCCGGCTCCCCGACGCCAGGCCCATCGCCCTGCTCTCCTGCGCCGCCGGCGCACTGCCGCGCGGCTTCGCCCAGCAACTCGCCACCGCCACGGGGCGCGACGTCGTCGCCGCGCCCACCGACCTCTTCGTCGACGTCACCGGCCGACATCCCGAACTCACCACCGTCGACGGCGAGAGCTGGCAACTCTTCACTCCGGACGGCACACCCTGGGACGTCGTCAACGACGACATCGACGGCGAACGACGGCCCTTCGACGGGCTCCTCTCGACGCCGCCGCGCTGGTCGGGGCCGAACGGCAGCGTCCGGACCGACAGCTCGGCGGAGACCCCGAGCCAGCCGACCCGACAGCAGCCCGAGGCGACCCCCGTCCGGCGACGCCGGGTGCTGCGCAAGCCGAATCCGCGTCCCGCGGCGAACCAGCGCGGCGCCAGCCCCCGGCACGTGCCGGATCGCCGCGCCCAGCATCCCACGCTGACGTCCCTGCAGCCCACGCGACGCATGCGGACCACCCCTGGCCCGGTGACACCGCTAAGCGCGGCGACGACCCAGCCGTGGCAGGTCCGGCAACGGCTGGCCGCCATGCCCCCGGCCGACCTGCGCCGGTACCGGCGGTGGGCGGACGAGGTGATCGGGGAACGGCAGCGGCAGCCGGGCGTCACCGCCACCG
Organism: Micromonospora sp. NPDC023737; assembly: GCF_040639715.1. Taxonomy (NCBI): domain Bacteria; kingdom Bacillati; phylum Actinomycetota; class Actinomycetes; order Micromonosporales; family Micromonosporaceae; genus Micromonospora; species Micromonospora sp. NPDC023737. The sequence continues at coordinate 209,522 of NZ_JBFAAL010000004.1, forward strand.
TCGACACCCTCGCACCGGTGCAGCGCGCCGAACTGGCCGACCGGGTGGTCGACCTGCTGCGAACGAACGACCACCTCGAGCGGCACGAGACCGAAAGCCTGGCGGGCGATCTCATCGACCGGTTCCTGCGGGAGGGGCCGGCGCCCCTGCCCGCCCCACCGTTCCGGCGGGATCTCGACGCCACGTTCGCCTTCGATCCGGGTACGGTCGACCTCGCCTGGGCCAACCGGGCCGAGCTGGACGCCTTCGTCCGCTCCATCGCCGCCGAGGCCGCTCGCCGGGCCGACGAGGGGCTTCCGCCGCTGCGTCTGCACGTGGAGGTCGGGCCGGGCCGGAGCACCCGGCTCGTCGACCGGCTCGTCGAACAGTTACTGCCCGTACGTCCCGGCGCGGACGGAACCCGCCGGGGGCCGGGCGGGCGGATCGCCGACTCCCGCGCGGCCGGACTCACCGCGACCCTGCAAGAGTTGCTGACCAGGCACGCCGGGGCGAACAGCGGGATCGTGCTCACCAGCCGCGTCGCGACCACGCCGCTGGCCGGTGCCGGTCCGTTCGGTCACGGTCCGGGCCGGGACTGGGCGCGGATCTGGGTCGGCGTGCCGGCGGGCGAACACGATCCCAGCCGCACCACTGGCCGGGACGGCCTGAGCGACCAGCGCTGGGATCCCTGGACCCCGGAGGAGGACGTCCGGTCGCAACCGTCGCGGGCGTCCTCGGACCCGGCACCGGGGGGACGACGCCGGGCCCGCCGGACCCGGCGGTTCACCGCGCGCGACACCACGGGCGCGAGCGCCAGGGAACGTAAGCCCCGACCGGCCGCACGTCTTGCCCGTCCCGAGCCCGCACGTCCGGCCGGCAGCTCGCAGCCGTCGGCGAGCCCCACCTCGGCCCAGCCCTCGGCGTTGCCGCCCGGTAGCACGCTGACCGTCACCGACGCCACCGGCGCTTTGGACGCCTACCAGGCGTTCCGGGCGAACGCGCTGCCCGCCCTGACCGGCGACGTCGGGCAGCCGGTAGCGGACCACCTCTCCTGGGCCACCCGGCCGGGATCGCTCGCCCGCCCCGCCGCGGACGTCCTCGACAGCTTCGGGCTGCGCGCGGTGGTGGCCCAGGAGGACACGCTCTTCGCCACGATCGCCGCCACCCTCACCCACTACCAACTGCCCGGCGGCGACCTGCTCGCCCGCCAGCACCCGGACGCGTGGCCGACCACCATCGCGGGAATGCTCCTGGCTGAGCTACGGGGCGACGGAACCCCAGGCCCCCGGATCGGCCTGGACCCGACCGACGAGACGACCGTCCGCGCGGTGACCACCTGGATCGGCAACGGCCTGCCGACAGACCGGGTGCCCGCGGCCATCCTCGCCGCGCTGGACCTCGGCGACGGGCAGGACGGGAAGCTCCGTGCGATGCTCACGCTCACCGCCAACCTGATCGAGCGCCCGATCGCGGTGGTCCTTCCCAACGGCGAGACCATCGTCAACGGCACCATCGCCGACGAGCGGGGCGCCCTGCTCCTGGTCGCCACCGACGACGGCGAGCTGCTCGCCACCGCACCCCGCAGCGGCATGCCGGCACTGTTGCGGGCCGACGCCGACCAGGTCCTGCTCACCCAGACCAGCGGCGCGACGGACCACCTGCCCAGCGATGTCGCCTCGTTCGGCTTGCTGAACCTGTTCCTCCAGAGCATCCTCGGCGACGAGGCCGACTCGCCCTTCCCGGCACCCGAGGTGGCCGCCGCCGCGCTGCCGGACGCGCTGGCCGGCACTGCCACCCCGACCGGCGACGACCTCGCCGAACTGCTGAGCCGGACCCGGGCCGCCACGGCGGCGGCCCCCACACCACCCGCGCCGGACCCGGCCGGCTGGAGCCTGCTGCCGCCGGGCTCGACGACCGTGAACCGGCTTTCCGACTTTCAGGTGGCCCGGCTCGCCGAGGCCGGCGCGCGCGCGGTGTGGACCGAGCCCGGCCACGACGCGTTGTTCGAGGCTCTGCTGCAGTCCGCCGCGCACGGGCAGCCGGGGCTGTCCGGGCTCGCCGGGTGGACCGCGCCGGCGCTGCGCCACGCCTTGGCCACGCTGCTGCAGGCGGACCTGGCGGCCACCGGCGGCACCGCCGCTCCCCTGCTGGGCCTCTCGCCTCAGGTCCTCGGGGTACGACGAGACCCCGTCCTGGACTGGATCAGGAGGCTCGCCACGCCGGGAACCCCGCTGCCCGAACACACGCCCAGGCGGATCGCGCAGGCCCTCGCGCAGGTCCTCGGGGTACGGGTGGAGCTGATCCACCCCGACGGGGTCCAGGTGGTGCCGCGCAACCGGACCGCCGCCCTCGACCTGACCGACGCGCCGGTGCTGCGTCTGGTGGTGACCGAGGACGGCCACGTGATGCCCACCGTGCCGGCCTCCGATCGGCACGACGCGATCCGCCGGCCCGCTCTGGTCGAGGGCGACCCCACCGACGCGGCACCGAAGCGGGACGGAAGTTCGCCGGAGGCGGCCGGCAGCCGGCCGGAGGCGGCGACGGTGCGCCCACCGGAGCCGGGCTCGATCGTGCACACCATCGGCATCCCGCACCGGACCCTGCCCTACCTCCACGAGGTGGCCGACCGGATCGTGGCGGCCGTAGTCGCCCGAGGCGTGGAGGTGCCGGAGAACGAGCGGGCGGTGCTGCCCGCCCGCCTGCTCAGCAACTACCACGAGCTCGTCGGCGGCGGCCACCTCGTCCAGATCGGCGCGGTGGAGGTGCTGGTCCAGCTCGACCCGACCGACCCCGCGCTCGCGCCGGATCCCGCCTACGCGCACCCGGCACGCCCGCCGATCGACGACTGGGACGTCGAGGACGACACGACGACCGGCGCGGACCTCAAGGGCAAGGGCCGCAGCGCCTCGGAGGACCCGAAGAAGATCCTCCACGCGAACCAGGCGACCACCGGCGGTTTCAACACCGGCGGCACCTCCCACACCAACAGCGGGCAGGCGGGTGCGCTACGGGGCGGCATCGGGTTCAGTGTCGGTGTCGGCATCGCGCCGGGTCTGCTGCAGGTGGTCCGGTTCGGCGTGAACCTCTCCGGCACGGCGAACAAGGTCGACCGCAGCACGACCAACGTCAAGGACGCCGAGTCGGGCCGGGTGGAGGACAACCGGATCGACTCGACGCTGGTCTCGTACACCCCGAACTGGACACTGCGGGTACGCACCGACGCTTCGAAGTGGACGCTGCGTGGGCGCAAGTACACCTCGCCCACCTGGGCGGACACCCCGCCGGAATGGTCCAGCGCGGACGAGTATCCGACCGGCCAGGAAACCATGGAGGTGTGGATCCCCCACCACTACCTGGAGGAGGGCAAGCCACAGGTCACCGCGGCGCGACCCACCGAGGAGCGGCTGCGCGCGGAGTTCGAGGCTCGGCAACAGCAGATTCCGGACACGTACCGCGCCACCGGGCTCACCGGGCTACCCGAGCTCTACCACCAGATCGTGACCGGGCTGCGGGACATGGGCGTGGAGCTGGCCGCGGACGGACCGGAGCGGCGTGAGCTGCGGCAGGTCCTGTGGAAGTTGAGCCTCAACCTCGACGCGGCGATCAACGATCGGGAGGAGGGCTACCCGATCACACTGCACGACAAGAACGGCGACGTCGTCGCGACGTTGAACGTGCACGCCAGCCGGGTGCCGGGCACGGCCCGCCGCGAGGGTGCCACCAGCGACAAGTCGCACATCGAGCGGGTCAGCACCGCGATCATCGCGCACAGCGGGAACTCGAGTCTCGCGAACCAGAGCGACGTGCGGGTCAACGGCGAGCTCAACTTCGTACCCCTGCCGGGGCTGGTGCTGGGGCCCAGTGTCGGGTTCGGCTGGAGCTGGACCAACCAGGACGCGATCAACGCCGGACGTACCGGCATCTGGGTGCACGTATCACGATGGGTAGGCCCGACCAGCGCCCAACAGGAGCGCGTGCGGCTCTTCGTCGATCTGCACACGCCCACCCGGCCCAACGCGGAGCCGCGACGCATCACCGGTGTCACCGGCACTGTCCTCTTCCGCCTTCCGGTGCCGCTCGCGTTCGCGCACGGGTATCCGGTCGACGTCACCGCGTTCCGGCGGCCGCTGCCGCCCGGAACGGCGACCGTGCCGTACGCCCCCGGTTTGATCGACGACGGCAGCACGCCGGCGAGCGAGTTGCACGACGCGATCCTGCCGCACCACGTGGCACGGGGGCGGGGCATCGGCATGGGGCTGGCCAAGGTCGACGACGACGTCGCCGCACGGCTGCGTCGGCAGATCCTGGCCGAGCTGCGCCGCACCGGCTACGTCCCGCACCGGGCACGGCACCCGTTCGCGAAGAACCCGAAGCTCGGCGGTGACCTGCGCATTGGCCGCAACAGCCGGTTCGCGAACCTCTCCGACGTCAACAAGTTCGTCTCCAGCAACGCCTTCTCCGCCTTCTACGACCAGCTCCACCAGGACGGCTTCTCGTTCACCCTGCGTGGCGCCCCGAAGGACGGCCGGCTGCGGCAGGCCCGGGTGACCATCGAGGCGACGCAGGACCCGGCCACGCTGGGCCGGCTCGGCGAGAACAACAACTCCGCCCACCTGCAACGGCGGACGAACGAGTACCACCTCGTGAACCTGTCGATCGGCGGCAGCGCGGGCTCGTACACCGCGAGCGGGTCGCGGACGTTCTCGGTCGGTGCGCGTTTCTCCGCCGGGGTGCGGCTGATGCAGACCTGGGGCGTCGGGCTGGAGTACGCCCGCACGAAGGGCGCGTCGCAGACCGCCGGCCTGGTGCTCAACGAGCCTCAGCTGCTGGAGTACCCGGGCGCCTCGCACGAGTACCGCTTGCCGAGCCGGTTCCGGGTCCGCGTCGAGTACGGCCACCGGATCCGCCGGCGGGGGCCGGACGCGGCGGTGCGCCGGTCCCGCGGTGCCGACGTGTCGCGGGCGGGTCGACTCCGGGATGCGACAACAGGGCGCACCTGGAACAGCGGCGAGGTCGCCGGTACGTCGACCGTCCATCTCATTCCCACGATCAACACGCAGCGCCTCGCGGCGACCCCGGCGGGCCGGCCCACCGACCTGAGCGTGATCGAGCACGCGGTCATCTACTACGTGGACGCCACCGGCCTGCTCCGGGCGGCGCGCGACCTCCAGCCCACGCTGACCGGCCCGGGCCAGCCGGGCGACGAGGACGTGGCGAACTTCGTCAGCACCACCTCGGTGCGGTCCTACCTGAAGGAGGTCCTGCACGACGAGTACTCGTCGGAGAACTTCTTCAAGTCCGGGTTCTTCGGCCACAAGCAGGGTGCGCTCGGGGTGCATGGTGCGCTCGGCCCCAGCGCGTTCGTGGGCGCGACCGCCGACAAGTTCGTCGCCGGTCTCATCAAGCTGTCCCTGTCCCAGACGTCCCACTCGCACAGCAGCGGTCACGGCATCAGGTTCTCGGGCGACGACACGCTGCGCGTCCCGCTGACCGACGTCGACAATCTCGCCTCCGTCACCGGCCAGAGCTCCGCCTGGTTCAGGGTCGGCTCGAACAAGTCGAGGTCCATGTCGCGCACGGGGGGCAAGGAGGTCCTGGAACTGAGTTTCCACCGCGCGTACGCCTTCCTGAGCACCGTCGACCTCACCGTGAGCGGAGTGCGTGAGTCGCACGGGAAGCTCCGACCCACGGGGGTGGACCGTCCCGATTCGGAGCATGTCGGTCAGCGTCCGATGGTCTACCTGCTTCCGGAGCCCGAGGCGCTGGCCCGCTACGGCGAGGGCCATCTGCCCGTCGACCACGACCAGCTGATGGACGCGCTCCGGCGGTGGAAGGACGGTAACGGGGACCCGGAGGAACTGCTCGAACTCAACACCGAGGTGGTACGTGCTGTTCTGGACCGGATGGACCGGGAGTCGGAAGGGCTGGCGGAGGACCGGTACCGGGACGAGCGGGCGGCGTTGCGGGGCCTGCTGGCCGACCCCACCCACGACGCGCTCAGCAACCGACTGCTCGAACTCGGTCTGAACAGCGTCGACGAGCTGAACATCCCCAACTATCTGGATCCGGACGGCCCGGTCGCCCTCGGGCACAGCGGCATCCACTCGTTGACGTTCTACCGGCCCGCCCCGGCGGCCGACGCGCCCGGTACGTCCGGTGCCACCGGCCCGGCGGGCACCACCGGCGCGGCGGGCACGCAGGACGGACCCCCGCCCGCTCGGCGGGCGATCCGCCCGATCGAGATGCTGCGTGAGGCGATCGAGAAGGCGGCCCCCGGTCTGCTCGGTGCCCACCGTACGCAGTGGACCCCGAACAAGGCGGGCCGGAGCGGTCTGGAGCTGTGGTACCGCCGCGTCGTCGGCGAGAAGGCGGTCATGGGAAGACTCGTCGGTGGCCTCGACCTCATCGACGGTCTCTTCTCGGGCACCCGACTGCACCCGATGATCGAGGATCTGGTGCAGGTGCACGGTGCCACGCTGCTCCTTGCCAACCGGGTCGGTCCGCTCCTCTCCGACGCGGTGGAGATCAAACTGCATCTGACGCTGAACTCCCGGCCGGAGATCTTCGACTTCGTCAACAAGACCGGCATCGAGAACTACAGCCACGCGCACAGCGGGCAGAGTGAGAGCCGGTCGTCGAGCTTCTCCTACGGTTTCTCGCCGGCCAAGACCGGTTTCGGTGGCGCCGGGAACACCTCGAACACCGGTGGTGCCGCCGACGTCAACTTCTCCGGCGGGACCAGCTCCGGCGTGACCCAGTCGCACCAGAGCACCGAGGAACAGACCGTCTACGACTGGGTGGCCCACTACCGCGCCCGCTCATCCGTCACGTTCGACATCGAGGTCGTCCGCCTCAACCTGGCCAACCGGCCGATCAAGAACCTGCTCGCCGATTTCTACCGGCACGTGACCGGGCGCGACGAGCCGGTACGGCGCAGCTTCGACGGCGAGCTGGTGCTGAAGCTGCCACACAGCATCGCCGAGGCCCGCCGCCTGCCGGGTTCGCTCGACGAGAGCGACCTGAGGCCGCTCACGCGGCTGCCGGGCGACAAGTACATCGTCAGCGCCCGGCTCGACGACGCGCTCGCCGTCGGATGGGACCTGCTGGGCCGGCTGTTCGGCACCGAAGCCAACGACGCCACGTTGCATTCGGCGGTCACCCTGCAACCGCTGCTCTCGCCGAGCCACCTCAGCAACTTCCTGCACAAGGCGGTGGCGGGCGGCCGCCACAAGCTCGCGGACGACATCTTCCTACCCGGCCGCGCCAGGACCCGGGCCAGCCTGTATCTGGTGGGCGACCTCTACCACCTCAAGGTGCTCTACCCCATCGTGGGCAGCGGCACGGGACGGTACGCGAAGGACCAGGCCGGTACGAGCGTCAGCGCCAACCGGAGCCACCTGCGCGCGGCAGCGGTGGGCGGCGTCAACCAGGGTCAGCCGCTCGGGGTCAACGACGCCGCGCCCCCGACCGATCCGGCGCACACGCACAGCAGTGGGTTGAGCACCGAGCAGTCCCGCGTCGCGCCGCGCGGAGACGGCATCGGGCAGACCGTCAACTACCGCTACGAGCAGCACCTCAAGCAGCAGGGACGGCTCTACGCGGTCGAGATGCGGTTCGTGGGTCATCTCGAGGCGGACCGCACCGAGAACAACGTGCCCAACGGCAGGTTCGTCAGCGACCGCATCATGGGCCCGGTCTACGCCCAGCTCTTCGGCTACGAGGTGGTCGACCTGCTGGAGCAGTTGGAGGGCTCGCCGGAACCGGGTCCGGCGACCGACCCGAGCGCCTGGCCCCGACCCGACGCACACACCCCCCGCCACAACCTGGACCAGCTGTTCAGCGGGGCGCTACGGGGCGGTGGGGACCACCTGGCCGTCGCCGAGGAGATCTCCCGTTACCTCCGCGGCCACGCCCGCACCAACCAGGTCGTCCTCTCCTCCTCCGTCTCCCGCCAGGTCTACGAGCGCTACCTGGTCGTCGAGGAGTGGGCGATCGACCGGCTCCAGTCGCACGACCGCGCCGCGGCCGAGCGGCTGCGGCAGCAGCGCGGCGAGGCTCGTTACCAGCTCATGTGGCAGATGGCCGGCGTCGCGTCGCCACCGCCGTCGCAGATCGAGGCGCTGCGCGACCGCACCGCCGACCTGATCGACCTGGTGCACGAGTACGACGCCTCGCTCACCCCGCCCGACGGGTTCGCCCCCGAGACGTACGACCCGCTGCTCACCGCCCGACTGATCGCACGCAACCTGCACCGATACGTGCACCTCACGGTGACCTTCGCCGACGGCAGCCAGGTCCGTCTGCGCATCGATCCCACGGGCCACGCGGTACGCGACGAGGATCCGGAGATCTAACGTCGGTCGCCGTCGGCAAGCCCCGCAGGCGCGCTGTTCGGACCGGGTCGTCGCCGGCGACGACCCGGTGTTACCGCCGGAGGGAGCGCCCCGACCGGGACGCTCCCTCCGTCTTCGGATGTGCCGGGTCAGCCGTTGAACTTGAAGTAGGCGCGGTACTGGAAGCCGTCGTCGAGGGTCATGACGAACTCACGGCAGGTGCCGGCCCAGGCCGGGTCGGTCTTCCACGGGTAGTTGTACCGGCCCTTGGCGTTCACCGACATCTTCGACCCGCCCGGGTTGCGGGCGGCCACCGGGAGAGGTCGGGGGGTGACGGCGCCGTCGGGTCCGACGGTCTGCAGGGTGTCGCAGTCGACCAGCCGCGAGTACGGCGAGCCACTCGCGAGGATGTCCAGGCCGCGGTTGCCGGCCAGCTGGAACTTCATCGGTACGGCGTCACCGGCGTCGACCGTGTTCAAAGCCGGTTGCGCGGCCAGGCCGATGAAGTCGGCCCGGCAGGACGGGTGGGTGTCGAACGCCTCGGTGTTGTCGTTACGTCCGGTGGTGCCCTGCACGGCGCTGTAGCCGAGGCCGCGGCGGGCGAAGGACGCCCACAGGGTGCAGGCGTTCTCGCCGCCGGTGAGCACGGCGTCCGCGGCGATGATGGCGTTGCGCCCGGTCACGAAGCCGGGGCCGCAGCCCTGCATCTTGAGGCCGTCGATCACCAACTGGAGGGCGAGGTTGTTGCCGCCGGTGTTCCAGGGCTCGTAGACGTTCGGGTTGAACCCGTGCCGGTCGACGAGGTCCCAGGTCATGTCGTACAACACGGCCGCCCAACCGTGCCCGATGCCGTGCGGCGCGGCCAGCGAGGTGCCGTCCAGCCAGCCGCCGGTCTTGATGCTGTCGTAGGTGAACGGCTGGATCTCCATGTTCCGCGAGTACGGCCGCGGCCGGATTCCCGGGCCCACCCGGCTGTCCTGGAACAGGGCGTACTGCCCGTAGCCACGCGCGTTGTCCGGGTCGTCGATGGCGGGGTTGAGCAGCGAGGAGATCGCGAGGAAGTCGCTCCACCCCTCCCCCATCTGCTCCTCTCCGGTCAGGCAGTTGACCGTCGGGCCACCGGTCAGCCGGTTGGACACGCCGTGGCCGTACTCGTGGAAGATCGTCTCCGAGCGGAACGAGGCGTCCCGCATCGCGGGGCGGTCCAGGTTGCGCTGCACCCGGCCCGTGGCCGGCAGGCCGGCCTTGATGCCGGCTCCGTCGGCCTGACTCACCATGACGGCGGGGATACCGACCGCCGGGTCCATCGAGCCGTTCATCACCACCGGCGCGCCTGCGGCGTTGTTGACGACCACCACAGCGACCGCGCCCGCCGTCTCGGCGTTGACGACCTGGGTGTGGTAGTTGCAGGAGCTGCTGCGGTCGACGACGGCGATGGCGCCGCCGGGCAGGGTGTACGGGGTGCAGCCGTCACCGTTGGTTCCGACACCGTCGTCCACCTGCACCACTTGACCGGCGAACCCGGCGCTGGTGGGGGCGGGGGTGAACCGCGCGTACTCCGCCTCGTAGGTACCAGCGGCGGAGCCCGCGTCGATCGTCACCGCGTTGGGCAGGCCGAACTGGTTGCCCGGCCAGAGGAACATCTGCATCCGCGGGCGGCCACCGTCCATCGCCGGGGTGGAGAAGTTCGCGTTGTTCTGGCCGGAGCCGTCGTGCGCCTCGCACTGCACGTCGTCGCCGCCGTTGCCGCCCCGCCCGTAGTTGTTGACCTGGAAGTTGCCGGACGCCTCGTCGAAGCCGTACCGGTAGGTCAGGTCGTGCACGACGTTGCACCAGTAGAACTGGTTCACCACGGCGGCCTGGTTGTAGGTCTGCGGGTGCTCGTTCAGGTCGGCCGGGAAGTTGAAGGTGAGGCCGGCTCCGCCGTCGGCCGGGCTGCCCGGGTCGACCTGGTTGTTGGCGTCCTGGTCGGTGTAGGCATGCGCGTTGTTGCCCCGGGTGGTGGTGTACTCGGCGCCCGGCGCGCCGTCGGTGTCGTGCCACCCGTACGGCGAGGCGTCCCCGTCGGCCGGGTTGGTCACGAGGCTCTGCGGGCCGTCGTTCGGGTCGCCCTTCGGGAACTCGAAGACGCGGTAGCTCGACCCGTCGTCGACCGGGTTCGGCGGGGTGATCCTCGTAGCCGGGACGTTCGTGGTGGCGAGCGTCGGGGTCGGCGCCTCCCGGCGGCCGAGGGTGGCGGCGAGTTCGGCCGGGGCGTCCTGGTGGGTCCAGTCGTCGACGGCGAGCAGTTCCCCGGTCTCGGCGTCGACCGTGGCATTCCACAGGTGGACGTCGGTGGAGTCGTCGATCACCAACTGCCAGGCGAGACGCAGCCCCTTGTCGGTGGGCTGCCAGCCCAGCTTCGCCGGGATGGGCTGTTCGGAGATGCCGCTGCCGGAGACGACGGTGCGCTGCGCGGTACCAGCGCTACGGCTCATCACCCGCGGGGTGGCGGGTTGGGGCAGGTCGAGGCCGTCTGCCGCCGCCCGCACCGCCTCGACGGCGTCCACCGCGGCGACCTTGGTGGCCGTGTCGGACAGCCCGGTGACCAGTGAGTCGCCGACGAAGACGACGCTGCCGTCGCGAGCCACGTTGACGGTGGCGGTGGCGCCGAAGATCTCCAGGTCCTTGTGGCGCTGGGCCAGATTGACGTGGGTCACACCGTTGTGCCGGCTGGTGTAGCTGGAGGCCACCGCGAGGTCCGAGAGGTCGGCGGCGGCTACGCCGTGTTCGGCCGGATGCGCCCGCAGGTAGCTGACGGCGATCTCGTTCGGCGCGCCGTCGTTCGGGCCGGTGAGGAAGGCCGCATTGCCCGGGACGGTTTCGTCCGGCTCGGCCCAGGCGGGCTGCGCGACCAGCGGGGTCAGGGACGCGACGAGCGCCGTGGACAGCAACAACGCGGCATGGCGTCGCCTACGGAACGGTTGTAGGGGCACGTTGCTCCTTCGGGGGTCGGTGCCGGGTTTCCACCGCCCGTGGGCCGCCGTCGCGGTGCGCCGCCCAGCTCCCACGGCGACCACCCGGCAGTCACGTGCGGCGACCACGCCGGTACGAAATGCATCGACGCTACGGCGCGACCCGTGGGCCGTTCATCCGACACGTGGCGCAACATCGAAGGAAGTCACTCCTACGCCTGTCGTGGCCGGTGCAGGGGGCAGCCGGCCCCGATGGCTCGTCGCCACGGCCGCCGCACCTGCCGGCCGGCCGGTTCGCCGCTTTCCGGCCCTCACTGTCCACATAGGATGTCGCGCAGTCCGCGCTCGGGACGGTCCCGGCGACCACGTCCGTGCCGGTCGCCGTCTCGCGACCCGAACGACGCGTCTCCTCCCGCCCGAGCTGCGGCACCGCATCCCGTACGTTCCTTCTTGGAGGCCTCACGTGGCCTGGTTCATCAACCAGTCGCTCCTCATCATCCTGGCAGCGTTCCTGCTTGGGCTGCTCGTCGGTTGGCTCCTCTGGGGCAACCGGAAACCGGACCCGACCTCGACTGGCGCCGCCACGACGGCGCCCACGCCCGCCGAACGCGCCCGCACCGGTCACGACGAGCTGGAGCGCATCGAGGGCATCGGCCCGAAGATGGCGGCCGCGCTGCGTGCCGCCGGCATCCACACCTTCGGCCAGCTCGCCGACACCGACGACGACACCCGGCGCGCGGCGATCGAGGCCGCCGGGCTCACCTTCGCTCCCAGCCTCGTCACGTGGGGGCGCCAGGCCCGGCTGCTCGCCGACGGCGACGAAGCCGGCTTCCTCGAACTCACCGAGCGACTGGTGGCCGGCCGGGACGTCGACGCGGCGGCACAGGCGCAGACGGCGGGACGGGACCGATGACGAAGACTCCTCTCCCGAGCCGCGGGCGCCGGATCAACCCGATCGTCGCGCTGATCGTGGCAATACTCGGCCTGGCCGTGCTCGTCACGGCCCAGCAGCTGCCGAACCGGCACCGGATGGAGACGGACCTGACCGAGCGCTCCACGGTGGCGCTCCGTGCGGCCGGCCTCTCCGACGTGCGGGTCACCTTCACCGGGCGCGACGGGAGACTGACGGCGGGCTCGGCCGCCGAGGCGACCCGGGCACTGGACGTCGTCCAGGCGCTGGAGGGCGTACGGACCGTCGAGTCCGAGGTGCCTGCGGCGTCGCGGGAGCCGGTCCCCGTGCCACCCACCGTGGTGGTGGCCCTGGGCCACGACACCGCGTCCCTGCGGGGCACCGTACCCACCGTGGACTCCCGGACCGCGCTGGTCGAGGCGGCGACGGCGGTCTCCGGCACCGCCGACGACGACCTCACCGTCGACCCGAGCGTGGGCGACGCGGCGCTCGCCGGCCTGCCGGACGTGCTCCGCGCGTTCGGCCGAGACGCTCACCGCGCCCGGGTCGAGCTGGGCGGCGGGACCCTGTCCCTCACCGGAGCCGTCCCCTCCGAGCTGCGCAGGAACGCGGTGCGCACGGCCGCCCGGCACACCGGGGCCCTGGTCGTCGACCGGATCGAGATTCCTGACGTTCAACGACAGTTGAGCGAGCTGCCACGGCTCACGTTCGCCTCCGGCGGCGACTCACTCAGCGCCGACTCCCGGACGAGTTTGGTGATGGTGGCCAGGATCCTCAAGCTCAATCCGAGCGTGCGGGTCCGCATCGAGGGTCACACCGACTCCACCGGTTCGGCCGAGTCGAACCTCGCCCTCAGCCACGCCCGCGCCCGTACGGTGCGGGACTTCCTGGTCGGGCATGGTGTCACCGCCGACCGGCTGAGCGCCGAGGGATACGGCGAGACCCGCCTCGAGGTCCCCGACGTCACCGCCAGCGGCCGGGCGCATAATCGCCGGGTCGAACTGCTCGCCACCGTCACGTCCCCGCCGACGGACAACGACACCTGAGAGCCGGCCGTGCGCCCGACGGCGGGCGGCCACGGCTGACGGCGACGTGCCGTCCGGACCCCGGTGCCCGGCACCGGGGTCCGGACGGCGGCGACTCATCCGGCGGCCACCCGGGCGCGCAGGGTGTTGACCGTGTCGACCGCCGTGCGGACGTCACGGCACGTGACGAGGCGTCGGGTGCCGTCGGTCAACCGGAGGGCCAACACCCGGCCGGGGAGCAGCGGCAGCGTGGGGTCGGTCGCGCCACGCAGCATCCCGCGGGCGAGCCAGGTCGACGCGTCCAGGCGGGCCTCCTCCGCGAAGGCGATGGCGGCGAGCGGCAGCCGCCATCGGTACAGACCGAAGGCGAAACGGACCTCCCGTGCGTCGATGGCGAGCCGGTAACGAGCGAACGGCAGCAGGATGGGTGCGGTCACGGTCGACGCCAGCCCCGCCCAGCCGGGCATGCCCACGAAGGGCACCAGCACGGTGGCGAGCAGTGGACCGGAGAGCGCGAGCGCGGCCGCCGCCCACACCACCGGACGCAGGGAACGCGACTCCCACCAGAGCAGTCGCTCGGCGTCGCGCTCCGCGGCCGGCCCGGTGGGCTCCGCCGCGGTGACGGTAAGAGGCTCGTGGGAATCGTCTCGCCCGGCCGGGACCCGGCCGGCCAGCAGCAACGCCACGAGACCCGAGATCACGGCGGCCGCGGCCGGCAGGATCATGGTCGCCGCGAAGTAGGCCCAGGAGACGTGTACGTCGGCGGCGCTTGCCGCGTCGAGCGCCGAGTTCAGCACCATCAACAGAATCGTCAGCACCGCGCCGGCCACGGCGGCGACCGCGACCTGCGTGCCGGCGCGCAGCCAGTGCCGGGGTCTCCGGGGCAGCCAGCCGGCCGCGAGGAAGGCGACGAGTCCGGCGATCCACGCGGCGACGGCCACCCCGATCAGGATCGCGGTCAGGGTGTCGACCGGAATCGTCGTCAGCACCGGCCGGTCGCCGACGCCGCCCTGGTTGGGCAGGCGATCCGGCACGCGCCCCCGCCACGCCAGCGTCACCGCCGTGGCACCGCCGAGCAGCGCCGCCGGCAAGAGACCGATCCCGGCAATCCAACGTGCTGTCCTCATCCGCCTGCCTCCTTCGCATACTGTTTGCGCACCAGCGCGACCAGCTCGTCCATGCCGACGCCGGCGCGTCGCGCGTCGGCCACCAGCCGCCGCACCCACTCGATCACCTGCGCCTGCTCCCGGGGCGCCGCGCCGGTCACGACGGCGCCACGGCCGCGCCGCAGCTCGATCAGCCCGTCGTCACGCAGCGCCGCGTAGGCCCGCAACACGGTGTGCATGTTGACGTTCAAGGTGTCGGCGAGTTCCCGGGCCGCCGGCAGCCGGTCGCCACGCCGTACCGATCCATCAACCAGCGCACGGCGCACGCTGGCGGCGATCTGCTCGGCCAGCGGCATCCCGCTCTCCGGCACAACACTGAACAACATGTTCGCATACTACTAGAACAACTACAGCACAGGAGGGAATCGGGCGACCGCGGGCGAGGAATCCGATCAGCCGATCGTCCAGAGTGGGCAGACCGGCGATCCGCTCGACCACCCGGGACGGAGCACGGCGGAGTCGCGTACACCTGGCGTTACGGCGGTGGCCACGCTCAATTGATGGCGGATTCGGATGCCCTCCGTAGCGTCCCGGCCATGACTGTCCCATCCGCACCCTCACCGTTCGGCCGTGCCGCCGTGGGGCGCGCCGTGACGCGTACCCGCGCCGTCGCCGTCGCCGCCGCGCTCGCCGTGGCCGGCGGCGCCGCCGCGATGGCCATCACCGGCTCGTCCCCCGCCGCCGCCGAACCGGGCGATGTCGTCGTCTCGGAGAACTTCTCCTCCGGGTCACTGCCCGCTGGCTGGAACGCGGTCGACGGAGCCTGGAAGGTCGAGAACGGCCGGCTGTACGGGACCTCGGCCAGCGCGAGCGCGAACAACAAGATCACCTTTGGTCGGCACCTGAACGACTTCCGGTTCGAGGCGACCATGCGCTTCGAGTCGGTCTCCGCCGCCACCCGCTGGGCCTCGCTCGGCATCGACGTTCCGGCCGACGGCGCCACTCCATGGTGGATCGCCACCATGCGCAGCGGCACCACCGCCGCCAACGGTCTCGAGTTCGCCCAACGGACCACGGCCGACGCCTGGGTGGTGACGAACACCGCCTCCGCGCCGTACGCCGCCGGCACCGGCCGGGATGTGCGGGTCGCGGTCGAGGTGCACGGCAACCAGGCCCGCTGGATCTTCGACGGGCGCGAGACGATGCGGACCAGCAGCCTCCAGCGCTCCATCGACGGCGTCCAGGCGCTGTTCGTCAACGGCGGCACCGTCTCGTACGACGACATCCTCGTCACCGAGCTGCCGCCGAACGGCTACCTCCGCCCCGAGGGCAGCCCGTTCACGGTGATCGCGCACCGCGGCGCGTCCGCCGCCGCGCCGGAGAACACCCTGGTCGCGCAGGAGATCGCGCGCAAGGGCGGCGCCGACTGGATCGAGAACGACGTCCAGCCGAGCAAGGACGGGATCCCGTTCATCCTGCACGACGACACCGTCGACCGGACCACCGACGGGACCGGGAAGATCCGCAACCTGACCGCCGCGCAGATCAAGGCGCTGGACGCCGGCTCCTGGTTCGGTCCGCAGTACGTCGGCGAGCGGGTGCCGACCCTCGCCGAGCAGCTCGCCGACCTGCGTACCCGGGGTGGCAACCTGCTGCTGGAGATCAAGGGCAAGCACACCAAGGACGAGGTCGCAACGATCATCCAGGTGATCCGGGACGAGCAGATGATGAGCCGGGTCTTCGTCCAGAGCTTCGAGGTCGACGCGCTCAAGTACACCTACGAGCTCGCCCCCGAGCTGCCGCTCGGCCTGCTGCGCAGCAGCCTCGACGCCGACCCGGTGGCGATCTCCCAGGAGCTGCACCTGACCGCGTACAACCCGGACGGCAACGCGCTGCTGGCCAAGCCGGAGGTGATCGCTCCGCTGCACGCCGCCGGGGTCGCGGTGATGGCCTGGACGATGGACTCCGCCAGCCTGTGGCAGCGCCTGGAGCGGATCGGCACGGACGCGATCATCACCAACCGGGCGTCGGAGTTGGTCGGTTGGAACTCCGCGTTCATGCAGCGGGCCTCCGCCGAGCCGACCGTGGAGATCGCTTCGCCGGCCGACAATGCGCGGCTCGACCGGGCCCAGTCCCCGGTGATCGCGGTCGCCGCGACCAACGCGGACAGCGTCACCGTCACGCTGGACGGCGAGAAGTCGGCCGCCGGGCACCAGCTCGACCTGGCGAAGCTGACGCCGGGTCGGCACACCATCAGCGCGGAGGTGACCGGCCCCGAGGGCACCGCGACCGCGACCAGCACCTTCACCGTGACGGTCAATCAGGCCGGGCTCGGCTACCTGATCCTCACGTCGGGAGCTGAGGAGTCCGCCGTCAACACGATGAGCGTCAAGCTCGCGCACGGCCAGTACGCACAGCTGGCCGGCTGGGTGGACCGGCAGGCCGGCAAGACCGTACCGGCCGAGGCCGCCGCCGTCATCGCCGCCGACGCCCGGACTCTCGCGCTGCGCTGACTTCCACCACAGTGGAGTCCCCGCCGTCGATGCCGACGGCGGGGACTCCTCGTCACGGGTCAGCGATGCCCTCGGCCATCCGTGCCGCACCGGCCCGCCTGCGGGAGGCGAGCAGAGGCTCGCGCCGGTGCGAGTCGACGCGCCGGCGAATCGCGTGCAGGCATACGCTCCGCGGCCCGGGGTAGCCCGCTGGCATGGTGCGGTACACGGACCCCGAGCTGCGACAGAAGATCAAGGACGAGATCCAGGCCTCCGACAAGGGTGGCAGGCCGGGGCAGTGGTCGGCACGTAAGTCGCAGCTGCTCACGAAGGAGTACCAGAAGCGCGGCGGGGGTTACCAGGGTCCACGGGACGAGCGGCAGCGGAATCTGCAGCGCTGGGGTCACGAGCAGTGGCAGACCAGAGAGGGCGGCACGCGGGCGCGCAAGGACGGCGAGACGAGTCGGTACCTGCCCAGACGGGCCTGGGCAGAGCTTTCCGACGAGGAGCGCCGCGCGACCGATGCGAAGAAGAGAAGAGCGTCCAGATCCGGCAAACAGTATGTTTCAAACACCGGACCGGCCAAACGGGCGCGCAGCGACACCACGTCGATCGACCGGCTCTTGGACCTGCGGGTCACCGAGGCGGTCAAGCGTGTCCCCCATCTCGAGACGAGGCAGCTCAGGGCCGCGCTGCGGCGCGAGCGCGACGGCAAGGGACGTAAGACGCTCGTCCAACGGCTGGAATCGGAACTCGACAGGCGCTGACCATTCCCCGCCGGCCCGTGCGACCTCCGGGCCCCCCGGAACCGGAACGGCTTCCCGCCGGCCGGCGACGCACCGGGCGACCCGGCGCGTCGCTCACGCCGCCGTGCGGTCCCGATGGTGCGCGGAGCCGGGATAGGGCGGCAGGAGCCGCAGGTTCGGCGGCTCCGCCTCGCCCTCCGCCGGAAGACGCCAGTGGGCCTCGTCGTCGCGTCCCCGGCGGGCGGGTCCGTCCGGGCGCAGTCGAGGCCGGGACAGCGCGATGACGATCGCGTAACCAGCGAGCAGGAACCCGTGGCTGACCAGCCGGGCCACCTCGACGCGACCGGTCACCATGTCGTTGGCCGACAGCAGCACCAGCGTGCCGACGAACGCGCTCAACATGGGCACCAGCCCGGTGGGCGGGGTGCGCCGGGCCGCCACGAAGAGGAACCCGGCGCCGACGGCGACGTTCCACGCCGCAGATTCGTGCCAGAGGTGCCCCGACGCCAGCGCCCCCGCCGGGTGCGGGTGTTCGCTGATGGCACCGCGACCGATCTGCGCCAGCCCCAGGATGAGTTGCATTGCGCCGACCAGGCCCAGCGCCCCTCTGAGCGTGAGCATCAGCCGGTTTCGCCTGTCGCGTTTCGCGGGTGCGGGCGCGGGCAGCGCCGCCAGGACCACGTCGGTGAGATCGCGGCCGACCGTCGGGACGGAGAGGCGGGCCCGACGGGTCACCGCCGCGGCCCGGTCGTACCACGTCCGGCAGTCGTCGCACCCGGCCAGATGGGTCTCGGCCGCCGCCCGCTCGGCGGGAGTCTCTTCGCCGTCGAGCTGCGCCGACAGAACCTCACGCCACTGCTCACACCTCATGTACCGGTAGTCGGAACGGCCCCCGCGTTGGTTCCCGCGGATTTCGCTCCGACGCAGGTCAGCGGGGATGCCGGCGTCAGCCGACCTGACCGCCGCCGCGACGTGCCGCCGATCCCGACCGGCCGTCCATGGCGAGGAGCAGATCTTCCCGAGCACGGGCCACCCGGGAACGGATGGTCCCGACCGGGCAGTCACAGACCTCAGCGGCCTCGGCGTACGACAGGCCCAGCACCTGGGTGGCGACGAACGCCTCCCGCCGGTCGTCCGGTAACGCCGCGATGAGCCGTTCCAGCACCACCTGGCGCTCGAAGCCACCCCTGGCGGCGTCAGCCGTGTCGTACCCGTCGGGCATCGGCACCGTCCGGGGGCGGGACATGGCGGCCCGGACGTGATCGACAGCCACCCGGCGGGCGATGGCGAGCAGCCACGTCCGCGCGGAGGATCGCCCGGCGAACGACGGCAGCGACCGCACCGCCCGCAGGAACGTCTCCTGCGCCAGGTCGTCCGCCTCGGAGGGAGCGGTCAGCGCCGCGAGGAACCGCCGCACCTGCGGCTGGGTCGCCTGAACGAACCGGGCGGCGGCGGCGCGGTCACCCCGAGCGGCAGCCAGCGCCCACGCGGTGATTTCCGCCTCGACGTCCGCCATCTCCACCTCCGGTCACGCCGCCGGGCCACGGCCACAGTACGACGAACTGTAGTAACAGGTTGGCAGCGTATCCCATCCGCCTCAGCGGCAGAGTAGGAAGTTTCGTACCGCCCGCCGACCCGATGAGTCGATCGTGGCAGAACTTTTGGCCATCCGTATAAAAGGTTATCGAAGTATTGATCGAAGCTCGACCGTCGTGAGAATGCGATGATGCCTCTCCCCCCGGCTCCTGGGCGCCTCGGCTCAGGCCTGCTCGCGCTCGTCCTCAGCTCGGCGGTCGCGGTCCTCGCGTCCGCCCCACCGGCCGCGGCTCACGGCACCCTGGCGACGTCCGCTCCGGCGGACGGCTCGACGGTGAGCCAGCCGCTCACGGCCGTGGAGCTGTACTTCACCGAGCAGGTCGCCGGCAACGCGTACTTCACCGTCACGGCGCCCGGGGGCGTTCGGGTCGACGGCGGCTGGACCCACGGGGAGCCGAAACCGCTGGACCAGCCGGTACGGGAGTACTTCCTGGTCGACGGGAAGTTCGAGCCGCGCGAGTACGCGACGGGGTTCCCCGCCGTGGTGCGGATCGCGCACCTGCCGGCAACCGGGCAGTACTCGGTGAGTTACCTGACGGTGGCCTCGGACGGCGACCCGGTGCGCGGCGCGACGACCTTCCGCTACACCGGGCCGACGAAGCCGGCGCCGCAGGGGTGGCGGCCGCCGACCGACCAGCCCGACCCGACGTTGCTCGCGGCCGCCGAGCAGCACTCGGCGCCCGGACCGGGTCCAGCGACGATCTCGGGAAGCCCGTCGGCCGCACCGGCCGCGTCGTCGCCCCCGGCGGCCGCCTCCGCCCCGGTCGCCGACGACGAGGGTGGCCTCGGTTGGGTGGTGTGCACCGGACTGGCGGTGGTGGTCACGGCGGTGGCCGGCCTCGTGGTCCGCCGTCGCCACCCCGCCGGCGGTGCCTCGGGCCGGAACCGCGCGTCGGGCCGGAGCCGCGCGTCGGGGGTGGCCGTCGACCGCCGGGGCACCGGCACCGGTTCCCGCGCAAGGGGTGGCCCGATCCGCCGGGACGACGGCGCCGGGACGCTCCGGCCCGAACTCAGCAACCCGCGTCTCGCGTTGCTCGTCGGTGGGCTGGTGGTGACCCTGCTGACCGGCTTCGGTCTGGGGCGGATCGGCGCGGGCGATCAGCGGACCACCAGCGGTGCACAGATTCCCACCACCCGCCCCGGCGAGCCCGTCGCCGCGGGGCAGGCGATGTCGACGGTGGACGGACACCAGCACGCGGCGGGCACCGGACCGCACGAGCACCCCGGTGACGGCGACACGAGCCGGACGCAGGCGGCCGGCACCACGGTCAGCGCCGGCGGGTACACCCTGCGACCGGTGGAGCGGTCCCAGCCGGCGGGCGTCACCGTGGACTACCGCTTCCGGATCATCGGGACCGACCGGCGGGCGGCCACCGGCTTCGCGGTCGTGCACGAGAAGACGTTGCACCTGATCGTGGTCGGTCGCGACCTGGCCGGTTACCAGCACCTGCATCCCACGATGGCGTCCGACGGCACCTGGAGCGTCCCGTTGAAGCTGTCCCGGCCCGGCGGCTACCGGATCTACGCCGACTTCTCCGTGACCACCCCCGGCGGCAGCCAGCTACCGCTCGTGCTCGGCGTCGACCACCTGGTGCCGGGAGCACACTCCCCGACCGCGCTGCCCCCGCCGCACCCCGCGGCGACCGCCGGGCCGTACACGGTGTCGATGGACGGGGCACCGGCGGTGGGCATGATGTCCCCCACCTCGTTCCGTATCGACCGCTCCGGCACCCCCGCCCAGGTCGAGCGCTACCTGGGCGCGTACGGGCACCTGGTCGTCGTCCGCGAGGGCGACCTGGGCTACGTACACGTCCACCCGGAGGCGGAACTGGTCGACGGGGCGGTCAAGTTCTGGCTGACCCCGCCGAGCCCCGGCCGCTACCGGGCGTTCTTCGACTTCCAGGTCGACGGGGCGGTGCACACGGCCGAGTACACGATCGATGTGCGCTGAGCACCGCCCCGCCCGCCCACCGTCAGCGCGTGGCGGCGACGACCCGGCGTACCTCGTCGCCGTCGGTGGCCTCACGCCCGTCGAGCAGCACCGGTGCCCGCAGGTGCACCTCCTGCGCCCCGGTCTCCGCGAGCACCTGCCGGACGTTGTGCGACCGGATACCGCCGCCGGCGATCACCCGCAACCGGTCGCCGGCCCGTTGCCGAAGGGCAGCGATGCGCGCGGCGCCGGCCAGCGCGGTGGGCGCCGCGCCCGAGGTGAGCACCGCGTCCGCCCCGAGGTCGATGATCTCGTCGATGGCCCGCAACTGGTCGTCGACCTCGTCGAAGGCCTTATGCACGGTCACCGGCAGCGGGCCGGCCGCCTCGATCAGCCGGCGTAGCACGGCCAGGTCGAGGCCACCGTCGTCGGCCACGGCGCCGACCACCACCCCGACTGCGAGACCGTGTGGATTGGGCAGCCCGCGGATGGCCTCGATGTCGGCGAGCATGACCTGCTCCTCGACCTCGCTCACCCGGAAGTCGCCACCGCGGGGACGGACCATCACCCGCACCCCCACCCTGCGCAATGTCCGCAGCGCGACCCCGACCGTTCCGAGGCTGGGTGTGGTGCCGCCCTGGCCGAGGTCGGCGCAGAGCTCCAGCCGGTCGGCCCCGGCCGCCTCGGCCACCAGAGCGGTCGGCACGTCACTCACGCAGATCTCGACAGTGGTCACGCCGCGGCCCCCGTCCCCGCGGACGCCGCGGTCGACTCCGGACGCAACGGGAAGTGGCAGGCCACCTGGTGCCGGTCGCCGGCCAGCGGCGGCTCCGTCTCGCAGATCTCCTGGGCCAGCGGGCAGCGGGTCCGGAACCGGCACCCGGTGGGCGGGTTCATCGCACTGGGCAGCTCACCCCGGATGGTGATGCCGTCACGGGCCGCCGCGGTGTTCGGGGTGATGGACGGGACGGCGTCGATGAGCGCCTGCGTGTACGGATGCCGGGCGGCCCGGACCACCTCGCGGGCGGGTCCGATCTCGACGAGCTTGCCGAGGTACATGACGCCGATCCGGTCGGCCATGTAGTCGACCACCGACAGATCATGGCTGATGAACACGTACGCCAGGCCCAGTTCGTGCTGCAGGTCCTTCATGAGGTTGAGGACCTGCGCCTGGATCGACACGTCCAGCGCGCTGACCGGCTCGTCGCCGACGATCAGCCGGGGTTGCAGGGCCAGCGACCGGGCCAGCCCGATGCGCTGCAACTGGCCGCCGGAGAACTCGTGCGGGTAGCGCTCCAGCACCCGCCGGGAGAGTCCCACCTGGTCGAGCAGGCTCGCGATCCGCGCCCGCCGCGCCGCCCCGTCGCCCACCTTCTGGATCTCGAGCGGTTCGGCGAGGATGGCGTCGACGCGCATCCGCGGGTTCATCGCGGCGTAGCTGTCCTGGAACATCAGTTGGACCCGCCGGTGCATCCGGCGGCGCTCGCGCCCGGCCAGGCCGGCGATGTCGGTGCCGTCCAGCACGATCTGCCCGGCGGTGGGCCGTTCCAGCCCGACGGCCAGCCGCCCGACGGTGGACTTGCCGCAGCCGGACTCGCCGACCAACCCGAAGGTCTCCCCCGGCGCGACCTCGAACGAGACGTCCGCGACGGCGCTCACCTGCCCGGCGTCCCGGCGCAGGAACCCACGACCGTGCGCGGCGTAGTCCTTGACGAGCGAGCGCACCGACAGGACCGGCGTCGCCGCCGGCCCGTCCGGTCCGGTCGGCGGGGCCGCCGGTTCCGGCGCCGGCTCGGCCTCGATCCGGACCGGGGCCGGCAGGGTGACCGCGCCGGCGGAGGCCGCGGGCACCGGGTGCAGGCAGGCGTGCTGGTGCGCGCCGGGTGAGAGGGTGACCTCGGTGGTCCGGCACTCGTCGGTGACGTGCCGGCAGCGGGGCGCGAACCGGCAGCCGGTCAGCGGTCGGGACAGGTCCGGCGGCAGCCCGGGGATGCTGTAGAGCCGGGCGTGTTCACCGGCCTCCCGGATGGCCGACTCGGGCAGCGCCTCCATCAGCGCCTCGGTGTAGCGGTGCCGAGGTGAGCGGAACAGCTCTCCGGTCGCCGCGGTCTCCACCACCCGTCCGGCGTACATGACGGCGACCCGGTCGGCACGGCCGGCGATCACGCCCAGGTCGTGGGTGACCAGGATGACCGCCATCCCGAACTCTTCGCGCAGATCGTCGATGAGTTCGAGGATCTGCCGCTGCGTGGTGACGTCGAGCGCGGTGGTCGGCTCGTCGGCGATGAGCAGGCGCGGGGAGCAGACCAGCGCCATCGCGATGGCGACGCGCTGCCGCATCCCGCCGGACAGCTCGTGCGGGTAGTTGTCGACGATCCGGTCCGGGCGTGGCATTCCCACCCGGCGCAGGATCTCGATGGCCCGCTCGCGGGCCTCCGCCTTGCCGACCCTCTCGTGCACCCGGAGCGGTTCGGCGACCTGGACCCCGATCCGCATGGTCGGGTTGAGTGAGGTGAGCGGGTCCTGGAAGACCATGCCCATCCGGACCCCACGGATCCGGCGTACCTCGTCGGCTGCCAACGACCGCAGGTCCCGGCCCTCGAAGAGGATCTGTCCCCCGGTCACCCGGCCGCCCTGAGGCAGCAAGCCCATGATCGACAGTGCGGTCATCGTCTTGCCACTGCCCGACTCGCCCACCACGCCGAGGGTCTCCCCCGGCATGACCTCGAAGCTGACCCCGTCGAGGGCGTGCACCGTGCCGCGGCGCAGCGCGATGTCCGTGTCGAGGTCACGCAGTTCCAGCAGGGGCCGTACCCCCACCCTGTCCCGGTCCGCCGAGGAGTTCCGGACGATCGGTTCGGTCGATTCGCTCATTTCGTGCTCCTGCTAGCGTCGCCGGAGGCGGACCTCGAAGGCGTCCCTGAGCCCGTCGCCGATGAAGTTGAAGGCGAGGACGATGAGGATGATGGCGATTCCGGGCGGGTACAGCAGCCACCAGTGGCCGCTGTAGGTGTCCGCGAGCCCGTCGGAGAGCATCCCGCCCCAGTTCGCCGCCGGCGGGGGTACGCCGAGGCCGAGGAAGGACAGGTACGCGACGTAGAGGATCGCGTCGGCCACCTGGAAGGTTGCGTTGACGATCACCGTTCCGATGGCGTTGGGCACGATGTGCCGGCGCACCGCCCGGCCGCCCGTGCCCCCCATCCCCCGCATCGCCTGGACGTACTCGCGGGAGCGCAGGGTCAGCGCCTCACCCCGGACCAGCCGGGCCGGCCCCAGCCAGGCGAAGGCGCCGATGATGACGATGAGCATCGGCACACTCGGTGTGACGATGGCGGCGAGCAGCATGAACAGGAACAGCGACGGGATCGACATCATCGCGTCGACCACCCGCATCATCGCCGCGTCGGCCCATCCACCGACGAACCCGGCGACGGCTCCCCAGATCGTGCCCACGGCGGTGGCGAGGATCCCGGCCGCCAGCCCGACGATGATCGACGTCTGGCCGCCGAGCATCAGCCGGCCCAACTGGTCGTAGCCGACCCCGTCGGTGCCGAGGGGGTGCCCCTGCTCCCCGGGGGCCAGGTGCACGGCGCTGAGGTCGGTGTGCACCTGGTCGGTGTGGTAGAAGACCGGGCCGAGGAAACAGAGCCCGGCCAGCAGGATGAACAGGCCCAGGCCCACCAGGGCGAGCCGGTTCTCGCAGAAGACGACCAGCCCCTGCCGCCAGAGGCCGCGTACCGGGGCCTCGGACGCGTCGGCCGGTTCGGGGGCGGTGCCGGGGTGGGCCGCCTCGGAGAGTGTGGTCATGACGCCCTCCCGCGGAGTCGGACCCGGGGATCGACGGCGGCGTAGAGCAGGTCGGCGACGAGCGCGCCGACGACCGTCGCGATCGAGATGATGACGGTGACCCCGAGCAGGATCGGGAAGTCACGCTTCAGCGCCGCCTGCCAGAACAGCTGCCCCATGCCGGGGAAGTTGAACAGGGACTCGACGACGAGTGCCCCGCTGAACAGCGCGGGCAGGTACATGCCGAGCAGGGTGATGACCGGGAACAACCCGTTGCGCAGGGTGTGCCGCAGCACGACCCGCCGCTCGGAGAGGCCCTTGCTGCGGGCGGTGCGGACGTAGTTCTCGTTGAGGTTGTCGACCATCGTGGAGCGGACGTACCGCGAGTAGACCGCGATGGTGACGATGGCGAGGGTGATCGTGGGCAGGACCAGCCCGGCCGGGTCGGCGAGCACCTCCCCGACCGTGAAGCCCTGCGGCGCCTCGGGTGGCAGGACCGGCCACACCTGCGAGAAGAGGATGATCATCATGAGGCCCATGAAGAAGATGGGCGTGGCGTACGCCAGCAGCGACAGCGAGGTGATGGCGTAGTCGGGCCAGCGGTTGCGGCGTACGGCCTGGATGACCCCGAGCGGGATCGCGAGCACGATGGCGAGCAGGGTCGACAGCAGCGACAGCACCATGGTCTTCGGCAGCCGCTGGGTGATCGCCTCGACGACCGACTGGTTCAGCTGGTACGAGTAGCCGAGGTCGCCGTGCAGCAGGCGCTGCACGTACATGAGGTACTGCTGGATCCAGGGCCGGTCGTAGCCCATCTCGTGGTTGAACGCCGCCAACTGCTCCAGCGTCGCCTCTTTGCCGAGGGTGGCTCGCGCCGCGCCTCCGGGCAACAGGTGCAGGATGAGGAACGCGATCACCGTGACGAGCACGACGACGACGAGGGCCTGGCCCAGGCGCGTGATGAGGTACCGGACCACCTGGTCGGTTCCTCCTCCCCGGTTGGGGCCCCGGCGGCGCGGTGTGCGCCGCCGGGGCCGGGACGATCAGTGATCGGTCACTTCCAGGACCAGTCCTGGAAGTACATGAGGTTCATCGGGTCCTGCGGCTCGACGCCCTGCAGGCC
Source organism: Micromonospora sp. NPDC023737 (assembly GCF_040639715.1). Classification (NCBI taxonomy): domain Bacteria; kingdom Bacillati; phylum Actinomycetota; class Actinomycetes; order Micromonosporales; family Micromonosporaceae; genus Micromonospora; species Micromonospora sp. NPDC023737. Next base: position 235,502 of record NZ_JBFAAL010000004.1, read on the forward strand.
GGACCGGTACGCCGAGTTCTGGTAGACCGGGTTCGGCATCCAGAGCACCGGCAGGTCCTTGGCGAGGAAGTCGTTGTACGCCTTGAGCGCGCTCTCGTCACCGGAGAACTGCGTGGCCTCGATGAGCCGGTCGGCTTCCGCGTTGCTGTAGCTGCCCAGGTTCACCGGCGCGCCGGTGGCGAAGAGCCGCTCACCGCTGGCGAAGGCCGGGTAGTACCAGCTGCCCTGCGAGCCGAAGAAGGACATGTCCCACGAGCAGGTCGCCTCGGTCGGCTTGCAGGCCGGGGTGACGGCGACCGAGTCGGGAACCTCCTTGATGTTCAGCTGGATGCCGAGCTTGGACATCTGCGACTTGATCTCGGCGAACATCTTGGTCGTGGCGGCGAAACCGGTCTGGCTGGTCACGGTGAGGTTCAGCGCGGTGCCGGCGGCGATGCCCTCGCCGCACTGGTTGGCCGCGGTGCCCGGGGTCTGGCAGGTGGTCTCCCCGTCCGGGGTCACCTTCCAGCCGTGGCTCTCCAGCAGCTCCTTGGCCTTGGCCGGGTCGAACGAGTACACGCAGCCGGCGGCGTCGGTGCCGTTGGTGCCCGGCTTGGCCGGCACCGGGCCACAGGTGGGCGCCGCCGTGCCGGACCAGATCACCTTGCTGATGGTCGGCTGGTCGATGAGCATCTGCATGGCCTGCCGCAGGTACGGCTGCTTGAACAGCGCCCCGGTCTTCGGGTTGTTGAAGTTCAGCTGCAGGTAGGTGACGGACCAGCCGTACCAGGGCGAGACCGTGTAGCCCTTGGACTTGAGGTAGCTCTCCTGGGAGACGTTGGCCGCCGGGATGTACCCGTAGTCGACGTCCCCGGCGCGCAGCACGTTGAACTCGGCGTCGTCGCTGGTGAACGGCCGCAGCACGACCTTGGCCAGCTTCGGCTTGTCCTCGCCCGAGTACTTCGGCTGGGCGGCGAGGGTGACCTCACCGTTCGGGACGTACTTCGCGAGCTGCCACGGGCCGCTGTTGACCTTCCACAGCTCGTTGGAGTCGTACGTCTTCAGGTCCTTCGACGCCGCGGTGAGGAAGTCGAAGACCTTCTTGGCGCCCTCCGGCTTGCTGGCCAGGTCACTCACGGCCGCGGTCGCGGAGTCCTTGTCCCAGGCGTGCTGGGGCAGGGGCGTGATCCGGTTGAGCTGGTTGTCGACGAACCACGCGGTGTTGTAGGCCTGCTTGGTGGTGATCGAGAAGGTCTTGTCGTCCTTGATCGACCACTGCGCGATGTTGTCGGGGAAGCCGCCGGGCCGGTAGGACGCCCACTTGTCCTTGTTCGCGCTGACCAGGTCGTACCAGAACTGGATGTCCTTGGTGGTGACGGGCTCGCCGTCGGACCAGGTGTTGTCCTTGAGCGTGATGGTCAGCGTCTTACCGCCGTCGCTGACCACCGGCGGCTCGGCCATCGACCGCTTCGGGTCGATGTTGTACTGCGCCGTGCCGTCCAACTTGTACTGGTACAGCGACCGGTACAGCGCCTGGCCGAAGATGGCGTTCTCACCCTGGGTGAAGCCTGGCGCCGAGACCGGCAGGATCCAGTTGGGCGTGCGGAAGGCGACGGTCACGGTGTCCTTGCCCTGGCTACCGCCGTCCTTCGACGAGCCGCCGCCGCAGGCGACCAGGCCCGCCCCGAGGGCGAGCGCGCCCGCTAGCGCCACCGCGCCACGGAGGGCGCGCCCGGGAAATCTGCTCCTCATGAGTCTCCTCGATTGATGTGCACGTGCCCCGCGTCTCCGGGCGCTGGCGGCGTTGCCACAGGTACAGCCGCCTTGTGCCGCTGCTCGACGATCAACGCGGAGAATCTATCCACGCCGAAGTGCTGAGTCAACGAAAAATTCCCTCTTTATTCGCGAACTTTGGCCACGGTATGATCGAAGTCGGCGAGGCATCGAAAGATGCTCTCCGCGCGGACTCCGGAGCGCGACCTTGCTTTGGCACTGCGACACACTGAGGCTGCGGCGCCGGAGTACCGCCCGAACGAGGAGAGACATCTTGGAACCATCGATCTCCGCCACCTTGCGGGATCAGACCCTCGATCTGCTGGCCAGCGGCGCCGCCAGCTCGCGGGCGGACCTCGTCGAGGCGCTGCAGGTCGCTCCCTCGACCGTCACCACCGTGGTGCGTCGGCTGCTCGAGGAGGGCGTGATCCTGGAGGAGGGCGTGGGACGGTCAACCGGCGGACGCCGTCCCCGGATCCTGCGGCTGCGGGACACCGACGGGTTCTTCGCCGTCGCGGAACTGGGCGGCAGGCACGCCCGGGTGGGGTTGTGCGCACCCGGCGGCGGGCTCCGCGCAACCGAGGAGGTGGCGATCGACATCGCCGCCGGGCCCGCGGAGGTCTTCGACGTCGTCGCGACGAGCCTCGCGCGGCTGCAGACGGCGGCCGCGCCCGGCCAGCCGATGCTCGGGCTCGGCGTCGCCCTACCGGGCCCGGTCGAGTTCCCCCACGGGCGGCTGATCGGTCCGGCCCGGATGCCCGGTTGGAGCGGCCTCGACGCGAGGGCCGACCTGACCGCGCGCTTCCAGGTGCCGGTGCTGGTCGACAACGACGCCAAGGCGGCGGCCATCGGCGAGTACGTCACCCGCGGCCGCGAGTCCGCCGACATGATCTACGTCAAGGCGGGCACCGGCATCGGCGCCTGCCTGGTCAGTGGCGGGCAGATCTACCGCGGCGGTCGTGGCCTCAGCGGCGACGTCACCCACGTACGCGTTGCGGACAGCGGCGAGCGGCACTGCTCCTGCGGCAGCAGGGGCTGCCTGGAAACCGTCGCCAGCGGCGCCGCCCTGGCCCGCGAGTTGGCCGAGCAGGGTTCGTCGGCGACCACTGTCCGTGAGATCGTGACGGCCGTCGGCGACGCCGACCCCACCGTGGTGACCATGGTGCGCCACGCCGGTGGGCTGCTCGGGGTGGCTCTCTCCGGCCTGGTCAACTTCCTCAACCCCGACAGCGTCGTCATCGGCGGCGCCCTGTCCAGCCTCGACGTCTACGTGGCCGCGACCCGCGGAATGCTCTACGAGCGCTGCCTACCGTCCATGACCCAGTCCCTGACCATCGAAGCCAGCGTCGCGGGCCCGGATGCGGCCCTGGTCGGCCTCGGGCACCTGCTGCGCACGACGGCCGACGTACGACCCTCCTGAGGAGCCACCACCCGTGCCACGTCCCCTTCGCGTCGCCATCGGCGGCATCCACATCGAGTCCAGCACCTTCTCGCCCCACCTGAGCACCGCCGACGACTTCGAGGTCACCCGGGGCGATGCGCTGCTGGCGCGATACGACTGGCTCTCCCCCGCCCAGCCCTGGGCCGTCGACGTCGAGTGGATCCCGCTCGTACACGCCCGTGCGCTGCCGGGCGGGGCGGTGGACGCACCGACGTACCAGGCCTGGGCCACGGAGCTGGTGGAGAAGCTGACCGCGGCCGGCCCGCTGGACGGCATGCTGCTGGACTTCCACGGTGCGATGAGCGTCGTCGGACTCGACGACGCGGAGGGCGACCTGGTCACCGCCATCCGCTCGACCATCGGGCCGGAGCCGTTCATCTCCGCGGCGATGGACCTGCACGGCAACGTCTCGAAGGTGCTCTTCGACGCCTGCGACCTGCTCACCTGCTACCGCACCGCCCCGCACGTCGACGTGTGGGAGACCCGTGAACGCGCCGCCCGCAACCTGGTCGAGGCGCTGCGCCGGCAGCAGCGCCCGCACAAGGCGCTGGTCCACGTGCCGATCCTGCTGCCCGGCGAGATGACCAGCACCCGCGAGGAGCCGGCCCGGGGCCTGTACGCGAGGATCCCCGAGATCGAGGCCCGCGACGGCATCGTGGACGCGGCGATCTGGATCGGGTTCGCCTGGGCCGACCAGCCACGCTGCCAGGGCGCGGTCGTGGTCACCGGCACCGACGCCACCGCCGCCGCCGACGCGGCCCGTGAGCTCGGCGGTCACTTCTGGGCGGCCCGTGAGGAGTTCGCCTTCGTCGCCCCCACCGGCACGATGGACGAGTGCCTCGACACCGCCCTGGCCGCGGTCGCCGACCCGGCCCGGCGACCGTTCTTCATCAGCGACTCGGGCGACAACCCCGGCGCCGGAGGCGCCGACGACGTCACCTTCGCCCTCGAACGGATGCTGGCCCGCCCCGAGATCCGCGACGGCTCGCGCCGGGCCGTGTTCGCCTCGCTGGTCGACCCCGAGGCGGTGGCCCAGATCGCCGACCAGCCGCTCGGCTCTCCGGTCCGGGTGACGGTCGGCGGGCGGATCGACTCCCGCGATCCGGGGCCGCTCCCGCTCGACGGGATCCTGGAGGCGGTGGCCGACGATCCCGACGGCGGACGCTGCGTCAGCGTGCGGGTCGGCGGCCTCAGCGTCTTCGTCACGTCCCGCCGGATGCAGTACCGGCTGCTCAGCTCGTACAGCCGGTTGGGGGTCGCGGTCGACACGGTGGACCTCGTCGTGGTGAAGATCGGCTATCTCGAGCCCGAGCTGTTCGACGCGGCCGGCGACTGGCTGCTGGCGCTGACACCGGGCGGCGTCGACCAGGACCTCGTGCGGCTGCCGTACCAGAACGTGGTGCGACCGATGTTCCCCCTGGACCGCGACTTCACCGCGGACCTCGCCGTGGTGACCGGGTGATCGCGTGACTCAGCCCGAAGACCGGTGCGTCCTCGCCGTCGACGTCGGCGGGACGACCATCAAGGGAGCCGTGGTCGACGAGGAGGGCCGGTTCCGGCATTCGCTGGTCGTTGCGTCACAGGCGGACGACGACCCGGTCAAGACCGTCCGGTCCCTGTGCTCCCGGTTGCGCGACGACGCGCTGGCCCTCGGCGTCACACCCGCCGCGATCGGTGTGGTCACGCCCGGCATCGTCGACGAGGTCGACGGAGTGGTGCGGTACGCCGCGAACCTCCGGTTCCGTGACGTGCCGCTGCGCGCCCTCATCGGCAGCGACCTCGGGCTGCCGGTCGCGGTCGGGCACGACGCGCGTGCGGCCGGCGTCGCCGAGGCGGTGGCCGGAGCGGCTCGCGGGCTCGACAACTTCCTCCTGCTACCGCTGGGCACCGGCATCGCCGCCGCCGTGGTGGTGCACGGCATGCCGGTGTCGGGTGCGACCGCCTCGGCCGGCGAGGTCGGACACATGCCGGTCTACCCGGGCGGCGAGCCGTGCAGTTGCGGGCAGCGGGGATGCCTGGAGGTGTACGCCTCCGCCGGCGGGCTGGCCCGCCGCTACGCCCGGCTCCGGGGAACGCCGGGCTCGGACAGCCGGGCCATCGCCGACGCGGTGGCCACCGATCCGGTGGCCCGCACGGTCTGGGACGACGCGACCCAGGCGCTGGGGACCGCCCTCGCCACCCTCACCCTGACGCTCGACCCGGCCCGCATCGTCCTCGGAGGTGGGCTGGCCGACGCGGGCGCGCTCTTCTTCGACCCGGTACGCGACGCCCTGCGCGCGGCTCTCGCCTGGCGGAACCCGCCCCCGGTGCTGCGCTCCGCCTTCGGCGCGCAGGCCGCACAGGTCGGCGCCGCCGTCATGGCCCGACGGGAGGCGGGTCTGCCCGTGCCCGACGCCTGGGGCGCCCCCGAGCTCGTGCCTCCCGTCGGGTGACGGCGGATCAGCGGATCCGGGCCGCCGGCCGGTCAGCCACAGTTGCCCCAGCTGAACCGGCCGGCGCTCTGCCAGCTGGTGAAGTAGAGAACCTCACCGCTGTACATGACGCACTTGTCCCGGGCGGAGCGCTGGATCGCGGCGTAGTACTGGTAGTTCCCGGAGTCGTAGACCCAGGAACCGCCCTCCACCCGAACCCCGGCGGACACCCCGGTCTTCGAGCCGACGGCCACCGACTTGAGCGTGGCGACACAGTTGTACCCGGTGGCGCTGTTGTACATCAGGTAGACGTCGCCCACCTTGGTGCCGTCCGACGCGGTGATCGACCGATGGCCGTCACTGGCGTAGGCCCACGAACCACCGAAGTCGTTGTTGCACGCCTGCGCAGCGGTGAAGGGGTTCGTCGCGGCCTGCGCCGGTGAGGCCAGCGTCACCGCCGCGACGGTCGCGGAGAGAATCGAGATGGCCAGTCGTCGCACCGTTTTGCGCACTCAGTCCTCCAAGGAGTTCAGCGCGAAGATCGCGCGCTTGGGCCGCCATGATTCCACAATGGGCGGATATCCAGGGGGACCGGTCGGAGCGGCCCGGCCGCCGACGCACCGGCCACCTGTCGGTAATCCGTCGTTGTCTCCGGGGCGGGCCGCTCCGTAGCGTCGCGACTACCGATCGATGCCGCGTGGAAGGGGCTTCCTCGTGACCGAACTCGTCGCTCCGCAGCTCGTCGTGAACAGCAGGATGCTCTACTTCGGGTGGACGCCGGCCGACCCCGAGGCCGTGGCCGCCCTCGTGCCGGACGGGCTCAAGCCGGCCCCGAACCGTCAGGTCTTCATGAACCAGTACGTCGTCGACGATCCAGGCCAGACCTCCGGCTTCGGCGCCTACTCCCTGACCTACATCGGACCGGACCTGTCCGGACTCGACGCTCCCGACGGGATCACTCCCGGCCGATGGTGGACGCACTACTTCAACTCGAGTCCGGTCGTCCGCGCGTACGCCACCGCCCGCGGAGTGCCGGCCACCGCGGGGGCCACCACCATCGAGGTACAGGGCAGGCGGCTGGTCGCCACCACCGAGGCGGACGGCGTCCCCGTGATCAGGACGACGGCCCGTGTCGGCCGCACCGGCGACGCGGTCAACCGGGGACAGCTGCGCTACCTCACCCAGCTGGACGGCCGGTTCGTGAGCGGCAACTACCCGTTCGTGGCGGAACCCGTCGACCCCTTCGAGGTCGAGTCACTGGAGTTCCTCGAGCCCGACCACCCGGTGTACGCGCTGCGTCCGGCCGAGCCGCTGGAAGTCGTCTGGGGCTTCTACTCACCGCGCGCGTCGTTCGCCTACCCGGGCGGCGAGTCGGTCCTCGACTGAGCTGTCCCCCGACCAGGCCACGCCCGTGGCGCCGGCTCCGGCGCCACGGGCGGGCCTGTTTCAGCGGGTCGGAGGCGGGCCAGCCGATCTTCGCGCGGAAGCGGGCGGGGCGCCCGGTCACGCATCACCCGGCTGTGACCCCGGCCACGCATGGTAGTCACCACACCGTCCAGCGGCACCGACCCCGGTCCGCGCTACTGTCTCTAAATGCCGATCAAGGTATGACCGGTGGGAGGAAAAGGGCTAAATGAGCACGTCCATCATTGTCGGCGGAAGCAACGGACTGGGCCGGGTCATCGCGCAGCACTTCGCGGACCGCGGCGACACCGTCATCATCACCAGCCGGGACAAGGCACGAGCCGAGGCCGTGGCCGCGGAGATCGGCGGAACCACCCGCGGGCTGGCCGCCGACCTCTCCCAGCCGGGCAGCATCGCCGCCGCGTTCGCTGACGTCACGGAGGTCGACAACCTGGTCATCACCGCGACGAGCCAGACGCCGAACACCCTGGCCGAGTTCGACCTGGACGCGGCCGTCACCGCGCTGACCATCAAGCTGGTCGGCTACGCCGAGACGGTACGGGTCCTGCGCGACCGGTTCCGCCCCGGCGCCTCGGTGGTGCTCTTCGGCGGGGTCGCCAAGGACCGTCCGTACCCCGGGTCCACCATGGTCACGACCCACAACGCCGGCCTCAGCGGGCTGGTCAAGACGCTGGCCGTCGAGATCGCCCCGCACCGGGTCAACGCCCTGCACTCCGGAATCGTCGGCGACAGCCCGAAGTGGCGTGACATGCCCAACCACCCGCACCTCGCCCGGACCCCGATCGGGCGGCTGGTGACGATGGCGGAGATCGTCGACGCGACCGACTTCCTGCTGCGCAACGGCGGCATCAACGCCCAGGAACTGACCGTCGAGGGCGGCGTGCTGGCCAACTGACCCCCGACCGGCACAGCGGTGGGCAGGGCGGCCCGGCGAGAGCATCGTGCGTACCCGGGGAACCCGGGGTACGGGTCGCCCGGCCCGGCCGTGCGGCGGCCACCGGGGCTGCGCCGTGGCCCGTCTGACGGGTAGGGTCGCGGTGCCTCCCATGTGGACGCCGCTGGGCGACAGGTCGCACAGGGCCCGGCGGCAGGTCGCGGAGGCGAAGCCCGATGAACCGTGCGCTACCTACGGAAGGGGCCGGCATGGTTGGTGCGAGCGACGGCGGGACGAGGTCGGCGACCGCGGCCAGGATCTACGACTACTACCTCGGCGGCACGCACAACTTCCCGGCCGACCGCGAAGCCGCCGAGGCGATGATGCGGGTGCTTCCGCTGGGGCCGCAGCTCGCCAGGACCAACCGGGCGTTCCTGGGACGTGCCGTGCGTTACCTCGCCGAGTCCGGCGTGCGGCAGTTCCTCGACATCGGCTCCGGTATCCCCACCGTGGGCAACGTCCACGAGATCGTTCAGCAGGTCGCCCCGGACGCCCGGGTGGTCTATGTGGACATCGACCCGGTGGCGGTGGCGGAGAGCCTGGACCTGCTCAAGGACAACCAGCTGGCCACCGCCATCAGGGGCGACCTCCGCGAGCCGGCCGCCATCCTCACGCACCCGCAGGTCACGGAGCTGCTCGACTTCGATCAGCCGGTCGGTCTGCTGTTGGCGGCGGTCCTGCACTTCGTGCCCGACGACGACGTCGCGTACCGCGCGGTGGACCAGCTCCGCGCGGCGCTCGCGCCGGGAAGTCACCTCGTCGCGTCGCACGCGACGACCGACGACGTGCGGCACGATCAGGACGAACTCGATGTCGCCCACGACATCTACCAGCACCGGACCGAGACCCCGCTCGGTTTGCGCTCGCGGTCGCGGTTCGAGCGGTTCTTCGCCGGCCTCGATCTCGTCGAACCGGGTCTGGTGTGGCTGCCGTTGTGGCGGCCTGCCCCTGACGACCCGCAGTACTTCACCGATGACCCCAGGCGTAGTGCCGGCCTGGCGGCCGTCGGCCGGGTCCCCCGCCGGTAGTTCACGTGTGGCGCGCGGCGGAGCCCACGGGCCGCCGCGGCCGCCTCTGCTCTCTGCTCGCCAGGCCCTTCGTCAGGGGCCGAAGGTGAAGACGTACGCGCGGGAGCCGGGTTGGTCGGCGACGACCGTCAGCAGGTGATCGTCGCGTGATGCGTCGGCGACGAGCCGGACCATGCGTGGTCGGTCGACCCGGGCCGCCCCGTCGACGTCGACGTCGGCGCCGCGCCGGTCACCGATCGGTTGCCCGTTCAGCAGCACCCGCAGGGTGGCCGGCCCGGAGGGCCCCGGCTCGACGACGAGGTTCACCTCGCCGGCGTTGAAGGGCAGGGCGATCTCGCCTGTGCCGCTCGCCAGTTCGACGTAGTCGCCACCGTCGCGCCAGTTTCCGGTCAGGTTGAAGGCGCCCGGCAGCCGCCGGTCCACGCCGAGGTACGTCTCCTCCGTCACGTCGGCGTACGAGGGCTGCTCGGCCGCGGCGAAGGTCGCCGCTTCGGGGGTCACCGACGGCAGCTCGATATCGGGCTCCCGGTCCACGAGAAGCTGCCGGAGCACCGCCTCGGTACGGTCGTACTCGCCCTCGCCGATCCACCGGGCGGCGCGTTTCCCGTCCGCGTCGAAGAGATACCGTGCCGGCCAGGCGATGTTGTCGAGGCCGTCCCAGACCCGGAAGTCGTTGTCGAGCGCGATCGGATAGGTGAGCTGGTGCTCCCGGATGCCCCGGTCGATGTTCGGGGCGTGCTTGCCGAATTCGAACTCCGGCGCGTGCAGGCCGATGACGGTCAGGCCCCGGTCGGCGTACTCCCGGTGCCACGCCTTGACGTAGGGCGCGGTGCGGATCCAGTTGATGCAGGTGAACTCCCAGACGTCCATCAGGACCACCCGGCCACGAAGCGCGTCGAGGGTCAGCGGCGGTGAGTTCACCCAACGCTGGACGTCGAGCGCGGGGATCCGCATGGTCACGGCGAGATCCTCAACCGGCGGCCTGCCCACCCCGGTACAGGGCCAGGAAGGTCGTCAGTGCCGCGAGCAGTTCCTCGGGCGGCTGTTCGGCGAGCCAGTGCCTTGCGCCGGTGTCCACGAACCGGCCGGTGAACCTGTTCAGTGAACCCGGCCGGCGACTGCGGGGCATGCGAAACGGAGCCAGGACCCTCCGCGACGGGGTACCGCGCCGAAGACGATCTCACGACGATCAGCCTAACCGGGTGCGGGGGCGTACGAGCCGAAACGTGGCGTCCCGGCCGTCACCACCGGCGATCCCGGCTCCGGCCCGTCGCCGGAGGACCGTGCTGACATGAGGACACCGGCAGTTGGCGGCCGGAGCCACCGCGTCGCCGTGATCATTTGGCCGCGTCCGACGCCGGGCCAGGACCGGTGTGGTGCCGGCAGGCCGCGACACCACACCGGAGCCCGATCGAACGCTGTGCACGGCTGTTGCCGCAGTTCCCGTCCTCGCGCCGGGCGGAACTGCGGGCGCTACTCGAGCGGGGGCAGGTTCGACGGTGGAAGGTCCGGCCCGAGGTCCGGAGCGGTCTCGGTCGACACGATCCGCCTGGGTGGCCACTTGACGCCGCGCGGCGGCCAGGACTGCCGGGTCCGCTCGAGGAACCACTTCGGCGGCTCGTACAGCGGCAACTGGTAGTCGTCCGGCAGCATGCTCTTCCACTTGATCTTGGACGTGCGCCGGTCGAACTCCTCCTTCATCTCGGCCAGGATGGTCGGCTGGGTGAGCAGGTCGACGGTGGTCGCCGCAAGGTACTTGGCGGCGGCCACCATCGCGACGTGCCCCGAATTCGCGGCGGCGGTGGCGGTGTGGTGCCACGAGTGGTTCTTCGTGCCCCCCGGCTGGTGCGCGGTGCCCATGGAGATCGTGGGCACCTGCCAGCTGATGTCGGCGACATCGGTCGAGCCGCCGCCCATGAAGACCGGTGCCGGAGGTCTGAGCTCACTGATCGTGCTCGAGAATCCGGTCTCGGTCGAGCCGTTCGACCTCTGCAGCGCCTTACCGAAGCGCTGGTCGGCCTCGGAGAACGTCGGCGCGCCGATCTGCGTCATGTTGGCGTACATCAGCTCGGCGCCACGCTTGTTGCCGAGTTTGTTCCATACCCCGCCCATGATGCGGTGCTCCACCCGGGTGCCGGTGGCCAGGGCGGCCGCCTCGGCACACCTGACGATCTTGTCCATCAAGATCTTGGAGCGGGCCGGGCTGCCCTCCCGGGCGTAGTACCAGATGCTGGACAGCGTCGGGAACACGTTCGGCGCCTGCCCTGCCTGCCGGATGGCGTGGTGCATCCGAGCGGTGTGCGCCAGGTCGCTCTCGCGAAGGAACTCGGTCAGCATCGCCATGGCCGTGACCGCGTCCTGCGTGGACCGAGTCTCCAGTGGGGAGCCACCGTGACCGTCCGTGCCGAGAAAGTGGAAGGCGACGCTGTACATCGCGTTGCCCGAGCCCCAGCTGGTGCTGTTGCCGCTGGCCGGATGCCAGTCGACGAAGGCGTCGAGCCCACGGTAGACCCCCGCCTTCACCGCGACCGACTTACCGACCAGCTGCTCCTCCGCCGTGGAGCCGAAGAACTTGATGGTGCCGTCGAGGTCGCGGGCCTTCATCGCCGCCGCCGTCGCCGCCGCGGCACCCGCGGCCGCGGCACCCAGCGCGCAGTGTCCGCAGCCGTGCCCGAAGCCGTACGTCGGCGCGTACGGATCGTGGTGGTAGACCAGCGGGTTGTGCTTCGGGTTGCCCTTCTCCTGCGACAGCCCGGGCAGCGCGTCGTACTCGCCGCTGAACCCGATCACCGGCTTGCCGGTGCCGTGGCTGAACGTGGCGACGAACGCGGTGGGCATACCACCCGCGCCCCACTCGATGGTGAAGCCGTTGGCGGCCAGGAACTGTGCCTCGGCCCACGACGAGTTCCACTCCGCCAGTGAGGGCTCCGCGTACTCCCAGATCCGATCGTTCAGGCCGGCGATGCGGTCCGTTTGGCGGTCGATCCAGGAGATGGCCGCATCCTTGGCCTGCGAGTCTGCGGCCAGGTTCGTCGGCGCCTCATAGTTGACGAGGTCGGACGGCATCGTCTTCGGGTCCAGTGCGAGGTCGGACGCGGCGGCCAGTGCCGGGTCCGCCGTAAGCACGGGGGCGACCGCCAGCCCGGCGCCAGCCATGCCGAGCAGACCCAGGAGGTCCCGACGGCTGTACCCGGACGAGTCGAGATGATCGGTTTCGCACATGGGCAACTCTCCTCGATTGAGAGCTGATCAACCGGCCACCGTTGACGGGTCATCGACAAGCCCAGGAACGACCAGCGATCCGGAGTCACCGGGTCGCGTAGGTAGGAGGGGCTGGGGAGAACGGAGGCATGACGATGAGCCGGCTGACCATTGGACGCGGCGGGCGTCCTCCGTCCCCACTGTCTGTGTACCTGAGAGCGTCACCGGCTCTCGCCGGGTTCCTCCTTCGGTGAGCGGCACACGCCGCTGCTCTCCAGTGGCGCCTCGGAGCTGCAGTACGGGGGCCTGTGAGTTTCCGGGGAGGTTGCTCCTTCGGCGCCTCCCTTGGCCAGGGGGAGGACTCTCCTACAGCTCCTCAAACGGCTTACTTGATCCAACGCAGAAGGCGGCTGAATGTCAACCCTCGGCCCAGGTTTGATCGTCAAGCAGTTCGCTGGACGTCGATGCGTATGTGGACGCGGAGCCATCATCCGAGCCAACCAAGGGATCGGCTCAGGACTATGCCGAGATGTCTCGCTACCGCAGCCGGGCATCCTCTGGGCCGCACCGTGTGGCGCCGCGTCGGGGATCACGACGAAGCCGAGCCAGCGGCTTCGACGCCGGCGGCGCCGCGATCATCAGCACCAGCCACCCGCGGCGGCGCCGCCGCAGCGATCGTGACTAAGAACATGACGACCCGAGCGGTGGCGAATCGCAGATTCTTCAGCTTGATACTGGGTCCGGCACGAGGTCGGCGATGACCGGATTGCTGATCTGTCGGTTACGTTCGCGGAAATGTGCAGGCGGGCGGCCGTATCGGTCGAGGAAAACCCCGCCCGAATGCGGACTCGGAATAGCGCGAGCCGCCACGCGGATGCCGGCTGCGCCACGAAGATCAGAGCCGTGATCGGTGCGGCAACCGGAATGGCCGCTGCCGGTAGACCAACCCCGAGCCTGCTGCCGAGACGATCGCGCACCGGTATTTGCCGACCCACACCAGGAGAGGCCGTGGGCCGACCGCATCGACAACTGCGCGAAGCGGCGACGAGGCGCCGACAGCCCCGGGCGGTATCCGGGAAAGCTGTCCTCGAAAGCAGCTGTCGTCCCACCCACAACTGGTATCTCCGCCCCGCCGGACGTCGAGCACCCGAGGGGTGCGGATCAGTCCGGCGGCAGTAGCGCGGCGATGGCCTGGGCGGTGAGCCACTCCGCAGCCCGCTCCAGCGACCAGCCGCGATCCCGGACGAGGGCGGGCCAGGCCGCCTGCCCCAGGTAGAACCAGAGCAGGTCGAGCGAGTCGGCACGGTCCATACCGGGGCGCAGTGCGCCCAACTCGACCAGCCGGTCGGCGACCGCCCCGATGGCCTCCTGGTACGCCCGCAGGATCCGCTCGTACACCTCGGCAGCGGCCGGCTCCGACTGGCTCTGCGGGAACAGCCCGACGATGACGTCCCAGTGGCGTTCGTAGGTGCGCCGCACACCCTCGCCCAGCAGCGTGATGATCTCGGCGGCGTCCTCGCTCTCGGCGATCGCGGCCAACGTCTCGCCGACCGCGGGGTCGCGGGTGATCGGCTCGATCAGCGCCGCCAGGATGTCGGCCTTGCCGCCGGCGCTGGTGTAGACGGTGGGCACGGCCACCCGGGCGGCCTCGGCGATCTGCGGCACGGTGGTTCCCGCGTACCCCTTGCGCAGAAACAGCTCCCGCCCGGCGGCCAGGATCGAGGCCCGGGTCGCCGCGGCGGCGTCCGCGCGCCGCGGCGAATGATATCTGCTCGCTCCCACGGAGCGAATGGTATCGGGGCGGGATCGAGCGCTGTCGGCCAACTCGGAACGGTGGCCGAGTTCACCGCCGCGGCGATCCTTGCCGGATCGATTCCATTATTGGCTATATCACTCTATCTCGAATAAATCAGGCTCGCCAGCCGGGCGGGTCGGGCGCGAGCCGGACGGCGAGCTGGCCGATGTTGCCGCCGGCGAGCATCTCGATGAGTGCGCCAGGTGCGGAGTCGAGGCCGTCGCGGATGTCCTCCAGGACCGTCAGCTCGCCGCTCCTCTGCAACGCGTGCAGCTCACGCTGCGCCGTGCCCCACCGTGGCAGGTAGTCGGCGACGAGGAAACCCTGCATGCGCAGGCTCTTCACGATGAGCTGCATCGCAATGTCCGTCATCCCCACAGGCGGGCGGTCCGCGTCGTAGTGGGCGGTCACGCCGCAACAGACGATCCGGCCGTGCCGAGCCAGCAGCGGTAGGACAACTTCGCGTACCGGGCCGCCGACGTTGTCGAAGTAGACGTCCACACCCGCCGGGCACGCGGCCCGCAGGTCGTCCGCGAACGACGGCGACCGCCGGTCCACCGCCGCGGTGTAGCCGAGTTGCCGCCGGAGGATCTCGTTCTTCTCCGCGGAGCTGGTGATGCCGACCACCCGGGCGCCGACGACCCGGGCGAGTTGCCCGGCGATGTGTCCGACGCCACCGGCCGCGCCAGAGACCACGACGGTCTCCCCCGCCCGCAGCTGGGCGACCTCGCGGATGCCGAAGTAGGCGGTCAGGCCGTTACGGCCGAGCAGACCCAGGTGGTGGGACAGCTCGCCGACCCGCTCCAGCGGCCAGATCTCGGACGTGGGTACGACCGAGTACTCCTGCCAGCCCCCCGCCCCGCCGACGATGCTTCCGGGCTCGGGGCCGCCCGGCGGCGCGGCCATCACCTCGGCGATGACAGAACTCGGGATGACCTCGCCGGGGACGAGCTGCCGACGGTAGGCCGCACCCTGCATCACGGCCCGGGCGCCGGGGGCGACGGACACGAAGATGTTGCGCAGCAGCACCGCGTCGGCTGGGCGCTGCGGCACCGGCACGACCTCACTGCGAAAGTGCCGCATCGCCAGGGAGCCGGACGGACGTTCGGCCATGACGACCTGGCGTTGCGTATTTGGCATTAGCACGTTCGATCTCCTGAATTTGGCGCAGCGGCGGCCATTGCACTGCGGCCGACGCGTGATGAGAATATTCCCGGAAACCGTTTTCCCCGCCATTAGCAGAATCACGTTCGGGCCGATCATGTTCCGTCGCCGAGTGCGACGCCCGGTGGCGGGACGGACGAGCGTCCGACCAGGTGCGCGGCGAACAGCGCCACCGTGAGGACCGCCAGCGCCCACATGATCGGGAGCAGGATCGTCACCGCGGCCAGCGCGGCGACGACCAGGTTGGCCGCCCGCCGGCCACCGATCGGGCGGTTCGCGCGTCGCCAGATGAGCTGGTCGGCGAGGAGGTAGACGACGACACCGCACGCCAGGGTGACCTGCCCGACCGTCACCGCCATGTGCGGTTCGTGCCCCGGCTTCGGCAGGGTCGTACGCAGCCCGAAGGCGACCAGCACGAGGCCGATGACGAGGAACAGGTGCAGGTACGCGTAGGCGTCCCGGGCCAGGGCGCCGCGTTCGCCGCTGGTGTGCAGTTCGGTGAAGCGCTGCCCGACGACGACGTCACTGCCGACGTAGGTCCACCACAACGTGGAGATCAGGGCGGCGCTGAGCGCGACGACAACGAAGGTGGACATCGAGACGGGCGGATCGCCGGCGGCGATGCCGGTGGAGATGACCGCCTGGCCGAGCGCGATGAGGATGATCAGGTTGTAGCGACCCATCCATCGGCTGACGGATCGCAACCGCCAGTTGCGGGCCCGGATGAGGTAGCCGCCACCCACGTCGACGACGATGGCGAGGGCCCAGCACACCGCGACGAACAGCGCGAGCGAATCGCCCGCGATCGCCGAGGTCAGCCCCGCGCAGAGCAGCAGGGCTATCCCCACGCCGGTCGGCACGGCGGCCCGGACGACGATGGCGCGAAGGACGACGTCGTGCCGGAGCACCCACCAGAACGCCAGCAGATGCAGGATGCGCACCGCCGCGTACGCGGTCACCACGATCATCGCCCCGGACAGCCCACCGGGGACCTGTTCGAACGTCTGGGGTGCGGCGATGCCGAGCATCAGGGTGAGCCCCACCGCGGCGAGGACGACGAGCCGCACCGCGTTCCCCGCGCTGCGGACCGTGGTGGTGAACCAGGTGTAGTTGACCCACGACCACCACAGCAACGCCAGGACGGCCAGCCCCTGAAGCACCAGGAGCGCCGACGGGTTCCGAGCCATCAGCGCACTGACCTGGATGAACGCGTACACGAAGACCAGATCCAGGAAGAGTTCCTCGGGAGTGGCGTCGACCTCTCGACCGGCCGCCAGTTCGATGTCGCGGTGCAGCTGCCGGTGGCGGCGTCGAAACACCGTCACATGGGCGAGCACCAGAGCGACCAGGGCGCCGGCGAGGAGAACGAGCGACTCCAGAGCTGTCAGGCCACGGGCCGGCACGATCAGCAGTGCCACCATCACGAGGCCGAGCACCGGGCCGCGGCCGATCCGCCGCGCAGTACGCCACTCGAACGCCACCAGTCCGAGCAGGTACAGGAACACGCCGCCGTAGAGAGCCGCGAGGTCCGGCCCGCTCCAGTGTTCCGACTGACCGACCGGCGTCCCGCCCAACGCCTTCTTGAGCCCGAACGCCACCAGGATCAGCCCGCCGATCATCGGCAGGTGCAGCAGGGTGTACGCGGTGCGGGCGCGGCGCGACCGCAGGTTTCCGGGTGGGATGGACTCCAAGGCCTGCTCGCCGGCGGGCGAGGCGATGTCGAAGTACGCCCACCACAGGAACGCCACGACGAGAAGACCGAGCGCCGCCCCGGCGAGCGTGGACCACGTGATGGGAACAACTCCACCGAAGCCGCGACTCGTTCCGATCGAGATGATCGTCTCGCCGAGCGCGACGAGCATGATCAGGTTGTGTCGCTCCGCCCAGTGTCGTACCGACGTCAGGTGCCACGTCCCGGTTCCGATCACCCGCAGCCCGAGGTAGTCGACGACGATCGCGACCGCGAAGAGCGCCAGTTGAAGATTCTCCCTGCCCCATCCGGACGGTAGGTGATGGGGCAGCAGGACCGCGGCCAGCAGCAGTAGGGCGCTGCCGACGAGCGGCAGCCAGGCGCGCCGGGCCGGATAGGACGACCAGCGCGGGTCCGTGTGCCGGGCCCGGGACACGACCAGCAGGGAACCCACCCGGGTCGTCAGGAAACCGACGACGAAGACGAGCGGCCCGAGCAACCCGGAGGAGTCGTCGACGAACGCCTCCGGAATGGCGACCGCGACGAGGAGGATCGCGATGGCCACCGCGAAGACGGCGACCGGCAGGGCGCCGCGGTCCAACCGGACCAGGTTCCCCACCCAGCAGTACCCGGCCCAGCTGCGCCAGATGAGCAGCACCACCAACCCGCCGTGGAGCAACCCGTCCAGACCCGGGCGTTCGGCCATGAGGTGGGTGACGTTGATGAAGGCGTAGACGTAGACCAGATCCAGGAAGAGCTCGGAGCGGGTCACGCCGCCGTGTGTGGCGACCTCGACCCGTCCGCCGGCCCCGAACGCGCGCTGCGAGTCCACCTCCCCACCGCTCTCGTCCACTCACCCACTGTGCCCAGGCGGCGGTGGTTCGGAGGTGGAAACAGCCAACGCTCCGGGGTGCGCCGGACCGCTGTCCGCCGGCCGACCGTGCCGCACCGGCTCGGCGCGGAACTCCCCGACCCAGTGGGTCGGCACGACCGGAACCGGTCGGCGCACCGCGCGATCGTGGGTGGGTGAGCTCGCCGGGTGTGGATCCGCCGGCAGCGGGTAGCGCGTGCAGTCGGCGCGGGCGACGGGAGGGGGTGGGCCGTGCCGGACGACGGGGAACCAGCGCGGTCACCGCCGATCGGCGGTCCGCGGGTGCTGCGCGAGTACGCCCTGCTCGCCGACGGCCATCGAGGAGCGTTGATCGGCCCGGACGGCGACGTGGTCTGGTTGTGCGCCCCCGGCTGGGCCGATCCGCCGATCTTCAGCGGCCTGCTGGGTGGGCGCGGGCGCTACCTGGTCGCGCCCGCGTGCCCGCGGTTCGTCTGGGGCGGCCACTACGAGGCGGAGTCACTGATCTGGGTCAGCCGCTGGGTGACCACGGATGGCGTCGTGGAGGCCCGGGAGGCGCTGCTCTTCCCCGGCGACCCCCGGCGGCTGGTGTTGCTGCGCCGGGTCCGGGCGCTGGACCGGGACACGGTAGTCCGCGTCCGGCTCGACCCCCGGGCCGACTTCGGCCGTGCCCCGCTGGTCGACATACGTCGCGAGGCCGGCTCGTGGACGGCCCGGACGGGTGATCTGTACGTGCGGCACAGCGAAGGGGACCTGCTACGCCCGACCGACGACGCGGCGCTCGAGGGTGAGCTGCACGTACCGGCGGGCGGGCGGCACGACCTGGTGCTGGAGGTGTCGGCCGATCCGCTCGACGAGCCGCCACCGGACCCGGACGTGCTCTGGCGGATCACCGAGCAGGGCTGGCGCGCGGCGATGCCCCGCCTGACCGGCGCCGTGGCACGGCGGGACGCCACCTTCGCGTACGCGGTGCTGCGCGGCCTGACCAGTCCGGGTGGCGGGATGGTGGCGGCGGCGAGCACCGCGCTGCCGGAGCGGGCCCACGCCGGGCGCAACTACGACTACCGGTACGCGTGGGTCCGGGACCAGTCGTTCGCCGGGCAGGCCGCCGCCCTGACCGGCCGGTACGACCTGCTGGACGACGCCACCGCCTTCCTCACCGCGCGGGTGCTCGCCGACGGCGAACGGCTCGCCCCCGCCTACACCGTCGCCGGCGGGCCGGTCCCGCCGCAGATCGACCTGGAATTCCTGCCCGGCTACCCGGGCGCTCCGGTGCGGGTCGGCAACTGGGTCCGGCAGCAGTTCCAGCTGGACGCGTTCGGGGAGATCCTCCTCCTGCTCTCGGCGGCGGCCCGGCACGACCGGTTGCCATCCGACTCGTGGCGGGCGCTGGACCTATCCGCCCGGATCGTCGAGGAACGCTGGCGCGAGCCGGACGCGGGCATCTGGGAGTTGCCCGCCCGACAGTGGACCCATTCCAAGCTCACCTGCGTCGCCGGGCTCCGGGCCGCGGCCCGGGTGGCGCCGACAGCGGTGGCCGGGCGGTGGGCGGCGCTCGCCGACGCGATCCTCGCCGACGTCGCGGCGCACGGTAGGCATTCCTCCGGGCGCTGGCAGCGGGCGTACGACGACGAACGGGTCGACGCGGCGCTGCTGCTGCCCGGCATCCGCGGCGCGGTGCCCGCGGACGATCCGCGCACCGAGGCCACCCGGCACGCGGTGCTGGCCGAGTTGGCAAGCGACGGCTACCTGTACCGGTTCCGGCCGGACCGCAGGCCGCTCGGCGACGCGGAGGGGGCTTTCCTGCTCTGCGGGTTCGCGGCGGCGCTCGCCACCTTGCGAGCCGGCGATCAGGTGGCGGCGAACCGGTGGTTCGAACGCAACCGCGCGGCGTGTGGCCCTCCGGGGCTCTACACGGAGGAGTACGACGTCGGCCAGCGGCAGCTGCGCGGAAACCTGCCGCAGGCGTTCGTGCACGCGCTGATGTTGGAGACGGCCATGGCACTGGGGCAGACCGACGTGGGTTGAGGCCGGGCCCGGGCAGTGGCCGTCCGGTCACGCCACCCGGTACGGTTCCGCGCGTTCGGCACGGAACGTCAGGCCGTTGCCGTGGCCCTCCAGCGGCACCGGCGCGCTGCCACCGGTGGCTCGTACGGTGTCGTCGAACAGCATCGACTCGATCCGGACGTGGTCGTGGAACCACTCGATGTGCCGCAGGTTGGGGGTGGCCGCGGCGACCGGCAGGTGCTGGTGCGGCGCGCAGTGCGCGGACACCTCCAGCCCGGCGGCTTCGGCCACGGCCGCCGCCCGGAGGAACTCGCTGATGCCGCCGCATCGGGTCACGTCGAGCTGGAGGCAGTCGACGTAGGGCGCCATGCGGTGGAAGTAGACGAGGTCGTAGCCGTACTCGCCCGCCGTCACGTCGGGCCGGACGTGGTCCCGGACCAGTCCGAGCCCGACCAGGTCGTCGGAGCTCACCGGTTCCTCGTACCAGCGCACGTCGAGGTCCGCCGCGGCGTGGGCCACGCGGATGGCCTGTTTGCGCTGGTAGGCACCGTTGGCGTCGACGTACAGCTCGGCGTCGTCGCCGATGGTGCGCCGGGCGGCGGTCATCCGGGCGAGATCCCGGGCCACCTCGCTCCCCGACGACTCCCCGATCTTGATCTTCACTCGGGGGATGCCCTCCTCGTACACCCAGCCGGCGAGCTGCCGGTGCTGCCGCTCGGCGTCGTAGGTGGTGAATCCACCGCTGCCGTAGACCGGGACCCGTCGCCGGGCGGTGCCGAGCAGCCGGGACAGCGGAAGCGCGTGGCGGCGGGCCTTCAGGTCCCAGACGGCGCAGTCGGCGGCGGACAGGGCCAGCCCGGCGATGCCCGGTCGACCGGCGTTGCGCAGCCGTCGCCGCATCGCCGACCAGAGCGCCGGCACGTCGTCCGGGTCGAGGTCGGCGACCACGGGGGCGAGCAGGTCGGTCACCACCGGCACCACGGCCGGCGGGCCGTACGTCCAGCCGATGCCGGTGCGGCCGTCCGCCTCGGCGCGAGCCAGCACCAGGGTGGTGCCGCTCCAGTCCAGCGTGCCGTCACCCTCGGGCGCGTCGGTGGGCACCCGGTACGCCTCGGCGGTGAGCCGCACCGCTCACCCCCGACGACGCGTGGCCCGCACCGCGAGCGCGGCGACGGGTCCCAGCGCGGCCAGGCCGGCCACGCCGGCGGCGAGCAGGCGGGTGGGGCGGGACGGCGGGTGGGGCCGCTGTGACCAGCTCCGTTCCGGCTCGGGCGGGACGGTCCGGCCGTGCAGGCCGGCGCGGAGCAACTCGGCCAGGTGGATCGCCGACCGGCCGCCGGCCGCGCTCTGCTCCACCTGCGTGCGGCAGCTGAACCCGTCGGCCAGCAGCACGTCGGTGTCGGCGGCGTCCCGTACGGCGGGCAGCAGGACCCGTTCGGCGCACGCCTCGGAGACCTCGTAGTGCCCCTGCTCGAAACCGAAGTTGCCGGCCAGGCCGCAGCATCCGGAGTCGAGGAACTCGGCGTCCACGCCGGCGGCGGCGAGCACCGCCTGGTCGGCGGCGGTGCCCAGGATGGCGTGCTGATGGCAGTGGGTCTGGATCAGCGCGCGGGCCGGCAGCCGGGGCGGCTGCCAGCCCGGGGTGTGCTCGTGCAGCAGCTCCGCGAGCGTGACGGTCTGCTCCCGCAACCGGCGTACGTCCTCGTCGGCGGGGAACAGTTCGTAGGCGTCGCTGCGGAAGACCGCCGTGCAGCTGGGTTCCAGGCCCACCACGGGGGCGCCGGCCCGCAGGAACGGACGCAACACGTCCACGGTGCGGCGCAACACCCGCTTGGCCATGCCGAGCTGACCGGTGGAGATCCAGGTCAGCCCGCAGCAGACCGGACCGTCCGGCACCCGCACCCGCCAACCCGCGGCCTCCAGCACCTCGACCGCCGCCTGCCCGATTCCCGGGTGGAACCGGTTGGTGAAGGTGTCGGGCCAGAGCAACAGCTCGCCCCGCGACCCGTCGCCGTACGGGCTGTGCCGGCGGAACCACTGCTGGAAGGACGTCCGGGCGAAGGTGGGGACCTGCCGACGCTGGTCGATCCCGCCGACCAGCTTCGCGAGTCGGGTCAGCCCGGGCGCCTGGGCCAGCGCGTTGACGGCGCGCGGCGCGACCCCGGCGGCTACGGCGACGACCGGCAACCAGCCCATCGAGTAGTGCGCGCGCGGCCGGATCCGGCCGGCGTAGTGGTGGGACAGGAACTCGGCCTTGTAGGTCGCCATGTCCACGTTGACCGGGCAGTCCGCCTTGCAGCCCTTGCAGGCGAGGCAGAGGTCGAGCGCGTCCCGTACGGCGGTGGAACGCCAGCCGTCGGTGATGGCGCCGCCACGGCCGGTGCCGTCGAGCATCTCGAACAGCAGCCGGGCCCGCCCCCGCGTCGAGTGCTCCTCCTCGCGGGTGACCATGTACGACGGGCACATCACCTCGCCGTGTTCGCGGCGGCACTTGCCCACACCGACGCAGCGCAGCACCGCCTCGCCGAAACTTCCACCGTCATCGGGGTAGGCGAAGACGGTCTCCACGTCGCCGTGGTTGTAGTCCACGCCGAGGCGCAGGTGACTGTCCAACGGGTACGCCGGCATCACCTTGCCGGGGTTCATCCGGTCGTCCGGGTCGAAGATCGCCTTGAACTGCCCGAACGCCCGCATGAGCCGGTCGCCGTACATCTTCGGCAGTAGTTCGGCGCGGCCCTGACCGTCGCCGTGCTCGCCGGAGAACGAGCCGTCGTAGGAGACGACCAGGTCGGCGGCGCGCTCGATGAAGGAGCGGAACTGCCGGATCCCCTCGGCGCTACGCAGCCGGAAGGGGATGCGACTGTGCACACAGCCCTGCCCGAAGTGCCCGTACACCGAAGCCTGTTCGAGGCCGTACTCGCGGTACAGGCGGAGAAGATCCCGCAGGTAGGCGCCGAGCCGGTCCGGTGCGACGGCGGAGTCCTCCCAGCCGGGCCAGGTGCTCTCCCCGCCGGGCACGTGTGCGGTGGCGCCGAGCCCCGACTCACGTACCTTCCACATCCGCTGCTCGGAGTCCGGGTCGGCGAACTCGTGCACGACGGGCCCGCCGTCGCGGCGGACGGCGGCGATGAGCCGCTGCGCCGCCGCCTTGGCCTGCTCCGGCGTGTCACCGCCGAGCTGGACCATCAGCCAGGCCCCACCGGCGGGTAGTTCGTGCAGCGCGCGCGGGTGCAGGCCCTTGCGTTGCTCGAAATTGATCAGCTTGTCGTCGATGCCCTCGAGCGCGATCGGCTGATGTGGTAGCACGCGCGGCACGTCGTCCGCGGCGGCGGCGATGTCCGGGTAGCTGAGGAAGACGAGCGACTGGGCGGGCACGATCGGAACCAGCTTGAGCCGGGCGCGCAGGATCGTGACCAGGGTTCCCTCGGACCCGACCAGGGCCTGGGCGAGGTGGAAGTTCTTCTCCGGCAGCAGGCTGTCGAGGTTGTAGCCGGAGACGCGGCGCGGGATACGCGGGTAGCGGTCGCGGAGGTCGGCCAGGTACTCGTCGCGCAGGGCCCGCAGCTGCCGGTAGATCTCCGCGGGCCGGCCGCCCCGGCGCTGGATCTCGGCGTACTTCTGGTCGTCGGTCTCCCCCACCCACATCCGGGTGCCGTCGTAGAGCAGCACCTCCAACTCGACGATGTTGTCGACCACCTTGCCGGTGCGCTGCGCGGTGGCGCCGCAGGAGTTGTTGCCGAGCATGCCGCCGAGGGTGCAGTGGTCGTGGGTGGCCGGCTTGGGACCGTACTGGAGGCCGGTCGGAGCGAGTCGCTCGTTGAGCGTGTCGAGCACGATGCCGGGTTCTATCAGGCAGGTGCGCGCGTCGGTGTCGACCTCCAGCAGCCGGTGGCAGTACTTCGACCAGTCGAGCACGACGGCGGTGTTGGTGCACTCGCCGGCAAGGCTGGTGCCACCGCCCCGGGAGAGCAGCGGGGCCCGGTGGCGGCGGCAGACCGCGACGGCCGCGACCGCCGCCTCCACCGATCGGGGTACGACCACGCCGAGCGGCACCTGCCGGTAGTTCGAGGCGTCGGTGGAGTAGGCGCCCCGGGAGCCGGCGTCGAAGCGCACCTCGCCGTCGACCTCCGCGCGCAGGTCTGCGGCGAGCGCCGACAGGTCGAGCTCCTGGACCGGGCCGGGTGGCCGCACGACCGGTGCCGGTCGGAGCACCCTGGTCATGGCCGAAGCTCGTTGATCTTGTCTCGGGCGACGCTGGCGAGCGTGGCCATCTTCTTCGGTTGGCCGCGGAGGAAGGCCTCGGTGAAGTGTTTCGCCTGTTCGTAGTGGACCTTGCCGGGCATGGGCGGCTCGTTCGGGTTGACATCGCAGTCGACCAGCGCCGGTCCGGGGTGCGCGAGCGCCTGACGGATCGCGTCGGGCACCGCCTTCGGGTCGGTGACCTTGGCGCCGAACGCGCCGCACGCGCGCGCCCAGGCCCCGAAGTCGGCCTCCGGCTGCCGGTGCCGCACGGCGTACTCGGGGTAGCCGAGGATGATCTGCTCCCAGAGGATCTGCCCGTACGAGTTGTTATTGTTGATGATCACCTTGATCGGCAGCTCGTGTCGCACGGCGGTGAGGAACTCGGCCATGAGCATGGCGAAGCCGCCGTCACCGACGAACGCGATGACCTGCCGCCCCGGATGGGCGTGCTGGATGGCGATCGCGTAGGGCAGGCCCGGCGCCATGGTGGCCAGGTTGCCGGACAGGTAGTACTCCCGCCCGCCCCGGATCGTCCAGTGCCGCGCCGACCAGGTGGCGATCGTGCCGGAGTCACAGGTCAGGATCGCGTCGTCGGCCGCGGCCTCGTCGACACAGCCCATCAGGTACTGCGGTGCGATGGGGTGCCGGTCTGGGTCCCGGAGGCGCGCCATGTCGGCGAGCCAGGTGTCGCGCTCCCGCTGGTACTTGCCGAGGAACGACCGGTCGGTTCGGGTCTGGAGCAACGGCAGCAGCTGCTGCAACGCGAGCCGCGCGTCGGCCGTGACGGCGGCGTCGACCGGCAGCCGCATGGCGATGAGGCTCGGGTCGACGTCGATCTGCACCACCCGCGCCTGCCCCGGAGAGGGCAGGTACTTCGCGTACGGGAACGACGTGCCCACCATCAGCAGGGTGTCGCACTCCTCCATCAGCTCCTCGCTCGGCCGCGTGCCGAGCAGGCCGAGGCCGCCGGTGGTGAGCGGATGGTCGTCCGGGACCACCATCTTCCCGGGCAACGTCTTCACGATGGGGCTGCCCAACGCGTCCGCCACGGCGAGCACCTCCGCCCGCGCGCCACGGGCACCGATCCCCACCAGCATGGCGACCTTGGTGCCGGCGTTGAGCACCTCCGCCGCCCGCTCCAGGTCGGGCTGGGCGGCGGGCACCGCAGGCAGCGACACCACCGGGCTGCTCTTCGGTGGCTCTCCGGGGCTGACGTGCCGGTACGGGTCCTGGGTCACCGACGCGACCTGCAGGTCGTTGGGGAACGTCAGGTGCGCCACGGTCCGCTTGGTCAGCGCGTTGCGGATGGCGATGTCCAGCACGCCCGGCATCTGCTGCGGGTTGGTGACCATCAGGTTGTACGCGGCCACGTCCTGATAGAGGTGCGTCGTGTGCACCTCCTGCTGGTACTGCGAGCCCAGCACCGAGGTCTCCTGCATACCGGTGATCGCCAGCACCGGCACATGATCGAGCTTGGCGTCGTACAGACCGTTGAGCAGATGAATCGCTCCCGGCCCCGACGTGGCGGCGCAGACCCCCAGCCGCCCCGTGGCCTTGGCGTACCCCGTGGCCATGAAAGCCGCCGCCTCTTCGTGATGCACCAGCACGAACCGCAGCCGATCCTGATGCCGGCGGAAGCCCTCCATCAAGCCGTTGATGCCGTCACCCGGCAGGCCGAAGACCGTGTCCACCCCCCAATCCAGCAGCCGCCGGGCCAGGCACTCGCCAACAATCTCCTGCACGTCGTCCTCCTGGTTCCGGATTCGCCCACCCCTCGATCGGTGCCGAGCGCGCAGCTCCCGCGAGCGCCGAACCGGACAGCGTCCGGCAGAGCGAACTTTTCGGCGGCTACCCACCGGCCTGGGCGGTAAACGCCGAAACGACGCGAGATTCCACCACCAACGGGCGATTCACGGTCAGCGGGCACGGACGACCCGCCCGCCGCGGCACGGCGGGCGGGTCACCCCAGGACGTCGACGTTCGTCAGCGTCGATGGACCGTGTAGACCTTGCCGTCGGTCAGCGAAAGCACGGCCAGGTTGCCGTCCGGGTCGGTCTCGATGTCCGTGACGGCGCCGAAGTCCCGGCCGACCAGGAGGCTCTCGCTCTCCGTGATGTCGTGCTTGGCGACGTTGTCCGCCACCCGGTCCTTCAGGCGCGGATCGTCGACGGCGATCTGCCGGCCGTTGCCGGTCAGGTTGAAGCGGAAGAGGTATCCCCCGTCGAGGGCGCCCGTCGCGGCACCCATGAAGAGGTCACCCTCGAACTGTGGCCCGAGCCTCCGGCTGTCGAGGAAGCCCATCCCGCCGGGCGCGACCTCCCATTTCCAACTGAACTCGGGATCGCTGTAGTGCGCCCCGGGGAGCATGAAGAGCCGGCGGAGCGCCTGCTGCGGGCTGTCCGCGATGTTGGACGGCGGCCAGCGCAGTTGCTGCAGGTTCTGTCCGCCGAACGTGGTCTCGATCTCCTTGAACTGGCCGACCCGCGCCACCGGCCCGGCGATCTGAATCCAGCCGCCGTTCATGCCCGGCTCCAGGCGATTGAGTTCGCTGAAGCTGTCGTCGCCGTTCTCCTGCATCCACACGTTTCCGGTGTCGGGGTCGACAGTCATGCCGAAGCCGTTGCGGTGACCGTACGAGAAGATCTTCTGCACGGTCGCGCCGGCCTCACCGCCCAGGGCCGCGCCCGCCCGGAAGAACGGGTTGGTGATCGGGGTGCTGCCGTCGTCGTTGAGGCGCAGAACGACGCCGCTGAGGTGGGCGCTGTCCGGCTTCGGGCCGCCGAACTGGTCGTCGGGCACTCGCGCCCCGGGGCAGTCGGCGGTCGGGCCGCAGGTGAGGTTCTGCAACTGGCCGCGCCGGCCGAGGTCGCCGGTGAAGATGTAGAGCTTCCGGTCCCGGCCGAAGGTGATCACCCCGCCGTTGTGGTTCCCGCGTGCGGGCTGGCCCGCGTCCTCCTGGACGGCGCGGATGCGGATCAGGTTGCGGTCGAACGTGAGTGTGCTTCCGTTCCAGACGAACCGGTCGACCCGGTTGCCGAGTAGCGGGGTCTCGCTGAGCACGTTGGTGTCCGCGCCGGTCGTGCTCTCCGTCCAGTACAGATATACCCCGGGGTTCGCCGGGAAGCGTGGGTGCAGGGCGATCCCGAGCAGACCTCGCTCGGAACCGAAGTTGACGGCGAGGTCCAGCGGCGTGCCCGCGAGGGCTCCGTCGACCACCCGCTGGACCCGTCCGGTCGTCTTCTCGATCACGAACATGTCGTCGTCGCCGAGGAACGCCAGGCCGGTGGGGCTGACCAGCCCGGTGGCGGCCGTACGCACCGCCAGCTTCGGGTCGAGCATCGTCGGTCCGCCCGGCTCGGCGCCGGCCGGGGTGCCGGCCACGGTCATGGCCAGCCCCGTCGCGGCCAGGGCCAGCATCGCGATGGTCGCTCGCGTACGACGGCGAGTGCGTGGTGCCACCCGACCGCCAGGTGATCCATTCGGTACGTCCAGGAGTTTGCGGCGTGGGACGACGGTACGGACGTGTCGTTCGTGCATGCCAGGTTTCCCTTCTTGCCCGAGTGGTGACGGGTGTTCAGCGGACGGCACCGGACTGGGCGCAGCCGCACTGCCGCGGCCTCGCCCGTCATGCGTGTGGTCGCCTCCTCTCCGTCAAACGCGGGCGCAGGGACACGGAGTTACGGCCGTCGCTGCTGGTGCCGGCAGGTACGGCGACCGCCGGACACCCGGCGGGCCGAGGTCGACACCACGCACCGACAGGTTCGACGGAGACGCTTGTCGATACCTCGGTCCCATTGGTAGGCACGCGGCCGGCGCGGACCCGGTTCACGATCGATCGATGAATTTTCGACGAGCTGCCGCCCCGGTGCCCGATCGGCCTACTGGGGACGTATCTTCGCCTGCGCGAACGCCCCCTTGACCGCCGCCGAGAGCGCGACGATGTCGTACGCCCCGTGGTGACGCCGGCCGTTGATGAAGAAGGTCGGTGTGCCGGACACCCCGCTGAGGTCGGCCGAATCGACGTCCTCGCTGATCCGGTCGGCGCCCCGGCGCTCGGTGAGGTACTCCCGGAAACGGACGAGATCCAGGCCGAGCTGGTCCGCGTAGTGGAGCAGGTCGGCGTTCCTCAGCGCGTTCTGGTGTTCGAAGATCAGGTCGTGCATCTCCCAGAACGCGCCCTGCTCCCCCGCCGCCTCGGCGGCCTCCGCGGCGAGTTGGGCGTGCGGGTGCACCTCGGTGAGGGGCAGGTGTCGCCACACGTACCGGATGTTGGTGAACTCCGCCAGCAGTTCCCTGACCACCGGCTCGGCCTGTCCGCAGTAGGGGCACTCGAAGTCGCCGTACTCGACCACCGTGACCGGGGCCTCCGCCGGCCCCCGTATGTGGTCACGGTCGGTCTGGACCGGCACCAGCAGGTCGACGATCTCGTCCGCGGTGCCGAGCAGCGCCCGGGCGCGCCGCGGCTCCGGCAGCCGGGCGGCGAGCCGGAACACCGACCAGGTGACGACTGACGACACCACCGTCGCGACGAGGATGCCGAGCTTCGCCTCGTCCAGGGCCGGGCCGCTCAGCGCGTGGGAGGCGATCAGGAGGGCGACGGTGAAACCCACGCCGGAGACCGCGCCGACGCCGGTCACGGCGGCCCAGCCGACGGGCGGCCGGAGCCGGTTGTGGGTGAGCCTGGCCACCAGACGCGAGGTGAGAATGATTCCCGCCGGCTTGCCGATCACGTACGCCACCACCACGCCGATCGTGACCGGCGAGGTGGCGGCCCGGGCCAGCAGTTCGCCGTCGATCACGATGCCGACGTTGGCCAGCGCGAAGAGCGGCACGATCAGGTAGCTCGCCCACGGGTGGTAGAGGTGTTGCAGCCGGTCGTTCGGTGACAGCGCGGCGATGAGCCCGGCCCGTACGGAGTGGGCGAACTGCGGGGTGGGTTGTTCGCGGAAGAGGCGGAACAGGTCGCTCGCCCGTTGCAGTTCGACCCGGCTGGGAGCGTAGGCGTAGGTGAGCAGGCCCATCAGGAGGCCCACCACCACCGGATCGACACCGGAGACCGAGACCGCGACCCACGCCGCCACCCCCAGCAGCAGGTACACCGGCCCGTACCGGAGACCCACCATCCGGGCGAGCACGACGACGGCGAAGATTCCGGCCGCGACGAACAGCGCCGTCGGCGACGGATGTTCCGGATAGGCGACCGCCAGCACCACGATCGCGACCACGTCGTCGACGACGGCGACCGTCAGCAGGAAACCCCGCAACCGGTCCGAGAAGCGCGGGCCGAGGACGGCGAGCGTGGCGAGCGCGAGCGCGGTGTCCGTGGCCATCACCACGCCCCAACCGCTCGCGGTGGCCGTTCCGGCGTTGAACGCGAGATAGATCACGATCGGCACGAGCATGCCGCCGAGCCCGGCCAGCAGCGGCAACGTGAACCGCCGCCGCTCCCGCAGCTCTCCGATGTCGAAGTCGCGGCGCAACTCCAACCCGGCGACCAGGAAGAAGAAGGTCATGAGCCCGCTGTTGATCCAGCTACGCAGCTCGCGGGACAGGGGCCACTCGCCGACCTGCACAGTGAGAGATGTGTGCCAGAACGACTCGTACGACGACGCGCTCAGGTTCGCCCAGACGAGTGCGGCCACCGTCGCGACCACGACCACTCGCGCGCTACCGGTCTCGGTGCGCAGGAAGGAGCGGAGCGAGGCGTCGACCCGGCCGACCCACGTGGTCTGACCCGACCACGGTGAGCGGGACGCGCCTCTCGTCATCGCAGTCTCCTCGACCGTCTCGTCAGCCGCTCAGGAATCGGGCAATTCACCGTAACCGGCTGACCGGGTCGACTCGGCGGAATGCACTGCACCCCGGTGCCCTGCCGGGAGGAGCAGCCGGTGGTCCCGGTGCGTCGGTGCGACGGCCGCCCGTCAGCTACCTGCTCGCGCCTCGGCGGTGAGCAGCGCGGCGAGCTCGGCGGCGGAGCCGGGGCGGGCCCCGGCCAGCCCGGGGACCCGGTCGAGCACCCGGTGCACCAGCGGAGCCCAGGCGGGCAGCAGGTCCGCCGCGGCGAGGAGCCCGGTGTCGGCCAGACCTTCGGCTGCCGGCATCATCCGCACACCCCCGCCGGCGACCACCGCCACCGCGGTCGCCCAGCGGAAGGCGAGGTCGACGTCGTGGGTGGACAGCACCACGGTCGTGCCCCCGGCGTGCAGGTCGTCCAACGTCTGCAGCAGCGCCTCCACCCCGGCCGGGTCGAGCCCGGCGGTCGGCTCGTCCAGGATGAGCAGCCGGGGACGCATCGCGACCGCCCCGGCGATGGCCACCCGTTTGCGCTGACCGTAGGAGAGCAGGTGGGTCGGGCGGTCGGCGAGCGCCGCCACCCCGAGCGCCGCCAACGCCTCGTCGCAGCGGCGCCGAATCTCCTCCGGAGCCAGCCCGAGATTGACCGGCCCGAAGGAGACGTCCTGACGGACGCTGGCGGAGAAGAGCTGGTCGTCCGGGTCCTGCAAGACCAGTTGCACCTGCTGTCGTACCGCTCGTAGACCCGCCCGGTTGTGCCGTACCCGGGTGCCGGCGACCGCGACGTGGCCGGAGCCCGGCGTCAGCGAGCCGGCGGCGAGCCGGAACAGGGTCGTCTTGCCGCCACCGTTGGGCCCGACCACGGCCAGCCGCTGACCCGCCTCGACGCGGAGGTCCGCGCCGGTCAGGACGGGACGGTCCGGCTGGTAGGCGAAGTGCACCCCGGAGAACTCGAGCAGCGGGCCGCTCACCACTGCCACCTCACCACGGCGCTCAGCGCGACTATCAGCACGAGCAGCGCCACGGTCGCCGCCACGAACGGCGCCGACACCCGCCGGGCCTCCACCTGCACCGCGAGTGAACCGGTGTATCCACGCAACGCCAATCCCTCCTCCAGGCGCCGTGCCCGGCTGAACGCCCGTACGAAGATCGCCCCCGCCTGCCCTGCGAGCGAGCGGTAGGCGGTGCGCCAGGTCCGGAAGCCGAGCCGCGCCGCCTGCGCCTCCCGGACCGCGCGCACGCTGTCCACCAGGAGGAAGAGCATCCGGTACGTCAGCGCGGCGACCTCTGTGACGGCCGGGGGAACTCCCAGCCGGTGCAGCCTCGGCAGTACGTCCGACAGCGGCGTGGTGGCGCTGAACAGCAGCAGGCAGATCAGCGCCGCCACCGACCGGCCGGCCGTCTGCGCCGCCGGTACGACGCCTGCGGCGTTGACCGCCAGCCGCGCCGTCGCGTGCATGGTGACCAGTAGCGGCACCGTCGACGTGGCGACGAACAGCAGCGGCACCCGCGCCGCCCGCAGCACCACGGCCGGTGACACCCGGGCTGGCCCGACCAGCAGCACCGCCGCCGCGCCACCCGAGAAGAGCGCGCCCGGCCACGGCGGCAGGGCCACGGCGCAGGCGAGCAGCCCGAGCGACAGCATCGCCTTCTCGGCGGGGTGCCGTGACCGCCACGGTCCGGTGTGCGCCGCGATGTCGAGGGCGAACACCTATTCGCGCGGCGGCTTCGCGGCGGAGCCCCGCAGCCGCTGCCGGGTCCGCGCGACTCCGAAGTAGTAGCCGAGGAAGCCGGCGCCCAGCGCGGCCTGGAGGGCGAACAGTGCCGACTCCACCTCACCCGAGGGTGGTTCGTAGATCGGGGAGAACCACGGCTCGTAGTCGGGGTGGTTGTCGACGATCGCCTGCTCGGCGAGCGCGTCCGCCCCGGCGAACGGCTCGTCGCCCGATCCGAGTCCGAGCGCCACCGGCGCCACCGCCAAGAGCAGCACCACGAGCAGCAGGAGCAGGTTGACCCGGGAGAAGCGCTTCATGCCTGCACCGCCGGCGTCCGCAACACTCCGACCCGGCGCAGGTCATCCCCGCTGACCCGGGTCAGCAGCCGTACCACCAGCACGGAGAGCAGCCCCTCGCTGATCGCCAGCGGAATCTGGGTCAGCGCGAAGATGCCGCCGAACTTCACCAACGCGCCGAGGAACCCGGTCGCCGGGTCGGGGAACGCCAGCGCCAACTGGACGCTGGTGACGCAGTAGGTGGCCAGATCGCCCAGCGCCGCGGCCGCGAAGACAGCCACGTCCAGGCTGCCACCGACCCGGCGGATCAGCGCGTACACCGCGTACGCGACCCACGGCCCGACGATCGCCATCGAGAAGATGTTGGCACCCAGCGTGCTCAGCCCGCCGTGGGCCAGCAACACCGCCTGGAAGAGCAGCACGATGCCGCCCAGCACACTCATCACCGGTGGCCGGAACAGCACCGCGCCCAGCCCGGTGCCGGTCGGATGCGAGCACGAGCCCGTGACCGACGGAATCTTCAACGCGGACAGCACGAACGTGAAGGCTCCCGCTGCTCCGAGCAGCAGTTTCGTCTCCGGATCCCGGCGAACCTGCTGGACCAGCGCCCGGCTGCCATGGACGACGAACGGTGCGGACACCGCGAACCACGCCGCGGCCTGCACCGGGGGCAGGTACCCCTCGGCGATGTGCATCGACGACCTTCCTCTCCAGCACCTCGTGGATGAGATCACTTGTCAAGGCCGGTCTCCTGGCTCCCGGATCGACGCTCACTCCGGCCTTCCCAGGCCCGGATGGGCCCAGTGGCGTCTTCGGAGATCGCTACCCGGTCACAGTGGCGAGGGCCGCGCCGGTATCCCACCGGCTTCCCGTGCACCTTGACGGCGAGAGGCTATCGGGCGAGCGCCGAGCGGGGCAAGCGGCCGAGAGGTGCCGTGACCGACACCGCCTGGCCGCTCACGGCCGCGGCATCGGCTCCGGTCCACGTCGTTCGGAGGGCGACGTACCCGCCGGGCACGGCGTGAGCGGGTCCTGGCCGCCCGACTGGTGACGACCGGATCGCGGGCCGCGCGACACGATCCGGCGACGGTGAGAAAGGCGACACGCTGACGGAACATCTAGTGTTGCCATCCCAAGGATGGCGGCATATATGGTGTCCCACGCAGCTGGTTCGGCCGTACCTGCACGGTGCGGCCGAGGCAAGAGGGAACCCGGTGGGAATCCGGGACTGCCCCGCAGCGGTGAGTGGGAACGAACGCCGTCATCAAGCACTGGGCCTCGCCGGCCCGGGAAGCGACGGCCAGTAGGCGACCGGGTGTCCCGGTCACGCCCGCGAGTCCGAAGACCTGCCAGCGCGCCGTACGCGTTCGCGGACGGCGGTCGGAGGTCGCGTGGGACGACCGACGCCATCAAGTGGACCGGCAAACCCCGCCGTCGCCATGGCGTTCTCCCGCGTGCCCGAGGCCATCGGAGACAGGCGAGGAGGCGGCATGACGGTCGTGTGGGAGAGGTCCGGGTCCGGTTCGGACGCGCCGGAGCAGCGCCGGCAGGCGATGCGGGTGCGCAAGCGCGACGGCGACACCGAGCCGGTGGACGTCAACAAGATCGTCAAGGCGGTCGAGCGGTGGGTCAGCGATCTGGACGAGGTGGACCCGCTGCGGGTCGCCACGAAGACGATCAGCGGGCTCTACGACGGTGCGACCACCGAGGAGCTGGACAAGCTGTCCATCCAGACGGCGGCCGAGCTGATCGGCGAGGAGCCGCAGTATTCCAGGCTGGCGGCGCGGTTGCTGGCCGCGTACGTGGACAAGGAGGTCCGCGGGCAGGACGTGACGAGCTTCAGCCAGTCCATCCGGTACGCCCACGGCCTGGGTCTGATCGGTGACGACACGGCCGCGTTCGTGGCCCGCAACGCACGCGAGCTCGACGAAGCCGTGGACCCGACCGGTGATCTGCGGTTCGAGTACTTCGGCCTGCGTACGGTCGCGGACCGGTACCTGCTGCGCCACCCGGATTCGCGGCTGGTGGTGGAGACACCGCAGTACTGGCTGCTGCGGGTGGCCTGCGGGCTCTCCGAGACGCCGGCGGAGGCGATCGAGTTCTACCGGTTGATGTCGTCGCTGGCGTACCTGCCGAGCTCGCCGACCCTGTTCAACTCAGGTACCCGGCACACGCAGATGTCGTCCTGCTTCCTGGTCGACTCGCCCCGCGACGAGTTGGACTCGATCTACGAGCGGTACCACCAGGTGGCACGGCTGTCGAAGTTCTCCGGTGGCATCGGGATCTCCTGGTCGCGGGTACGGGGCCGTGGCGCGCTGATCCGTGGCACCAACGGCAGGTCGAACGGCATCGTGCCGTTCCTCAAGACCCTCGACGCCGGCGTCGCCGCGGTCAACCAGGGCGGCCGGCGCAAGGGCGCGGCCTGCGTCTACCTGGAGCCGTGGCACCCGGACATCGAGGAGTTCCTCGAGCTGCGCGACAACACCGGTGAGGAGTCGCGGCGTACGCACAACCTGAACCTGGCCAACTGGATCCCGGACGAGTTCATGCGCCGGGTCGAGGCGGACGGCGACTGGTCGCTGATCGACCCGACCGAGGCGCCGGAGCTGCCCGACCTGTACGGCGACGAGTTCGACGAGGCGTACCGCGCGGCCGAGAAGAAGGCCGTCAAGACGGTCAAGGCCCGGGAGCTGTACGGGCGGATGATGCGCACCCTCGCGCAGACCGGCAACGGGTGGATGACGTTCAAGGACCCCTCCAACCGGCTGTCGAACCAGACCGGCGCACCGGGAAACACGATCCACCTGTCCAACCTGTGCACCGAGATCCTCGAGGTCAACAACGACGCCGAGACCGCGGTGTGCAACCTGGGCTCGGTCAACCTCGGCGCGCACGTCAGCGCCGACGGCGTCCACTGGGAGAAGCTGCGCTCGACGGTGCGCACCGCCGTGCTGTTCCTGGACCGGGTGATCGACATCAACTACTACCCGGCGGAGCAGGCGGCGGCGTCGAACCCGCGCTGGCGACCGGTCGGGCTGGGCCTGATGGGCTTGCAGGACGCGTTCTTCACCCTGCGACTGCCGTTCGACTCGGCGCAGGCCCGGGAGCTCTCCACCCGGGTGCAGGAGGAGATCCTCCTGACCGCGCTGGAGACGTCGGCCGGGCTCGCGAAGCGGTTCGGTCCGCACCCGGCGTACGCCGAGACCCGCGCCGCCAACGGCGACCTGCACCCGGACCTGTGGGGTGCCGAGCCCACGCAGACCGGACGGTGGGCCGCGCTGCGGGAAACGGTGGCCACGCACGGGCTACGCAACTCGCTGCTGGTCGCAATCGCCCCGACCGCGACGATCGCCTCGATCGCCGGGTGCTACGAGTGCATCGAGCCGCAGGTGTCCAACCTGTTCAAGCGAGAGACCATGTCCGGCGAGTTCCTGCAGATCAACACGTACCTGGTCCGTGAGCTGAAGGCGCGCGGGCTGTGGACGCCGGCGATCCGGGAGCAGATCAAGCGTGCCGAGGGGTCGGTGCAGGGCATCGCCGAGTTGCCGCCGGAGGTGCGGGAGCTGTTCCGCACCGCCTGGGAGCTGCCGCAGCGGGCACTGATCGACCTCGCCGCCGCGCGTGCGCCCTACATCGACCAGTCGCAGTCGCTGAACCTGTTCATGGGCTCGCCGACCATCGGCAAGTTGTCGTCGATGTACCTCTACGCCTGGAAGTCCGGGCTGAAGACCACCTACTACCTGCGCTCGCGTCCGGCGACGCGCATCCAGCAGGCCACCGTCGCCGTCGGTCAGGCGGTCAAGCCGGTCGTCGCGGTGAGCGACGACGAGGCGCTGGCCTGCTCCCTGGAAAACCCCGAGAGCTGCGAGGCCTGCCAGTGACCACGATCCCTGAACCACGTACCGACAGCACCGGCACCGGTGAGCGGCACCTGCTGCTCGACCCCGGCATGGACCTGACCCTGCGGCCGATGCGCTACCCGCACTTCTTCGACCGGTTCAAGGACGCCATCAAGAACACCTGGACCGTCGAGGAGGTCGACCTGCACTCCGACCTCGCCGACCTGGCGAAGCTCTCCCCCGCCGAGCGGCATCTGGTGTCCCGGCTGGTCGCGTTCTTCGCCACCGGTGACACGATCGTCGCCAACAATCTGGTGCTCAACCTCTACCAGCACGTCAACAGCCCGGAGGGCCGGCTCTACCTGTCCCGCCAACTGTTCGAGGAGGCCGTGCACGTCCAGTTCTACCTGAACCTGCTCGACACCTACGTGCCCGACGAGAAGGAGCGGTTCGCGGCGTTCGCCGCCATCGAGAACATTCCGTCGATCCGGCGCAAGGCCGAGTTCTGCTTCCGCTGGATCGACTCCATCTTCGAGCTGCGCGAGCTGCGTACCCGCGAGGACCGGCGGGCGTTCCTGCTCAACCTGATCTGCTTCGCCGCCTGCATCGAGGGCCTGTTCTTCTACGGCGCCTTCGCCTACGTCTACTTCCTACGTTCCCGAGGTCTGCTGAACGGCCTCGCCTCCGGCACCAACTGGGTGTTCCGCGACGAGTCCATGCACATGGCGTTCGCGTTCGACGTGGTGGAGACCGTACGACGAGAGGAGCCGGAGCTGTTCGACGACGAGCTGGTCCGCCAGGTGCGGGAGATGCTGGCCGAGGCGGTCGAGTGCGAGACGCAGTTCGCCGAGGACCTGCTCGAACAGGGCGTCTCCGGGCTCTCCCTCGGCGACATGCGGGAGTACCTGCAGCACGTGGCCGATCGCCGCCTCGCCCAGCTCGGCATCGCACCGCTCTACGGATCGGCGAACCCGTTCGCGTTCATGGAACTGCAGGACGTGCAGGAGTTGTCGAACTTCTTCGAGCGCCGGGTGTCGGCGTACCAGGTCGCCGTCACCGGCAGCGTCACCTTCGACGACGACTTCTGACGACCGGCCGACCCCGGGGCCGTTGGCGCCCCGGGGTCGGCGCGCACCCTCCTGGCGGCCGGGCCCGGGCGCGGGCGTTGCCTCAAGTAATCCTCAAATCCGCAGCACGCCGGGCATCGATGTGAAGAATGCGAATACGATCACCGCACCTCGGCTCGCCCGCAGCCCGTCCGATCCGTCTCACGACCGCAGTCCCCGTCCTACCACGGCTCAGTGTGGGCGAGTTCAGCACGAATGACCTGAGTGGATCGGAGCGGTCGGCGCACGGGCGGGCCATGACATCAACCACTGGCCGCACACGGAAGGAGGGGAGCATGCGACGCAGGCAACTGCGCTTCGCGCTTCTCGCGTTGACCGCCATGACGGGAAGCGTCCTCATGGCGACCGCGCCGGCTGGCGCGGATCCCGCGCACCCCACAGCCAACGCGGGTTCGAAGCGATCCCACCTCGAGGACCAGGAGGCGGTGCGCCTCGTACGCCTCCAGCTGACCGGTGCCGACATGCTGGACAAGGTGGTCGCCGCCGGTTTCGACCTCGAGCACGGCGTCAAGCGAGTACCGACCGGCATCGAGGCCGAGGCGGTGCTGACCGCCGAGCAGACCGCCGAGCTCCAGTCGATGGGCGTCGAGATCCTCGGCAGCGACGAGGGCTTCGCCTGGAGCGAGGAGGCCGACGGCGGCATCCGCGCCGCCGGCAAGCAGGCCGTCCAGCCGCTCAACCACGAGCAGACGGTACGGGTCGTCCGCGCCGACTGGTTCACCACCAAGGGGCAGGGCTTCCTCTACGTCGAGGCGCGGACCACCGAGGGGCAGCAGGCCGACCCGGTCGTCCAGATGCAGCTCGAGAACGACTCCGGAGTGGGCACGTCGTTCGGCTTCGCCCGGACGATGAGCCGGTTCGTCGACTCCGGGCAGTACATGTTCCACCGGAACCTGTTCAAGCTCGACGAGCGCCCGAGCCAGATCCGGGTCACGAGCTCGACCGGCGGCGTCACCACCGGCAAGGTCTCCGACTGGCTCGAGAACGCCCCGCCGCCGCTGACGGACAACCCGGGCTACAAGTCGAACTTCATCGACGGCTACAAGACGCCGCAGCAGCTCTACGGCCGCGCCAAGGAGATCGCTCAGCAGTACCCGGACATCGCCGAGATCGTCTACCTGCCGAACAAGACGAACGGCTACCAGCGCAAGGCGCAGGCCACGATCGGCGGCACCGGCCAGTCCGCGGTGGTCGTCAGCTCGGCGGCGTGGGGCCACGAGGGTGGCAACGACATCACCGTCGAATTCGTCGACCGGCCGGGGGCGAACCTTCCGCTCGCCGTCGAGGTGACGGGCAAGGCGATCCGCGTCCTGCTCGCGAAGGACGCCTCCGGCGCGCTCGCGAGCACGGCCGCCGAGGTGGCGGCGGCGCTGGAGACCCGGTCCGCGGGCCTCATCGACCGGGCGCACCCGTACCGCACCAACGCGGGCACCGGCATCGTCGCGCCGTCGGCGCCGGTCGCGCTGACCGACTTCCTCGACCAGAAGCGCGCCGGCGCACCGGAGGGCGAGGTGCCCCGTGGCCCGGCCACGATCCCCGTCCTGCGGATCGGCAAGCACCGCGACGGCACGAAGCCCGGCGTCCTGATCCAGGCGCAGGACCACGCCCGCGAGTGGGTGCCCGCGACGACCTCGCTCGAGGCCGCCGAGCGGCTCGTGCACAACTACAAGTCCGACCGGGAAACCAAGAAGATCGTCGAGGACACCGAGGTCTTCTTCATCCTGTCCAACAACCCGGACGGCGCGAACTACAGCTTCTACAACTTCGCCTCGCAGCGTAAGAACCTGACGAACCACTGCCCGGACGAGAACGCCGATCCGGGTCGGCGTGACTCCTGGGGCGTCGACCTGAACCGGAACTACCGGGTCGCCTCGGGCCACGACGGCTACTCCGGTGGCTCGTCCGTGTGCACCAGCGGCACCTACCAGGGCCCGGAGAAGCTCTCCGAGCCCGAGTCGAAGAACATCATCTGGCTGGTCGAGAAGTACCGGAACATCAAGTTCATGATGTCGGTGCACTCGAACGGCGGCCAGCTGTTCTGGCAGCCGGGCGCGTACATCGCCGACGGCCGGATCACCACGCCTCGCCCGCCGCTGGGCGACGAGGCCTTCTACTGGCAGTCGGCCAGCCGGATCCTGTCGCAGGTCAAGGCGTACCGGGAAACCGTCGTGACGCCGGAGAACGTCGGCGGCTCCTCGGACGTCCTCTACTCCTCGGCCGGCAACGTACGCGAGGACCTGTACTACACCTACGGCATCTACGCCTTTGGTTGGGAGGTCGGCGGTTCGGTCTACAACCCGGCCACCGGCAACTGGCAGGGCGGCTCGTTCCAACCGCCGTGGGAGGGCGACCCGAACCTGGTCAGCGGGCACTCGGAGACGATGGAGTACGCCAACGGGATCATGGAGATGTTCCGGGTCGCGGCGGACTGGGGCAAGGACAAGAAGGACCCGAAGTCCACGCTCGTTCCGGGCGGCGGGAAGTACCGCGGGCCCGTCGACGTACGGTTCGAGACGAACGAGCCGGCCACCATCTACTACACGACGGACGGCAGCCGGCCCACGCTCCAGTCGCAGCGGTACGAGGCGACCGATTTCCGTGAGCCGGGTCAGGTCTTCCACGTGACCGAGACGACCACGTTCAACTGGTTCTCGGTCGACGCGGCCGGCAACATCGAGCGGAACTACGACCCGACGAAGCACGACAAGCGCAACAACTACCGCACGGCGACGATCAAGATCGACAAGAAGTAGCCGCACCTCCTGGTCATGGCCTCGTCGGCGCGGGTTACCTCCGCACCGACGAGGCCATGGTCGTGAGCGCTCCGGCCGACGATCTCGCGGCCGCGCGGCCCGGAGCACGACAAACCGTCATGCCGGGTGGACCAACCCGTCGCGGTGGACGCCGAAGGTGAGCAGGTCCGCCAGGCCGAAGCCGGATCCGGCGGCGGGCAGTTCCGGCTCCCAGTCCGGTTCCAGACTCAGGTAGCTCGCCGGATCGGCGCGTAGCAGTCCGATCAGGACCTCCGCCACGATCCGGCCGCCGACCGGCCCGAGCCGGTCACCGTCGCCGCGATGCTCGGCCTCCGTGAGGATGTAGAACCACAGCGGAGTGCCGTGCGGCCAGTTCTGCCCCAGTTCGTCGGTGGTCAGCGGCACCGCGCCGAGGAGCCGCGCGATCGCCTCGCCGCTGGGCAGGCGGGTGGTCTGACCGCGCAGCAGGTCGCGTGAGAGCGACGCGGCGCACTCGAAGGACCGCGACCGGCGAGTTTCGCGCTGATCAGCCCGGTGCCACCGATGGCCACGATCCTCATGACGAACCTCCCGCACATCGGGGCGTCCGTCGCTGCCCCGATGCCAGCTGAGACCGGGCAGCCCTCTGGCCTGTGACACCTCGATCGAGATTTCTCGGATCGCCGCTGCGACCGGGCGATCGGAGTTCGGCCGTCACAACCGCCGAGGCTGTCCTGTCATACGAGGCGAGAGAACATCCTTCGGAACCAGGAAGGTCAACGAACATGAAGATCGCTGTCATCGGCGGTACCGGGCTCATCGGGTCGCAGGTGGTCAAGATCCTGAACGCGAACGGGCACGAGGCGGTGCCGCACTCCCCGTCCACCGGACTGGACCTGATCAGCGGGAAGGGCCTGCCCGAGGCGCTGACGGGGGCCGACGTCGTGGTCAACCTGACGAACTCGCCGACCTTCGACGAGGCCTCGCCGGCGTTCTTCCAGACGACGATGGACAACCTGCTCGCGGCGGCCAAGGACGCCGGCGTCGGACACGCGGTGATCCTCTCGATCGTGGGTGCGGAGCAGGTGCCGGACCTGGTCTACTACCGGGCCAAGGTGCTGCAGGAGGACCTCCTCAAGGCCGGCCCCGTGCCCTACTCGATCGTCCGCGCCACGCAGTTCTTCGAGTTCATGGACGCCACGATGTCCTGGACGTCAGACGAGCACACCGTGCGCCTGCCCGCCACGCTCATTCAGCCGATGGCCTCGGCCGATGTCGCCCAGGCCGTGGCCGACGTCGCCGTCGGCGCCCCGCTGCGGGGCACCCGCAATGTCGCCGGCCCCGAGGTCTTCCCCCTCGACGAGCTCGGCCGGATCACCCTCGCCGCCCGCGGCGACAAGCGCACCGTCGTCACCGACAACAGCGCCGGCCTGTTCGCCGCCGCCTCCGGCGACGCGCTCATCGCCAAGGAAGACGCCGTGATCTTCAAGACCACCTACCGGGAGTTCCTCGCCCGCTGACCCCACCGGGGCCCGTACGACCCGCGTCGTGCGGGCCCAGCGTGGGCTCCGTCGGCGAGCGGTCCGTTCGT
Organism: Micromonospora sp. NPDC023737; assembly: GCF_040639715.1. Lineage (NCBI taxonomy): Bacteria > Bacillati > Actinomycetota > Actinomycetes > Micromonosporales > Micromonosporaceae > Micromonospora > Micromonospora sp. NPDC023737. The sequence goes on from NZ_JBFAAL010000004.1 coordinate 276,535, forward strand.
CGGCGGCGATGCCACCCGCGCGGCCCGTTGTCCCTCCGCTCCGTCACGGCGGGTCAGGCCGGGGCGGGCACCGCCTTGACCTTCTCCAGGTTCACCATCCACAGCACCTGGTCGATGCCCTCGGTCGAGGCGCTGACCGTGATCAGCCCGTACACCTCGCCGTCCTGCCGCAGCACGGCGGACGTCTGCCCGTTGGTCGTCACCAACCGCACCTCGACGTTCTCCCAGAACCAGGCGAGCGCGGCCAGGTACTTGGCCACCCGTTCGACGCCCACCACCGGCCGGCGCGCGACCCGCACCCTGCCGTTGCCGTCGGCGATGTTGGTCACGTTCTTGGCCAGGAGCTGCTCCAGCGCCGCCATGTCGCCGGAGCGGGCTGCCGTGATGAAGGTGGTCAGCAGTTCCCGCTGCGCGGCCGGGCTCGCCGGCGTACGCCGCTCCTCGGTCATGTGTTTGCGCGCCCGGCTGACCAGCTGGCGCACCGCCGGTTCGGTCGTCTGCAGGATGGCGGCGATCTGCCCATACGGGTAGTCGAAGGCCTCCCGCAGGACATAGGCGGCACGTTCGCTGGGCGTGAGCCTCTCCATCAGGAGCAGGGCGGCGAACTCCAGCGCCTCACCACGCTCGGCTCCCAGGTACGGGTCCGCGCTCGTGTCGACGGGTTCGGGCAGCCAGGGTCCGATGTACGTCTCGCGCCGCACCCGTGCCGACTGAAGCGCGTTGATGGCCAGCCGGGTCGTCGTGGTGGCCAGGAACGCGGCCGGATTGACCACCGCGCTACGGTCGCACGTCTGCCACCGCAGCCACACCTCCTGCAGCAGGTCCTCGGCCTCGGTGGCGCTGCTGAGCATCCGATACGCGATCCCGAACAGGCGCGGCCGCACGCTGGTGAAGATCGCGGCAGCCTCCTCCAGATCATCCGCGCCAACCGGCTCAGGACTCACATCGGAATCCGCCATCGCTCGCCCCCGTCTGGATCGTGTCGCGGCGCCCGCCCCGACCATCGTGATCCGAACATGCCTCGGTCGCCAACGTCGGGCGCGCGGCAGTGACGTTGGCGACCACGCGCCCTGTCACATTCCCCGCGGTCGCGCTGTCTCACTGGGTGAAGACAGCGACGACCCACGAGAGTAGCGAATCATGATCAAGCCGAGGCCGACCGCCGTTCTGGTGCACGGCGCCTTCGCCGAATCCGCGAGCTGGTCCGGGGTGGTGGAGCAACTGCAGGCGAGCGCCGTGCCGGTGGTCGCGGTCGCCAACCCGCTGCGTAGCGTGCCCGGCGACGCCGCCTACCTGCGCGACGTGATGGCCGGCATCGACGGACCGGTGGTGCTCGTCGGCCACTCCTACGTCGGCATGGTGGTCACCGAGGCCGCCGCCGGGCACGACAAGGTGGCCGGCCTCGTCTACGTCTGCGCGTTCGCGCCGGATCAGGGCGAGTCGGCGTTCGAACTGTCGACCAGGTTCCCCGGGAGCACCCTCGGCCCGGCGCTGACCGCCTACCCGGTCACGACCGGCGGTAACGAGTTCGCCATCCGGCCGGACGCGTTCCATCACCAGTTCGCCGCGGACGTCTCGCCCGCGCAGGCCGCCGTGCTGGGCGCGACCCAGCGGCCGGTCACGGAGGTCGCCCTCACCGCGGGGCTGCCGACCGGCTCCCCGGCGTGGAAGTCGATCCCGTCGTGGTTCGTCTTCAGCGACGAGGACTCCTGCATACCGGTCGCCCTGCACCGCTTCATGGCGGAGCGGGCGGGCGCGAGAGATGTGCGCGAGGTGCCTGGCGCCTCCCACGCGCTGACTGTCTCCCACCCGGACGCGGTGACGGCGTCGATCCTCATGGCCGTGGACGCGGTCGCGGCGTGACCCGATCCGGCGGGGGTGAGGTCCCCGGCAGCGTCGCCGAAGAGCCTCACCCCCGCCCTCGCGCGTCGACCCCACTCGTGGACGTGAGCGGGGGAGCACCGACTGTACCTACTGGTATGTACACTGCTCCCATGGATTCGCGACAGCTCCTGGTCGAGACGATGAGCGAGCTCATGTGGGAGCGCGGCTACGCCGACACCAGCCCGCGTGACGTACGCGAACGTTCCGGTGTCGGCCAGGGCAGCATGTACCACCACTTCCCGACCAAGCGGGACCTGGCGCTCGCCGCCCTCGAGCGCAACGTCGCCGACCTGCTGCCGGCCGCGTCCGAACTCGACGGTCCGGACGACCCGATGGCCCGGATCGAGGCCTATCTGATGCGTCCGCGCGACCCCCTGAAGGGCTGCAAGGTCGGCCGGATGACCCAGGACCCGCAGGTCCGGGAGGACCCGGTGCTGCTCGCCCCGGTGGCGCGCGCGTTCGCTCAGATCCACGTCAGCTGGGTCAAGGCGCTACGCGAGGCCGTCGCCGCAGGCCAACTGCGGGACGACCTCGATCCCGATCGCCTCGCCCACACCCTGATGGCCGTCCTGCAGGGCGGCTACGTGCTCGCGATCGCGCAGCAGGACCCCGGCCCGTTCGACGACGCCCGCGCCGGCGCCCTCGACCTGCTCCGGGCGGCGGCACCATCCACGCCCGGTCACCACAACGAAAAGAGGAACTGAACGCCATGACGGTTCGCATCGGCATCAACGGGTTCGGACGGATCGGGCGCACCTACCTGCGCGCGGCTCTGGCGAACAACGCCGACGTCGAGGTGGTCGCGGTCAACGACCTCACCGACGCGCGCACGCTGGCCACGCTGCTCGAGTGGGACTCCATCTCCGGCCACCTGGACGGCGTCGCCTTCGACGGCGACGCGATCTCCGTCCAGGGCACCCGCATGAGGGTCTTCGCGCAGTCCGACCCGGCCGACATTCCCTGGGGTGACGTCGGTGCCGACGTCGTCATCGAGTCCACCGGTCACTTCACCGACGGGGTCGCGGCGGCGGCCCACCTCAAGGGCGGCGCGCGGAAGGTCGTCATCTCGGCGCCGGCCAAGGGAGACGTCCCCACCTTCGTGCTCGGGGTGAACGACGACCGGCTCGACCCGGAGAGCCATGACGTCTTCTCCAACGGCTCGTGCACCACGAACTCGCTGGCCCCGTTGGCTAAGGTGCTCAACGACGCGTTCGGCATCGAGTCGGGACTGATGACGACGGTCCACGCCTACACCGGCGACCAGCGGTTGCACGACGCGCCGCACTCCGACCTGCGCCGGGCCCGCGCGGCAGCGGTGTCGACCATCCCGACGTCGTCGGGCGCGGCGAAGGCGATCGGCAAGGTCATCCCGGAGCTCGACGGGCGGCTCACCGGCGCGGCGCTACGCGTTCCGGTCGCGACGGGTTCGATCACCGACCTGACCGTGGTCCTGCGCCGCGGCGCGAACGTCGAGGAGGTGAACGCGGCGTTCCGCGAGGCCGCCGCCTCCGAGCGGCTACGGCGCTACCTGCAGTACTCCGAGGCGCCGCTGGTCTCGGCGGACGTCGTGGGCAACCCGTTCTCGTCGATCTTCGACGCGCCGCTGACCGAGGCCGTCGGCAACCAGGTCAAGGTGTTCGGCTGGTACGACAACGAGTGGGGCTTCTCCAACCGCCTCGTCGAGTTCTCGGAGCGGATCGGGGCGGCCACGGTGGCCTGACGCCGAGGAGGACGACTGCGGCGTGCTCGGCCGCCGGCTGAGCACGCCGTGCGGCGCGGCGCGGGTGTCCGTCCACACGGGACCCGTCGACAGACCACCGCTGATCAACATGTCGGGGTGGCCTGTTACGGTCGCGCCGCTCATGCCGCAGTCGACCCGGAGGTTGCCGTGATCCGCTCGCACGTGTCGTCGTTCGCCGATCTGCCGGTGCCGCGCCGTACATCGGAGGCCGCGCTGCCGGTGGGCATGGCCCGGTCGTTCGTGGTCGAGGGCCTCGCCGCAGAGCGCGACGCCGGGCAGTACGACCACTCCGTGGACGGGGAGTGATCGGCGATGGCGTTCGGTTCCCACGCGAGCTCCTTCGCCGGCCGGCCGGTGGTCGACGTTCCCGAGGAGGGCCCGCTTCCGGCCGTGGACGGTCCGGTCTCGTGGCGGATCGCCCGCTGGGACTTCGAGGACGACGACGAGGGCGTGCTCTCCGAAGAGTTCCAGGTCGCGTTCGAGCAGTTCGTCACGCAGGCCGGCCCGACGGTGGAGTCCCTGGTCATCGGGGCCTGGGGGTACGCCGCGTTCAACCCTGCCCCGATCGAGCAGCTCTGCGAGGCGGCGCCACGCCTGCCCGCGCTGCGTGCCCTGTTCCTCGGCGACATGACCAGCGAGGAGTGTGAGGTCTCCTGGATGAAGGTCGGTGACGTCAGCAAGCTGTTGGCGGCGTACCCGGCCCTGGAGGTGCTGCGGGTACGCGGCGGCGAGGACTTCCACTTCTCCCCCGTCCGGCACCCGCGACTGCGCGAGTTGGCGGTGGAGAGCGGCGGACTGTCGCGGGAGTTCGTCGGTGCGGTGCTCGACTCCGAGTTGCCCGCGCTGACCGACCTGGAGCTGTGGCTCGGCAGCAACTACTACGGCGGCGACTCGACGGTCGCGGACCTAGCCCCGCTGCTGGCCGGGGAGCGGTTCCCGCAGCTGCGCCGGTTGGGGCTGCGCAACGCGGACATCGCCGACGAGGTCGCGCGGGCGCTGGCGTCCGCACCGGTGGTCCGCCGGATCGAGCGGCTGGACCTGTCGCTGGGCACCCTCGGTGACGACGGCGCAGCCGCGCTGCTTGCCGGTCAGCCACTGACCCGTCTGGCGGAGCTCGACCTGCATCACCACTTCATGTCCGAGGAGGTGGCGGCGTCGGTGGTCGCCGCGCTGCCGGACGTCCGGGTCGACGTGTCCGAGCCGCAGAAGCCGGACGCGTACGGCGGTGAGAGTCACCGCTACACGGCGGTGTCGGAGTGACATGCGGCTGACCGTCGTCGGCAACCCCGACAACCGCCGGGTGCAGATGTTCACCCGCGCGGCGCTCGCCGCCGGTCTGCCCCGGCCGACGGTGCTGCCCTGGATCGACGTGCTGGCCGGGGCCGCGCCGCCGACCGTCGGTGAACTGGTGCGGGTGGACTCACCCGGCGAGGACCCGCAGGTCGATCGGATGCTGCGCCGGGCAGCCACCACCGCCCGGCACGGCGAGCTGGTGGGCCTCGCCGACGCGTACGCCGGTCTGGTCGGTGCTCTGTCGCGGGTGGCCGCCGGTGGCGCGGACCTGCTCAACCGGCCGGAGGACGTCGCGGTGCTCTGCGACAAGCGGCGCTGCCACACACTGCTGTCGGGCGCCGGGGTGTCGGTGCCGGCCGCCCTGCCGCCCGTCGGTGACTACGCCCAGCTGCGCGCGGCGATGGCGGCCACCGGCTGGGCCAGGGTCTTCGTCAAGCCCGCGCACGGTTCGTCCGCCGCCGGGGTGCTGGCGCTCGCGGTCGGTCCCCGGCGGGTGCAGGCGGTCACCACGATCGAGCACACCCCGGACGCGATGTTCAACTCGCTGCGGGTACGCCGGTACACCGACGAGCCGGAGATCGCCGCGATCGTCGACCGGCTCGCGCCGGACGGCCTGCACGTCGAACGGTGGCTGCCGAAGGCCGGCCTCGGCAACCGGGTGGTCGACGTCCGGGTGCTGGTCGTCGCGGGGCGGCCGACGCACGCGGTGGTCCGCGCCGCCCACGGGCCGCTGACCAATCTGCACCTGGGCAACGCGCGTGGTGACCTCGACGAGCTGCGGGCCACGGTCGGGCCGCGGGGCTGGTCGGCGGCGATGGAGACGTGCGAGCGGGTCGCCGCCTGCTTCCCCGGCTCGCTGCACGTCGGGATCGACCTGATGTTCCTGGCCGGCTGGCGTCGGCACGCCGTGGCCGAGGTCAACGCCTTCGGTGACCTGCTGCCCGGTGTGCTGTCCGGCGGGCGCGACAGCTACGCCGAGCAGGTGCACGCGCTGACCAGTGGCCGGTGGTGGCGGTGGCGGGCGTCCCTCGCGGCGGAACCGGCTCGGGAGGTGGTCGCGTGCGGAGCCTGATCGGCAGTCACGACCTGCTCCTGGTCACCCTCGACACGCTGCGCTACGACGTGGCCGCCGAGCTGGCCGCGACGGGGCGTACCCCGAATCTCGCCCGGGCGTTGCCGGATGGCCGGTGGGAACGACGCCACTCCCCCGCCAGCTTCACCTACGCCGCGCACCACGCCTTCTTCGCCGGTTTCCTGCCCACGCCGGTGGAGCCGGGCCGGCACGAGCGGCTCTACGCGGCGGCCTTCCCGGGCAGTGAGACCTCCGGCCCGGAGACCTGGGTGTTCGACGCGCCGGACCTGCCGACCGCGCTCAACGGAGTCGGCTACCACACGCTCTGCCTGGGCGGGGTCGGGTTCTTCAACCGGAACAGCCCCCTCGGCGCGGTGCTTCCGGGCCTGTTCACCGAGGCGCACTGGGAGGCGGAGTTCGGGGTCACCTCCCCGACCTGCCTGGACACACAGCTCGACCGGCTCGCCGAGGTGCTGCCCCGCGTGCCGGCGGCGCAGCCGCTGTTCACCTTCCTCAACGTCGCCGCGTTGCACCAGCCCAACCGGCACCACCTACCCGGTGCCGAGGTCGACAGCCTGGCCAGTCACACCGCCGCGCTGGAGTACGTGGACGGTCGGATCGGCCGACTGTTCAACCTGGTCGCCGGCCGCGGCCGGCCGGTGTTCACGATCATCTGCTCCGATCACGGGACGGCCTACGGCGAGGACGGGCACACCGGCCACCGGATCGGCCACGACGTGGTGTGGACCGTTCCGTACGCCCACTTCACCCTGCAACCGGGAGAATGGTGACCAGCAACGACCCGAGCCTCGACGGCTCGCCGTACCAGCAATACCTCTACGCGTACCCGCACAAGACCTCGTACCGACCGCTGCGGCCCCGTCCCCGGCTGACCGAGGTGTGGCGAGCCGAGGCACGGGACGCGCTCTTCCTCTACCTGCACGTGCCGTTCTGCGAGATGCGCTGCGGCTTCTGCAACCTGTTCACCCGGGCCAACGCTCCGGAGGAGCAGGTCACCGCGTACCTGCGGCAGCTGCGCCGGCAGGCCGAACGGGTCGCCGACGCGCTCGGCGACGACGCCGGGTACGTCCGCGCCGCGTTCGGCGGGGGTACCCCGACGTATCTCACCGCCGACGAGCTGACCGAGCTGTTCGACATCGCCGCCGGCACGGTCGGTGCCCGGCTGCCGGGCGTACCGCTGTCGGTGGAGACCTCACCGGCCACCGCGACGCCGGACCGGCTCGCGGTGCTCGCCGCGCACGGCACGACCCGGGTGAGCATCGGCGTGCAGAGCTTCCTGGACGTCGAGGCCCGCGCCGCCGGCCGGCCGCAGCGCCGTACCGAGGTGGAGGCCGCGCTGGGCGCGATCCGCGACGCCCGGATCCCGGTGCTCAACATCGACCTGATCTACGGCATCGACGGGCAGACCGCCGACACCTGGCAGCAGAGCCTCGATGCGGCGCTGGCCTGGCGGCCCGAGGAGCTGTACCTGTACCCGCTCTACGTCCGGCCGCTCACCGGCCTCGGCCGGCGCACCCAGGCCCGCGCCGACTGGGACGCCCAGCGGCTCGCCCTCTACCGGCAGGCGGTGGACGCTCTCGGCGCGGCCGGATACCGGCAGGAGTCCATGCGGCAGTTCCGCCGCGCGGACGCACCGGTGCCGGACGGCCCGGACTACTGCTGCCAGGACGACGGGATGGTCGGCCTCGGGTGCGGCGCCCGCTCCTACACCACCACCCTGCACTACTCCTTCGACTACGCGGTCAGCGTCTCCCAGGTGCGGGCGGTACTCGACGACTACCTCGCCCGCCCCGCCGACGACTTCGGGTACGCCGAGTTCGGGTTCCACCTCGACGGCGCCGAGCAGCGCCGCCGCTGGCTGCTCAAATCGCTGCTGCGCGCCGAGGGTGTCGACGCCGCCGCCTACCGGACCCGCTTCTCTCGTCGGCCGGCGGACGACTTCCCCCAGCTCGCCCGCCTCGTCGAGCGGGGCTGGGCCACCGAGGACGGGCTACGACTCACTCCCGCGGGACTGGCCCGGTCCGACGCCATCGGCCCGTGGCTCACCTCCGCCGAGGTCCACCACGCGATGACCGGGTACGTGCCGCGGTGAACCTGGCGATCCTCTACCGCGGGCCGCTGGCGAGCTGCAACTACGACTGTCCGTACTGTCCGTTCGCCAAGCGGCACGACCCGCCCGAACTGCTGCGCGCGGACCGGGAGGCGCTGACCCGGTTCACCGGCTGGGTGACCGAGACCACCGACGTACGGCTGTCGGTGCTGTTCACGCCGTGGGGCGAGGGGTTGACCCGCAGTTGGTACCGGGACGCGATGGTGTCGCTGTCCCACCTGCAGCACGTGGAACGGGTGGTCATCCAGACCAACCTGGCCGCCCGCGTCGACTGGCTGGCCGACGCCGATCCCCGCTCCGCCGCCCTCTGGACGACCTACCATCCGGGGCAGGTCACGCGGGAGCGGTTCCTGCGGCGCTGCGCCCGCCTGTCCGAGCTGGGCATCCGGTACTCCGTCGGCGTGGTCGGTCTACCGGAACACCTCGACGAGGCGCGGGCGCTGCGCGCCGCGCTGCCCGAGCACGTCTACCTGTGGGTGAACGCCGCCGAAGGGCGCCGCTACGACGCCACCGAGGAGGCGACCTGGACCGAGTTGGATCCGCACTTCGGCTACAGCGTCCGGCCGCACCTGTCCCTCGGTCGGCCCTGCCACGCGGGGGAGACGGCCGTGTCCGTGCTCGGCGACGGCACCGTCCGCCGCTGCCACTTCATCCAGACCCCGATCGGCAACCTGTACGACGGCTCGTGGCGGGCCGCCCTGAAGCCTCGGCCGTGCGGCAACGCGATCTGCGACTGCCACATCGGATACGTCCACCTCAAGCCGCTCGGGTTGCGGGACGTCTTCGCCGGCGGGGTGCTGGAGCGCATCCCCGCCGGCTGGCCGCAGCGCCACTGAGACCCACAAGCCGGGTTCAGCCCCGGGCGCCGGGCCACACGAGCATTCGACCGACCCTGGATCTGGCCCGTCACGGCAGACGACTGTCCGCCACGGCGACCTGCGAACGTCGGCTCAACCATCCGGGACGGTTCGGGTACGACGGAGCGCCGGCCCCGACCGGGCCGGCGCTCCCGCTTCGACGTGCCGGTCAGAGCGTGGTCTCGCCGTTGAGGCCGAAGAAGTCGTGCCACTTGGCTCCGCCACCGAACGAGGCGCCGGTGGAGAGACCGACGTAGACGTCGTTGGTGGCACCCTTGGCGAACACGACGATGTCGTCCCGGCCGTCGCCGTCGAAGTCGCCGAGATAGGGGAACTCACCGGCCAGGCAGAAGAAGTCGTTCCACTTCACTGTGGTGCCCACGAAGCTCGCGCCGTCGGAGACCGCCGCGTACACGTCCGCGTCGGCATCGCAGGTGAACGTCACGATGTCGTCCTTGCCGTCACCGTTGACGTCACCCACCCTCGGCTGCTCGGCGCCGACGGCGAACAGGTCGTGCCACTTCTGCGCTCCGCCGAAGGCGGTGCCGGTGGAAAGGGCCACGATCACGTCGGAGGCCGTGGCCGGCCCCTGGGTGAACGTGATGATGTCGTCCCGGCCGTCGCCGTTGACGTCCCCCAGCGCCGGGTACTCGCCGGCGATGGAGAAGAACTCGTGCCACTTCACCGCCGTGCCGCTGAACGACGAGCCAGTGGACAGCGCCACGTAGACGTCGCCCGCGGCGTCATGGGTGAAGGTGATGATGTCGTCCCGGCCGTCGCCGTTGACGTCCCCGACCGCCGGCACCTCGGCGCCGGGCGCGAACCAGTCGTGCCATTTCGCCCCGGCGGAGAATCCCGTGCCCGTGGAGAGCGCGACGTACACGTCGCCGAGCGAGCCGTGCGTGAAGGCGACCAGGTCGTCCCGGCCGTCGCCGTTGAAGTCTCCGGTCAGCGGAGTCTCGCCGGTCAGCGCGAAGAAGTCGTTCCACTTCACCGACGTCCCCGCGAAGCCGGTGCCCGTCGAGGTCGACACGTAGACGTCGGCCAGCGAGCCGTGCGTGAACGCCACCACGTCGTCCCGGCCGTCACCGCTGAAGTCGGTCGACGAGCCGGCCAGGTACTTCGACCCGGTACCACCCTGGTTGACCAGGGAGAGGTAGTAGTTCCAGTTCCAGTTCGGCCCGGGGTCGGTGTGGTCGTTGCCGGGGATCTCGTTGTGTCCCTTGATGCCGCTACGGCTCTTCGGGATGCCGTACTTGTCGCAGAGGTAACGGGTCAGCGCCGCCGATGACCGGTACATCGCGTCGGTGAACCACGCCGGGTTGTCCACGTACCCCTCGTGTTCGATGCCCACCCCGTACGCGTTGCCGGAGCGGGCGTGGTACGCGGTGTCGCCCTCACGCACCATCTGGGTGATCTCACCGTTGCTCGACTTGACGACGTAGTGCGCGCTCACTCCCGCCGACGGGTTCTGGAACCAGCTGATGGTGCCCGCGTACGAGCCCTGGGTGACATGGATGATCACGGTGGTGATCGCGCTGGACCGGCCGGCGCCGTAGTTGGCGCCGCTGGCCGCGATCCAGCGAGCCGGTCCGTACTCGGGCACGGCGGCGGCCACCAGGTTCGAGGCCGTCGTGCCGGCCGACGGTACCTGCGCGTAGCGTCCCCGCTCGGGCTCGACCCGGTGCGGGCGGACCGGGGCGGCGCCCGGGATGCCCTGTTGCAGCAGGTCGTAGACGTGGTCGGCGTAGAGCCGGGCGGTCGGGTCGTCGACCGCTCCCCCGTACCTCGCGACGACCGGATACCAGGCGGTGATCCGGTCACGGTCGGCCGCCGTCAGGCCCAGCCCGTCGGCCAGGTCACGCAGGACCGCGGCACCGCCCCGGACGTTCGCCGAGGTGGTCGACTTCAGCCTGGCGACCGGCTCACCGGTCAACGTGGCCGCCCGTTCGAGGCTGTGCAGGGTCGGGTTGCTCACCAGGTGCATGACGCCGTAGCCGTTGGCCTGGCTGGGTTCGCCGGCGTGCGCGTCGAGCCGGGACTCGCCGTACCCGACGGCGACCAGCAGGTCCCGGGGCACGTCGAACTCGTTCGCCGCGCGCTCGAAGGCGAAGTCGATCGCGGTACGGGCCGGCGTGGCCGCAGCTGACGGCACCGCTGGACCGACGGCCGCGGCGGTGAGCGCCACGGCGAGGAGGACGACGGTGCCACGACGCCGGCGGGGACGTGTTCCTGCCATGGGGGTCTCCAGTCCGGGTCTCACAGCGTCGCCTCCCCGTTGAGGCCGAAGAAGTCGTGCCACTTGGTTCCGCCACCGAACGAGGCGCCGGTGGAGAGACCGACGTAGACGTCGTTGGTGGCGCCCTTGGCGAACACGACGATGTCGTCCCGGCCGTCACCGTCGAAGTCGCCGAGATAGGGGAACTCGCCGGCCAGGCAGAAGAAGTCGTTCCACTTGACCGTGGTGCCCGCGAAGGACGTGCCGGTGGAGGTCGCCGCGTACACGTCGGCGTTGGCGTCGCAGGTGAACGTCACGATGTCGTCCTTGCCGTCACCGTTGATGTCACCCACCCGGGGCAGCTCCGCGCCGACGGCGAACAGGTCGTGCCACTTCTGCGCCCCACCAAAGGAGGTGCCGGTCGACCGGGCGACGATCACGTCGGCGGCGGAACCCTGGGTGAAGGTGATCAGGTCGGCCTTGCCGTCACCGTCGACGTCGCCCACCGCCGGGTACTCGCCGAACGGGCTGAAGAACTCATGCCATTTCTGGCCCGGACCGAACGAGGTACCCGTGGAGAGCGCCACGTAGACGTCGCCCGCCGCATTGTGGGTGAAGGCGACGATGTCGTCGCGGCCGTCGCCGTTGACGTCGCCGACCGCGCCGATCTCCGCGCCCGGGGCGAACCAGTCGTGCCACTTCTGGCCGCCGCCGAAGGACGAACCGTTCGACAAAGCCACGTAGACGTCGCCGGTGTTGCTGTGCGCGAAGGTCACGATGTCGTCGCGGCCGTCGCCGTTCACGTCGCCGCTCGACGCCGTCTCGCCGCCGATGGAGAAGAAGTCGTTCCACTTCACCGAGGTGCCGGCGAAGCTGGTTCCCGTGGAGTTGGCGACGTAGACGTCGGCCAGGGCGTTCTGGGTGAAGGTGAGCACGTCGTCGCGGCCGTCGCCGGTGACGTCGGTCGACGATCCGCCGGCGATGGCGTGCGTGCGGGCCGCCTCGGCGAGCAGGGTCCGGGCCTTGGCGGCGGCCTGGTCGTAGCGGTCCGGGAAGCCGGAGCGCTGCACGCACTGGGCGACCTGACCAGCGGTGTAGCCCGGGTTGTCGCTGTCGCAGACGATGGCCCGGGTGACGTACTGGGTGGTGGCGTAGACCGGGTCCATGATCTGCTCGGGTGTGCCCCACCCGTAGTCCCAGCGCTGCTGGAAGACCCCGAGCGAGGTCTTGTCGCCACAGGGCAGGTTGTTCATGTGGGATTCGACCCAGCCGGCCTCGAAGGCCGAGAGCAGCACCTTGTCGTTGGCGTTGTGGGCGCGGGCCACCCGGTAGACGATCAGGGTGATGGCGGGATCGTGGGTGGCGGGGATGGACGTGCAGGCCAGGGTACCGACCGGGTCCGCCTGCGCCGGCACGCCGGCGGTCACGGCGGCCAGCGCCGCGCAGAGCGCGAGCGGTATCGCCAACAGCTTTCGTCTCACGATGGCTCCTCGGCAGGGAGGGTGCGTGGGGTCGGGGTGGGGCCGGCGGCGCCGAGCCGACCAGGGGGGGGTACGCAGCCTGATCGGCGTCCCCCCGCAGCAGCCGTACGGCGATGGGCAATCGATTTCCGCGAGTCAACTGCGGGTAGCGACGGTTGTCAATGCTTGCCGGCCCGCTTTTGCGGCGATGAATGAAATCTTCATCGCCGCACGGCGACCCGGGGCGGCGACTCGAACCGGCCGCAGCCCGACCGCGCCGGTTCGCCGCCCAGGTCAGAGCCGTTGCCCAGCCGTCCCGCGCGGACGCCGGACGGCATCCCCACACCACTCCGGCCCGGCCACCACGGATTGACAAGCGTCAAGGTGTCCGGCTTCACTTCTGGCCAGCAGCAGCCGTCGAGGTCCCGAGGAGTCACGACATGTCCCGCCGTTACGGTGACCCCGTGCGTCGCAGCCTGGTCGCACTGCTCCTTTTGGCCGCGACCGTGCTGACCGGCACCCTGGCGAGGCCGGCGCCCGCACTCGCCGCGCCCCTGTTCAAGGCACCCTTTCCGTGCGGGCAGCGATGGACCTACAGCCACCACAGCGCCGAGGTGCGGCAGGCGCTGGACTTCGTGCGCGCGGACGGAGGGACCACCGGCGGCACCCCCCAGGTCGCCTCGGCCGCCGGGGTGGCCCGTCGGTACTCCCAGCCCAGCGGCGCCGGCAACTACATCGTCATCGACCACGGCGGCGGCTGGACCACCTACTACTTCCACCTCAGCTCGTACTCGGTGGCCGACGGGGCGTACGTGCAGCAGGGTCAGCAGATCGGCATCACGGGCAACACCGGCAACTCGTCGGGACCACACCTGCACTACGAGCAACTGCTCAACGGGGTCGGGCAGCCGATCGTGATCAACGGCGTGTCGCTGGCCCCCTATCCGGGCCAGTACCAGCAGCGGTTCCTGGTCAGCGACAACTGCGGCGGGGCGACGACCGGGGGTCGCTACCCGGCGGGTTCCCCGACGGACTTCACCGGCGACGGCCGCGACGACGTGGTGGCCTTCTCCCAGGGCACGACGAACGACGTGTACGTGTCCTCCTCCACCGGCTCCTCCTTCACCGGAACGTCGGTGAAGTGGAACGACTTCTTCGGACTCAACGGGGAGACGCTGCTCTCCGGCGACTTCGACGGCGACGGGAGGGACGACATCGTCGCCTTCACCCATGGTTCGCTCGCCGACGTGTACGTCGCCCTGTCGACCGGCACCGCGTTCGCCGGCGCCACGAAATGGCACGACTGGTTCGCGCCGAATGCCGAGGTCGCGGCGGTGGGCGACGTCAACGGCGACGGCAAGGACGACATCGTCACCTTCACCCACGACGGCGCGGGCGACGTCTATGTCGCGTTGTCCACGGGCTCGTCGTTCAGTGGCACGGCGGTGAAATGGCACGAGTACTTCTCGATCGCCGGGGAGTATCCCGCTGTCGGTGACGTGGACGGTGACGGCCGGGACGACATCATCACGTTCACCCAGGGGCCGGCCACCGCATCCGACGTGATCGTGGCGCTCTCCACCGGATCCGCGTTCGGCCCGTCGCAGAAGTGGCACGACCTCTTCGCCGTCGGGACGGAACAGCCCCGGGTCGGTGACATCAACGGCGACGGCAAGGACGACATCGTCACCTTCACCTGCGACGCCGACGCCGACGTGTACGCGGCGACCTCCACCGGCACGTCCTTCGCGGGCACCACGGTCAAGTGGAACGACTTCTTCTGCCTGGCCGGCGAGTTCCCCTATCTCGGCGACTTCGACGGTGACGGCCGGGACGACATCGTCGTGTTCGCCAAGGGCGCCACCAACGACGTCTACGTCGGCCTCTCCACCGGTAGCGGCTTCGGTCCCGGCGTCAAGTGGCACGACTTCTTCGGCCTCACCGGCGAGACGACCCTCTAGCGCCTGACCACCCGGTCACCGGGCTCGGGTGATCCGCCGGTCAATCGGCTCGGCGATGTCGATGCTCGTCTGACGTGCCGACCGGGAAGAGTCCCGATCGGCACGTCGCGAACTGCCGGCGGTGCGGCTACCGGCCGAGGTGCCGGACAAAGAACCGTACGGCGCTGTCCAGTTCGAACGCGGGGACTTCCCCGTGCCTGCCGGGGTTGGCGTGCAGCGTCTTCTCGACCGAGGCGAAGGCGTCGAACAGGGCCAGGCTCTGGGCCCGCGGCACCCGCTCGTCGTCCCACTGGACCAGGAACTCCACCGGGACGGTGACCCGTGCGGCGACCGCGCCCGACGCCAGCGCCCCGCCCAGACCGAGCACCGCCGCGCGGACCCGGGGTTCGGCGGCGACGAACGGAACGCCGAGTCCGCAGCCCAACGAAACCCCCCAGTAGCCCACCGGACCGGTGCCGACGTGATCGAGTTCCTGGACCGCGTCCAGGACCGCCCGCCACTCCGGGACGGTCTGCCGAGCCACGAGCGCCTGGAAATCCGCGATCAGCGGGGCCAGTTCCTCGCCGGCATCCACACGGGCCTGGTTCTCGGTCGCGATCCGGTGGTACTCCGGGTCCGTCGGCCGGTCGCCGTGGCCGGGCACGTCGAGCGCCACCACCGCGAAGTCGCCGTCGGCGACGAAGCGGTGGGCACGGGCCACGACGCCGGGGGCCTTCTTGTGCTGGCCGCCGCCGTGTCCCACCACGATCAGGGGACGAGCGCCGGCGGCGCCTTCTGGCGTCCACAGCACGCCGGGAATCTCACCGAGGGTGAAGAGCTGTTCGGTGACGCCGTCGGACGACGTCGTAGCGATGAAGCGCATGGCGTTTCGAGCCTTTCGGGATGCCTTCTGCGGGCACTCCCTAGGCCACACGCGGGAGGGAGGCCCGACCTGTCACAGCGTTGATCGGTCTCACCTCCTCGGTTCGCAGCAGCGCACGGCGACGCCGAAGCTATCACGGCGAGCAGCTCTCGTGCCCCCGCCGGATCGATCGACCAGGACCCGACGCGCCGGGTCCCGGTCGATCAGCCTGCCTCCGGTGGCGCTCGGATGCGGAGTCAGCGGCGGGGGGTCAGCGTGACGGACCCACCCGGCTCCAGGGTGATCCGGCGTCGCCAGTCGCCCGCACGTACCTCGGTCGCGGTGCCGCCGACGCTGCGGATGGTCGCGCTGGTCACCTCGCCGTCGCGCCAGGCGAGATCGACCTCGAAACCGCCGCGGGCGCCGATGCCGGTCACCTCACCGCGACGTGCCCAGGCTTCGGGGAGCGCGGGCAGCAGTTCGATGACGCCGGGCCGGGAGTAGAGCAGCATCTCCAGCGCCGCGGTGGCGCCACCCAGGTTGGCGTCGATCTGGAAGATCGTGTAGCTGCCCTGGCTGTACATGTCGAACAGGTTGGCCGAGGTGCCGTTGCCGTTGTTCATCGACGGCCGCAGCACGGTCAGGTAGAGCTGATAGGCGTTCTCCGCGTGCTTGAGCCGGGACCAGCACAGCGACCGCCACGCGCAGGCCCAGCCGTAGCTGTCCATGCCACGTGCGGTGAGCAGCCCCCGTACGCCGTCGATCAGGGGCTTCGGGCTGGTGTCGGTGTTGATCCGGTCGCCCGGGTAGAAACCGATCAGCGGGGAGAGGTGCCGGTGCGTGGTCTCACCGAGGTTATCCGGGCTCATCCATTCCTCGAGCCAGCCGGTCTTCGGGCTGACCCGGGGCAGGTAGAGCCGGGCCTGGAGGTCGGTGACCTCGGCGGCGAAGTCCTCGTCCCGGCCGAGCACCTCGGCGGCGATACGGATCTGCTGGAACAGGTCCCAGGCAAGTTCCTGGGCGTAGGTGATGCCCTTCGCGTCCGGGCCGTGCTCCGGCGACCAGGCGGTGTCGTCGATCAGCACCTCCCAGGTCGTGCCGTCCGGTTCGGTGACGGTGGTCGGGATGAGCCGGGACTGCCAGAACTCGGCCGCACCCTTGAGCACCGGATAGATCTTCGCGAGGTAGGAACGGTCCAGGCTGTACTCGTAGTGACGCCACAACGAGTTGCACAACCAGGCGTTGCCGGAGGGGTGCCAGGCCCAGCCGCTGCCGCCGTAGATGTTCGTGGAGAAGGCGACCGCCCATCCGGCCACCTGACCGCTGGTGTTGCGGAAGCGGTTGCGCGGGTCGTTGAACAGCCGGCGGGTCACGTCGGTCCAGACGGGCAACTGGGATACGCAGTAGTCGGCCAGGGCCTGCGTACACTCGCCGAGCCCGGCCGGGTCGGCCAGCCAGTAGTTCATCTGGATGTTGATGTCGGTGTGGTAGTCCCCGTACCAGTCGGGGTTGTTGTTGTGCACCCAGATGCCCTGCAGGTTCATCGGCAGCCGGTCACGTGACCCGGTGATGGTGAGATATCGACCGAACTGGACGTACATGGCCTCCAGTTCCGGGTCGGGAGTGGTCGGGTCGGTGTAGCGCACCGCGACCCGCGACCAGGTGTCCAGCGCCCGCTGCACCGGCGTCGAATCCCCCAGCCGCAGCCGCATCCGGTCGTAGAGCCGCCGATAGTCGGTCACGTGCGTGGCGAGCAGCCTGGTTGCGCCGACACCGGCGGCCGCCGCGACCTTCGAACGGGCGAGAGCGAGGGGATCGACCGCCGGATCGCGGAAGTTCCGTGCCGCGTCCGGCGAGTAGTCGGTGCCACCGCAGATCACCACCAGGACCTCCCGGCAGTCCTCGAAGGTGACCTTGGAACCGTCGACGCCGATCTTGCCGCCGGCGCCGATCACGGTGACCGCCGCGGCGTACCTCAGGCCGTTGGCCAACGTGCCGGCGAAGCTGGCCCGGCTCCCGGAGGCCGAGGTGACCTCGTCGTGGGTGCCGACCAGGGATACGGCGCCGGTGTGGCTGCCGCCGCCGGATCGGGTGAGCCGCAGGACGATCACGTCGTCCGGGTGGCTGGCGTACAACTCGCGCCGGTACGTCGTCTTGCCGACCCGGTAACGCGCCGACACGATCCCGTTGCTGAGATCGAGCGTCCGGCGATACTCCGTGTACACCTCCGGGGTGTGACCGGTGAGCGCGATGCGCACCTTTGCGAGCAGGCCGAAAGTGCCGAAACCGGTCGAGTCGTACGGGAGCTGGCCGTCGCTCTGCAGCGTGTCGTTACGCCCGCCGGTCCAGAACGAGCCGTCGGTGAGGTAGACGACGTCCTCGGCGGGACCGCCACCGGTGAGCGCACCGAGACGCCCGTTCCCGATCGGCAGACCCTCCCGGATGATCTGCTCCTCCCGAGCCGGGGTGCGGTACCAGAGTGTCGTGGCCTCCTCCCCCGGGACCAGCGCGGCCTCGGCAGGACGGGCCGGTGCGGCGTGCGCGGCGAACGGTCGGGCGCCGGCGAGCGCCAGGCCGGCACCGGCCGCACTGGTGAGGCGGAGGAAGTTACGACGTGACGACTCGAGCACGATGGTTTCCTTCCGGCAGATTCATCGGACCTTTTACCGCGTGGGACCGACCATTTCGGATGGACAGACACTCCACATCGCCAGCGCTCCGATGTTTTCATAAAATATGGACGGACGTCGCTGGGATGTCAACAGTCGCCGCCGCGGCCGCCAGCCGCACTCACCGCGTCCGTCCTATATAGACAGCCGGGGCCCCGGGACCACCAGCCGACACCCCCGGTCACGTCTCCGGGGTGCGCCCTCGTCAGGGCAGGGCCGGGGCGGGGCTACCCGTCGAGGTGGGTTTCGAGCCACGCAGCCGGACCGCGTCCTGGCTCGGTGGGACGCCGAACTGACGGCGATACTCGCGGCTGAACTGCGACGGGCTGTCATAGCCGACCCGATGACCGACGCCGGTGACGTCGTTGGGGTGCATGGCGAGGAGCAGCCTCGCCTCCTGGAGCCGGATCTGCTTCTGGAACCGGATCGGGCTCATCGCGGTGACCGCCTGGAAGTTGCGGTAGAAGGCGGAGACGCTCATGCCGGAGATGCACGCCACGTCCGCCACGCGGAACGGCCGGGTGTAGTGGTCGCGGATCCACTCGACCGCCCGCGAGATGTGCGCCAGGCTGCTGTCGGCGAGGCCGAGCTGCCGGACCGCGCTGCCCTGCTCACCGCTGACGAGCCGCCACAGGATCTCCTGCTTGACCAGTGGGGCGAGCACCGCGACATCGCGGGGGCGCTCCAGCAGGCGCAGGAGCCGGACCACCGCGTCGAGCAGGTCGTCGGACGCGTCGCTGACCGCGACGCCCAGCGGCGGAGGGCCGGCCACCGGTGGAAGGTCACCGGGGGCGCTCCGCAACAGCAGCTCGGCGACGGCGGCCGGCTCCAGGGTCATGCCGAACCCCAGTGCCGGCAGCTGCGAGCTGGCCTCGGTGAAGTGTCCGGTGACCGGCAGGTCGACCGACGCGACGAGGAACTGGCCGGCGCGGTAGTCGTACACCCGGTCGCCCAGCGCGAGGCGCTTCGCTCCCTGCGCGATGAGCGCGAACACCGTGCCGGTCATCGACGGCGACGGCGGAGCCGCCCGTTCGACCTTCGAGATCAGGACTCCCTCGATGGCGGTGGTGCCATCGGGGCGGGCGTGGCGGGCGAGCAACGCACGCAGCTCGTCGAGGTGCACGGGCTGATCTAAACACGGGCGACTGCTCTCCACCATTAGAGGATCGTGCAAGAGACCGAGAGCATCGTTCTACTGTCCGCGCTGGTCCGGTGGTGGTATTGGGTCAACCCCGATTCCTCGGAGCGTCTAGTAGCTCCACGAATGAACAGGTAGGCGAACCATGCGGGTCGCGATAGTCACCGGCGCCAGCTCCGGCATCGGACAGAGCGCAGCCATCCAGATCTCCAAGCGTGGCGTGGGGGTGATCCTGACCTACGGCAAGAATCAGGCCGGAGCGCTGGACACGGTCGCGCACATCGAGAAGGAGGGCGGTAGCGCGGTCGCGCTGCCACTGGACCTCGGCCGGAGCGAGACCTTTCCGGCCTTCCGGGAAGCGGTCGGCGCGGCGCTGCGCGACACCTGGCAGCGCGACACGTTCGACATTCTGGTCAACAACGCCGGCATCGGCGAGATGGCCATGTTCGAGGACACCACCGAGGAACTCTTCGACCGGCTCATGCGGATCCTGCTCAAGGGGCCGTACTTCCTCACCCAGACCCTGCTGCCGCTGCTGGCCGACGGCGGCGCCATCGTCAACGTCACCAGCAACGCCGCGCTGCACTCCGGCATGACGGCCGGTTACTCGGCGTACGGCTCGATGAAGGGCGGCCTGACCGTGTTGACCCAGTACATGGCGAAGGAGTTCAGCCCGCGCGGTATCCGGGTCAACTCGATCGCCCCCGGCGCCACCCTGACCCGGTTCGCCGACGACGCCTTCGAGAAGTACCCCGAGGTGATCCCCGAGCTCGCGGCGAAGACCGCGCTGGGTCGCGTCGGCGAGCCGGACGACATCGGCATGATGATCGCGACGCTGGTCTCCGAGGAGGGGCGCTGGGTCACGGCCCAGAACATCGAGGTCTCCGGCGGTCTCAACCTCTAGCGCGCTCCATCCTCTCGCGAGCACCTGATGGTCGAGCCCGGCACGTGCAGCGACGGGGTGTCTCGCACGGTGGTGCGGCCAAGATGACCGAGCCGTTCTCCCGGCGGACGCTGCTCAGCCCAGGCAGGGCGCGGGAAGTCGCGCAAACATGCCGAGCCGCGAGGGTCGGTGTGGCGATCTTCGTCAACCTGCTGACGGACCAGCAACGGGCTGTACTCGGCGAAATGTTCGGGTGCGTCGTGATCAGTGCCGAGGATCTCTTCGGTCCCGATCGCGGCAGCCAGAGCATCGCCGTGAGCGGAAGAAGCCGGGCGAGTTAGCCTGATGATCATGGCGGACTGGGTGACTCGACCTGCCTCGGCGGTGGACGTCGAGGCGGCGGCCGAATTGCGGGCCGTGGTGCTGCGGGAGGATCTCGAGCGGCTCGGGCGATACGACGAGCAGCGGGTGCGGCAGCGACTGCGCGACGGGTTCACGCCGGCGCACACCTGGGTGATCGAGGTGGGCGGCGAGTTCGCCGGCTGCGTGGCGCTGCGCCCGGCCGAGGACGCCCACTGGCTCGAGCATTTCTACCTGGCCCCGCACCTGCAGGGCAGCGGCATCGGTACGACGGTGCTCCGCGGGTTGCTGGAGCGGTGCGACCGCGAGGGTGCCACGGTCCGGCTGAACGTGCTGCAGGGCAGTCCGGCGAGGCGGCTGTACGAGCGACACGGATTCACGCTCGAGGCCGAGGACCCGGTGGACGTCTTCATGGTGCGCGCGCCGGCCTCCGCGTTGCGCGACGCGTGACCGTCTGACGAAGACGTCCCCCTGGTCCTCGGCCCTGGGCGGGTCCGACGTGGCAGCCGACGGCGTACCTGTGGAGCCACGGCCGGTCGAGGACTACCGGCAGAGACGGTGTCCGGACGCGAAGCGCAGGTCGAGGTACCGGGCCCGGTTGTTGCTGATGTCGCCGTACAGGTCCGCGATGCTCGTGCTGTTCACGTTGTACGAGACGACGAGGTTGTCCCGGTCGCTCAGCGTCGGGTGTACGGCCACGTTGTAGGTGTAGATGTCCCCGTCGGCGTCGGCGTCGAACTCCGGCTGCCCCTCGGGCGTGTCGTAGACCTGCACCCGCTCCGTACCGGCGAAACCGAACGGCGTCGACGACGTGTGGACGTAGATCTTGGAGCCGAGGTAGCTGTCCGTGGTGACCAGTACGTACTGACCCTGCACCTCGGCGACGCCGTACGAGGAGCCGACCTCGTCGAGGATCGAGACGGAGTCGCCCTCGTTCGGGGACCAGCCGCTGCCCGTGTAGAACTCCCAGGCCTCGTCGAGGTGGCCGGCCAGGGCCCGGGCGACGTGCGCCTGCTTGCCCGGCCACTGCGATCCCACGCCGTAGATGTAGATGTACTCGCCCACGTGAAGGAGTTCCACACCCCACTGGATGCCGTGCGCGTCATAGGTCGGTGCGACCTTCTCCAGCCGCAGATCGGGCAACGACAGGGACGCCAGGTCCGTCCCGATCCATTCGAAGCCGAAGTGCCCCTCGCCGGCGGCCTGCTGCTGGAACTCGAAGACGTACAGCTTGCCGTCGTCGACGATGCCGTCGCCGTTCCAGTACCACGGGTCGCCGGTGCCGGCCGGACCGACGATGGGCAGCGGGTTCTCCGCGGTGCCGCGCAGGATGGTCTCGGTCGGCCGATCACTTCGGCCGTGCGCCGTCACGATCGTGTTGTGCACCGGCGCGTGCGGCGTGATGCTCCGGCCGGGACCCACCGGACCCAGGAACGTGTCGTTGAACAGCCACGCGGTACGGCCGTCCGGCAGCGGCGTCGAGTAGGTGCCGTCGCCACCGGCCCACTCCCCCGCACCGGCGCCGTCCCCGAAGTGGGCCCACTTCTGCTGAAGACCGACCGCCGGTCGGGCTGCCGTCACCACCGGCGCGCAGGCGTCGCCGCCCGCGTCGCTCGCGCTGGCACCGGCCGCCGGGCCGATCGCCACCGTCGTCGAGCCCACGAGTAGCGCGACGAGTCCTCCATAGACACGGCTTCGGCGCATGTTCCCTCCCCGATCAGCACAGAACCTCACTGCCAAGATCATCCGACAGTTTCACGGTCCGCGTTCACGCGTCAAGGTCGGCCTCGCTTCCGTGGGCCGCGCCTGCCGCCGGCAGCCGGGCGCAACCACCGCGGGTCATGACGGCCGCCCACCGAACTGCCAGTTGTGCACCTCGATGTCGGCGTACCGGTCCCAGGTGAGGATCGCGCGCGCCGCATCCGGGTCCGGCGCGCGGACCAGCGCCGCGGTGCCCAGCCAGGCGGCACCGTCGTCGGACAGCAGCGGCCCGTAGGCGATCACTTCGTCCGGGTCGCCCGGCGGGGCGAGGTCGACGGAACGCCCGCTGCCGAACCCGAGCACCAGGTACCGGTCCCCGCCGGTCCGGCCACCGGGAAAATCCCACATCGTACGTCCCAACGTGTTGCGCCACCGGCGTAGCAGCACGTCGCGGTACACACCGGCCTGGTAGTTCGGCTCGTCGAAGGCGAACGCGCGGGCGGCGGCCGGGTCGGGCAGGTCGACGATGTGCACGCTGCCAGTGGGCAGCTCACCACCACCGGTGAGGGTCGGGCCACGCGCGATCATCTCCGTCGCATACCGATCCATGTAGGACCAGTGCGCTTCGAGCAGTTCGTCGCGCAACGTCAGCGAGCCGGCTCGATCGCGGTGGTAGCACAGAAACTCCATGCCCCACAGTCTCGAACGATCGCCGAGATCGGCGTTGACCCGGGTAACGGCGTCTGGGGAACGGCCGGCCCACATCTAGGCGATCCACCACCAGCCGTCGCCGAGATACCGCACCGGGTGGCCCATGTCGCCGGACGTGGTGGCGATCAGGGTGTCCGGGCTCGGCGCGGCCGGGAATTAGGCCAAGCTGACCCCGCTCTCGGCCCGCCAGTCCTGCCACACCGGCAGGTACAACGCGCCATCGCGCTCATGCGCCTGCCCGTCGATGGACAGGTACCTGAGCCGCCACGGCAACGCGACATCAGGAGCCAGCTCGCCGACCCGATAACCAGCGGCCAACTCGGCCAGCCGGCTCCGGTGCAGCCGGAACTGGCTGTCCACGTACGTGCGTTCCCAGTCGGTCTGCTGCAGGATCAGCCCGGATCCGAGCACGAGGACCAGGGCACCGGCCCGCCCAGACGTACGCCCGTCTGAGCAGGAGTACGACCAGCGCGGCGACGGAGGTGCTCACGGCGAAGAGCCAGCACGCGGCCATCACGGGCAGCGCGAGCAGCGACAGCACGTCGAGCAGCGGGTACGCCAGGTAGTTGCAGACCAGCAGGGAGAGCCACCCGCCCGCGACCCCGACCAGGAGAAGGTGGGCTCGCCCAGCACGGCGGGCTTCCGCTGTCACCGGCACCGCGACAGTCTGCCAACGGGCCGGTGTGATGGTGAAGGGGGGCCGCGCCCGGCTGGACGCGGCCCCCTCGATTCTCGTCCGGAACTTCGCTGCGGCGCCGCCGTCTAGCCGCGCAGCGCCTCCGGCAGCTCGGCCGCGTCCACGCTGGTCGAGGGACCGTGGTAGATCGCGTTGAACAGCAGCTTGCTCGGGTCGCGGGACCAGGTGCGGAAGGTCGGCTCGCTGCCGAACGTCACGATCAGGCCGTCACCCACCTGGTGCTTGACGATGTTGGCCTTGCCGTTGAGGTGCTCGCCGCCGATGAGCCAGCCACTCTGCAACTGCTCGCCCGACTCCGGGAACGAGGAGACGACGTCGCCGTCCTCGACGTTGTACGCCTGGTCGTTCTCGCCGAACCAGACCGGGGTGTCGGGGCGCATACCCCAGGCCACCGGGTCGGAGGTGTCGAACCGCTGGCTGAGGATGCTGCCGGGCGAGAAGAAGACGTGCTCGTCGGTCGGCAGCGCCGGGGTGATCGGCAACGAGGCGAGCTGGCGCGCCGTCGCCACCGAGTCGCCGATGGCCACAAGCGTTCCGCCGTCCTCGACGAACTTGCGCAGCTCCGTCCAGCCGGCCTCGCCCACGCCGTACGCCCAGGCCCACTCGGCCGGGTAGCGGTCCCGGTTGAGGCCCGAGACGATGTCCGCGCGGCTGATCCCCGCCGGCAGCACGATCGTGTCGAACTTGGCGTTGAGGTCACCGGCGAAGTCCGCGGCGACGACCTCCTTGAAGCCGATGTCGTACTGCTCGAACAGCCACTTCATCCAGCCGCCGGGGATGTTGTTGACGCCGCGGAAGAGCCCGACCCGGGTGTCGTCCTTGAGCCGCTCCGCCGCCACACGCGGGGTCTGGCCGACGCTGAAGACGGGGATGCCGGTCTTCCGGGAGGTGTCCTGCAGCGCGGTCCGGGCCGCCCTGCTCGGCTCGACGATCAGGGTGCCCGGGGCGTAGCTACGACCGCCGGCCGAGAACTCGGCGCCGGCACGGAAGGTTTCCGCACCGGCCTTCTGCAGCGCCGCGATCATCATCGCCGTGCCGTACGACTCGGGGCCGACCAGGTAGGCGCCACGACTGCCGGGGTCGCCGGGGAACGCCGGGGCGGCCGGCTGCACCTTCTTGACCCGGGTGGTCGAGACGGTGAAGGGCTTCGCGATGGTGTCGACCTGGACGCCGAGGAGCATCGGCAGGGTCTGCGCCGTCACGTCGTACGGGTTCTGCGGCGGGCCGCCCGGGTACTCCCGCAGGTCCGGGTAGTCCTGCGTCTCCAGCAGCGTCTTCGCGAATCGGCCGTAGGGCTGCGCGTACCGGATGATCCAGGAGCCGGCCTCGTACCGCTTGCCGTTCGCGGTGAAGTCGGAGATGGCCTTCTCGATCTCGACGTCGCCGGTCTGCAGCGTCTTGAGCAGTTCGTACGTGGCGAACGGATCCCGCTGTCCGGCGGGCGCCACGTAGGCGAACGGCTTGTCGGCGCTGGGCTCTACCGCGTTGTGCTGGGTGCGGTAGAAGTTGTAGAGCCACTCGGTCCGGTACTTGGCGACGTTGCTCAACGCGCCGAAGACCGACGTGTCGAGGTAGTCGACGATCTGCGCCAACGTCCAGGTGGACTGGTCGTACGGCTCGATGAAGTTGGTGTCCGGCTCCTGCGGCCCGATCGGGCCACCGTCACTGCTCCGGTAGGTGTAGGCGAGGTCCTGCGCGCTCGCCGCCTCGACCAGGATGCGCGGCGCTCCGTGGTAGGTCATGTACTGGCGCGACGGCGTCCAGTAGTCGTAGGTCGAGCCCCAGTTGACCCCCTTCTTGCCCTCGGCGGTCAGGCTCCGGGAGATCTCCATGCCCAGGGAGTTGGTCTGCTGGACGGTGATGGGGTCGATGTTCGGGTCGTTCGGCGACAGGTACGGCGGGACGAAGATCCGGCCCCGGGAGTTGCCCATCTGGTGCAGGTTCTGAACGACCTGCGGCTTCCATTCGTTCTGCAGCGCGACGCTGAGCTGCGTCTCGGGCTGGGTGAACATGAACCAGTCGCGGTTGTCGTCGTGCCCGATGTATTTCTGGTAGAGGTCAGGATAGGTGCGGGCGTAGTTCGTACCGGCGGTCTTGTTGAAATAGTCGCCCACCCACTCCGTACCATCCGGACTCTGCGCCGGGACGATGAGCAGGACCACGTTTTCGAGGATTTCCGAAACGGTGGCCGACTTCTCGTCGGCGAGCCGGTGAAGAATGTTCGGAATAACCTGCGCGGTGCCCACCTCGGTGGAGTGGATCGCGGCTTCCAGCAGGAAGACCGGCTTGCTCTGCGCGGCGAGTTTCCTGGCCTCCGCCTCGCTCAGACCACGCGGATCGGCGAGCCGCCTGTTGACCTCCTTGATCCGGTCGAGGTTCTTCAGGTTCTCCCGTGAACTGACCGTGAGGAGGGGGAACGGCCGGCCCGTCGCCGTCTTGCCGATCTCCTGGTAGAGCACCTTGTCGGAGCGGTCCGCGACGAGCTTGTAGTACCTCATGAGGTCGTTCCAGCGGGCGAGCTTGCCCTCGGCGCCGAGCTGGAAACCGAAGAACTGCTCAGGTGTGGTGATGCGCGGGGCCGCGTTGGCGGCCGAATTCGAAACGAGACTGCTACTCAGGGGCAGGGTCAGTGCCAGAAGAGCGGCCGCGGGCAGCAGCGCTCTCCTCTTCCAGGTACGCACAGACATTCTCCTCGCGCTGGCCGTCGTGCTGGACGAGTGTCGAATCTCGGCGCGCGTTCCACGCTTCCGGGTTCCGACGGGTGTCGAATCCGGGCAGGGGAAATCCCACCGAGAGCCGACGGATTTACTCACCTCACTTTCACGCATATGAATATCAAGGCGCGTAAGGCGGAGTCAACAACCTGGCCATTACCTTCGGCGCACCGACCCGGCCGAGCCAGGTAGACCGACCGAGCCAGGTAGACCGACCGAGCCGGGTAGACAAGCCGAGCCGGGTAGACCGACCGAGCCGGGTGGGCCGGCGGAGCCGTTGCTTCGGCACGGTGCGGCGACCGGCCGGCGTCAGGAGTTGTGCGGGCCACTCTGTGCGTCGCGCAGCACCCGGCAGACGGTGCCGAGTGTGGGGGTGGCCGTCACCTCCCGCATGGCGGTGAGGAAGTCACCCCCGGTCGTGCCGCTGACCTCCCGGAAGACCCGGTCCAGCATCTCCAGGAAGGTCAGCGAGTCCCCGCCCAACTGGTGGAAGTCGGCGGTCAGGTCCGTGGCGTCGACGGGCGTACGCAACACCTGTGACCAGATCCCGGCCACGGCAGTGGCGGTCGGGTCCGACCCGCCCGGCCCCGGCGGTGCGACAGCGTCGTCCGGGAACGCGGACCGCAGCGAATCGGTGTCGACCTTTCCGTTCGCGGTCTGCGGAAACTCCTCCAGTACGGCTATCTTCGCCGGCATGACGGCGGGTGGGAGCAGCCCAGCCAGATGGGTCCACAACGCGTCCTCGGTGACCGTCCCCTGCGTCGTCACGTACGCGTGCAGTCGGATCTGCCCGTGCGCGGGTCTGTGCGGGAGCACCACGGCACGGGCGACCGCCGGGTGCTCCGCCAGAACGGTCGCGATCTCCCCGGGTTCGATCCGGTACCCGCGAACCTTCACCTGATCGTCGGAGCGGCCCACGAACTCCAGAAGCCCGTCGGGACGGAGCCGGCCGAGGTCGCCCGTGCGGTACGCCCGCGTGCCGTCGTGCAGCCGCACGAAACGCTCACGGTCCAACTCCGGTCGGCCCAGGTAGCCGCGGGCGACTTGGGCGCCGGTCAGGTGGATTTCGCCGACCGCGCCGGGAGGCGTCGATCGTCCATCAGTGTCGAGCAGCAGGACCCCGGTGCCGGGCGCCGGCTCCCCGATCGGCACCGCGCCGTCGGACCCGTCCCGGTCTGGGTCGAAGTTGCCGACGACGCATCCGATGGTCGTCTCGGTGGGTCCGTACTCGTTGACGATGACGCATCCGGGGCCGAAGAGCCGTTGGGCCCGAGCCGCCACAGCCGCCGATAGCTGCTCCCCGCCGACGACCACGGTCCGGAAGCGGGCCGGGGCCACGTCGAGCCGGTTGATCAGGTCGAGGTAGGTCGGTGTGAGCTTGAGCGCGTTCACGCCGCCGCCCTCGAGGATCTGCCGCAGGAC
The DNA here is from genome assembly GCF_040639715.1 of Micromonospora sp. NPDC023737. Classification (NCBI taxonomy): domain Bacteria; kingdom Bacillati; phylum Actinomycetota; class Actinomycetes; order Micromonosporales; family Micromonosporaceae; genus Micromonospora; species Micromonospora sp. NPDC023737. Next base: position 304,288 of record NZ_JBFAAL010000004.1, read on the forward strand.
CGGTGGTGTCATCTCCCCGGGTACCAGTTCGACGCTGCCACCGGCGAGCAGGGGTAGGAAGACGGCCGTCGCGCCGAGGTCGAACGCCATCGAGGTGAAGAACGCGTAGCGGGTGTTCCGGTCGACCTGGAGGCGCGGCAGCGCCCAGTCTGCGTACGCGACGAGGTTCCGGTGTTCGACCTGGACGCCCTTCGGCCGTCCGGTGGTTCCGGAGGTGTAGATCACGTAGGCCAGGTCGGTCGGTGCGGGGAGGGTGGGTGGCGGGGCCGCGCCGGCCAACGGCAGATCCTCGATCACGATGACGCGGCGCGGACCGAGCCGGTCGACGAACGGACGCTGTACCAGGCAGAGCGCCGCCCCCGCGTCGTCGAGCATGAAGCCGAGCCGACTCGGCGGATACGACGGTTCGAGCGGAAGGTAGGCGGCGCCGGCCTTGAGCACGCCCCACAGTGCGCCGATCGCGGCCGGGGTCCGGTCCGCCAACAGGCCCACCACGTCGCCCGGCCCGACCCCGAGCCGGCGTAGTCGCTCGGCCACCACGTCGGCTCGCCGGTCCAGCTCGGCGTAGCTGACCGTGCCCTCCGGTCCGGTCAACGCGACCGCGTCCGGATCCTGCCGGACGTGTCGGGTGAAGGCGTCCAGCACGGTCGGACCGACGGCATCGCCGGCCGGCGGCCACGTACCCCCGGGCCCGATCGGCGCGGCGCGGCCGCCGGGAGACACAGCACGGCCGCCCGGAGACGCGGCACGGACGCCGGGAGACGCGGCACGGACGCCGGGAAACGCGGCACGGACGCCGGGAGACGCGGGCGGGTCGGCCGTCGGAGCGAGCGCTGCGGCGACCGTCTCCATCAGGGCCTGCGCGGCGCGATCGGCACCGACCGGGTGGGACATGGTCAGCTCGACGTGACCGGGCAGCTCGATGGTGCTGAACGAGACCGGGATGAAGGGTCCGTGCACCGGCAGGGTGTAGACCGTACCGGCGCTGAACGCGTCGGTGGAGAACGCGTCGAGGTCGATCCGGCCCAGGTGGGAGACGGCGGCCGTGCAGATCCCCCGGTCCCACCGGCGGCTGACCCGCTCGGCGAGGGAGAGGCCGGCGCGCAGGACCGGGCGGGGCAGGCGGTCGGCCCAGCCCTCGGCGGCGGAGACGGCGAGCTCCCGGCGTTCGGCGAGCGCGCGCAGGAGGGATTCGTGGACCTCCGCCCAGGGCTGGTCCGGTGTCACGTCGAGGAAGACGGGCAGCGCCAGGTTCCCGGTGGCGACGAGGGTTCGCTCGTGCCGGCGCAGGTCGACCGGGACCATGAAACGTGATCGCCGGCCGGTCGCCGAGCCGATCGCCGCGATCACCCGCGCGACCAGGGCGTGCTGGTTGCCGCTGATGGTGGCACGCCGCCAGTGGTGGCGGCGGTGGGCGGCCGCGCCGACGAGCGGGGTACGCCACCGCAGCGGGGTGCTCAGCCGGGCGGGCGAGGGTGCGACCCGCCGGCGGAGCGCGTCGTCGGTCAACGGCGAGCGGGCGCCGAGCGGACGTTCGCCTCGCAGGGCCCGCAGCACGTCGGTGGCCCAGACGAGCACGCCCCTGGCGTCCATCGTGGCGTGTGTGGCCCGGAAGACGATCGTCGTCGGTTCGCCGGGGACCAGCAGCACCTCGCTCAGCGGGCCTGCGGGCGGGTCGAATGGGCGGTGAAGGGCCGGAGCGTCGAAATCCAGCGAAGGCAGCACGGTGACCGGCGGTGGTTTCCCACTGTCGATCCAGAGCCGCCCGCGGCCGACCAGTCGCGCCCCCGGGCCGGCCTCGGAGGCGAGGGCCACCGCCCGGCGCAGCGCCGCCGCGTCGATGGATCCGGCCCCTTCCACCAGGAGTTGGATCGCGAAGGGAGGCAGGAACGGGGCGCTGGCCAGGTAGCCCTGCTCGATCGGCGAGATCGGACGGGAGAAGCTCATCCCCGCACCCCGCGGGCCAGTGCCGCGACGCCGCCGATCTCCTCGACCCAGTGCTTGAGCTGTGTGAGTCCGGTCTCCAGGTCGATGCCGGGCCGATAGCCGAAGTCCCGGGTCGACGCCCTCGTGTCGTAGGTGGACGTCCGGGTGAGCAGGGCCAGCCCGTAGCGGGAGACCGGCGGTGGACGGCGCCGGGCGAGCGGCGGCACCTGCCAGAGCAGCTCGACCAGGCCGACTGCCCCGGCGAGTAGTGGGCCGGGCACGCGGCGGGTCGGCGGACGGAGATCGAACAGTTCGGCGACCCGGGCGATCAGTGTCCAGACGTCGATACGTTCGGCATCGGCGACGAAGTACGCCCGCCCGCCGACCCGGTCGGAGACCGCGGCCAGCCGGCAGGCCGAGGCCGCGTTGTGGCAGTGGCAGAGTGACGCGTACACGGGTTCCGGGCCGGACAGGTCGGGCAGGGTGCCCCGGTGCAGTTTCGCCAGTAGCCGTGGCAGGAAACCGGTCCGGTCCCGGGGTCCCCAGATCCCCCGTGGCCGGATGGCGCAGGTGGTCAGTTGACGGCTGTTCGCGTCGAGCACGATCTGTTCGGCGACCGCCTTGGTCTCCGAGTACAGGTTCAGGAACCGGTCCGGGTAGCGCACGCTCTCGTCGATGTCGATCTGGGGGTCGCCGCTCATCACGGCGCTCGGGCTGCTCACGTGGACGAATCGCGGCACACCGCTGCTCCGGGCGGCGGCCAGCAGGTTCTGCGTACCGGTGACGTTGGCCGCCCAGAACTGAGCGCGGGTGCCGAAGTCCTGCACCCGGGCGGCCGAGTGGTAGACAACGTCCGTCCCGTGGGTCGCCGCGCGCAGCGAGGCGGGGTCGGTCAGGTCGCCGCTGACCAGTTCGATTCCCCGCACGGTGCGGAGATGGCCGAGGTCGCTGGTCGGGCGGACCAGCACGCGTACCTGGTCGCCCCGGCGGACACACTCGTCGACGAGGTGACCGCCGAGGAAACCGGAGCCACCCGTGATGAGCGCTCTCACGCTGTCCCCGAACGCCGTGGGCGGCGCAGGGTTCCGCCCGTTCGGGTACGCGCCGCCCAAGTGGCCAGCCGGCCGTGGTCGATCTTCGCGTTGTGGCGTACGTCGACCGGGAACGCGGGGTGGAAGCGGAAGTCGGTGAGGCTCCTCGTCGCCTCGTGCCGCTGCGCCAATTCCCGCAACTCGCGTTCGATCCTGGGCCGCTGCGTCGCCGGCACACCCTCGCGTAGCTCCACGCAGACGACGGGCCGCTGCCAGTCGGGGTCACCCACCCCGACCAGCGCCGTCCGGCGCACCTCCGGGTGCTCGTCCAGCACGGTTTCGCAGGGGACCGGGTAGAGCGGGCCGTCGGCGGTGCGGACCACGTCGCTGCGCCGGCCGGCGAACCAGACGCGGCCCTGCTCGTCGATCCGGCCCAGGTCCCCCGTCCGGTGCCAGATCCGTTCCGACTCCACGATCTTGGCGTTGGCGTTCGCGGCAGCCGAACCGACATAGCGGCGACTCACCGTCGGTCCGCTGACCACGATCTCGCCGATCTCGTCCGGCGCGGCCGGGCGAACGGCCGTCCAATCGGGGATCGGCCCGTCGGTGGCGCGGATGACGCGCAGGTCGACCCCGTCGACGGGCCGGCCGACACACGTGCCGCCGCCGCTGTGCCCGGCGGGACGGACCTCGTCGAGCAGCTCGCCGGCCTCGATGGACGCGATCGGAACCGCCTCGGTGGCGCCGTACGTGACGTGCATCCGGCCTTGCTGTGCGGCCAGTACGCGCCGCAGCCGCGCCACGACCTCGTTCGCGACGGGGGCCCCGCCGGAGACGACGAGGCGCAGTGTCGGCACCTGCTCGCCGGTCTCGTCGAGGTGACGGGCAAGGGGGTCGAGCAGCGCGGGCGAGCCGAACATCGCGGTCACCGCGTACCGCCGTACCAGGTCGGTGATCATGGCCGGTTCGGTGTCCGCGACGCGCGCGAAGTCGATCTCCGGAACCACGCAGGTCGCGCCGGTCAGCAGGTGCAGGAAGGCGAAGGAGAGCGAGGTGACCAGGCAGACGTCCGACGGAGTGTGCCGGTAGTGGGTGGCCGCCTGCCGGACCATCTCCGCCAACGCGCCGTGGGTGGACTCGACGCCCTTCGCGCTCCCGGTGCTGCCCGAGGTAAAGCTGATCATGACCAGGTCGTCGGCCTCGATGGCCGGCCTCGGCGGGGCCGCCGCGGTCGCGGCCAACCCGCTCAACGTCGCGCCGCCCCAGCACCAGCGTCGGCCGGCGGTGACGACGGTCCGGACCCCGGCGAAGGCGTCCGGCCGCAGGACCCGGATGGCCTGTGCGGCCGGTACGCCGATGAAGGCCCGGGCCTCGGCGGCGCGGTAGCAGCGCAGCATCCGGCGCAGGCCCATGCCCGGGTCCACGATGACCGGTACGGCGCCGAGCTTGAGCAGGCCGAAGATCACTGCGAACAGGTCGGCGTCGACCGGCATCATGACGACCGTCCTGGTGCCCGGCTCGATGCCACTGCCGGCGAAGCCGGCCGCGTAGCGGTCGGACTCCGCGTCGAGCTCGGCGAACGTCCTCGATCGGTGCTCCTGCGTCCCGGCGACCGGGAACACCAGCGCCGGTTTGTCTCCGAACGCGGCGGCGTTGGCCCGCAACCGATCACCGGGAGACATCAGTGCCCTCTGTGCCTCGACCGCGGCCGATCCCGGCCGCCCGGACAGCCCTTCCACGCTCATCGGGTGACCGTCCGTACGCGCAGCGTCTCCCAGCTCGGCAGGGCGGCTCGCCGGTCGGCTCTCGCCGCCACCACCACCGGCCGGTACGGAGCCAGCGCGGCCAGCGTGTCAGCGAGCTGGGCTCGGGCGAACCCGGCACCGGGGCAACTGTGCGTGCCGGCTCCGAACACCAGTTGTGAGATCCGGGGGGCCATCGGGGCGACGGGGTCGGGTCCCATCTCGTGAGCGTACGCGGCGTGTCTGGCGACCAGGATCAGCCGGTCGCCGGCCCGCACCGGGCAACCGCCGATCTCGCCGGGTGCCGCGACCGCTCGCGGCAGCACCGGGCTGGGCGCGGTGACCCGCAGCAGTTCGGCGACCAGCCTCGGCAGCACCTCCGGATCGGCGGCGTGGGACCAGAGCCGGTCGTCGGCGCACCAGGCGACCGCGCGAGGTATCGAAGCGACGGTCGTGTTGACCGCCGCCACCGCGATCATGCCGGCCAGAGCAGGGCTGACGGTGGCGCCACGCAGCACACCGGTCAGCCGGTCGACGGCGGCCCGGGCGGCGCGCCGCTGTCCGGGCGTACGCCAACCGGGTAGTTCCTCGCGCACGGCCGCGGCGGCCGCCGCCCGAGCCGCGGCGGCAACCTGGCGCGGGTCGGCGTTCAGCCCGAGCAGTGACACCGTTGCCACGCCGGCGAGTTCGGCCGCGATGTCCACCAGATCGACCGACTCACCGGCGGCGAGCGGCGCCACGCGTCGCCGTAGCACGTCGCCCCAGAGCGGACGGGTCCGTGCCACCCCGGCGGAGTCGAACACGTGCGAGATGTCGCGCCGGGCGCGACGGTGTGCCGTGTCCTCCTGGTCGAAGAGGAGATCGCCGCCGGTGAGCCGTCGCGCGCTACCGCCGGTCGTGCCGGCCGCGGTCCGGTCCAGGGTCACCTCCGTGAGCGCCTGCCGGTACGCGTCGGTTCCGTTGACCAGCACCGTACGTCCGAGACGCCGCACCGGCCTGCGCCGCGACGCGGCCAACAGGGCGAAGAGCAGGGGATGGCTCCGCAGGTAGACGTGCCGGTCGCGGCGCCGTCCGGGTGACATCGGGGCCATGGCCTCAGGACTTCTCCCACACCATCGTGGTGATGCTCACGCCGCCGCCGAGACCGAGGCAGAAGACCCGGGATCCGCTGGCGAGTTTCTCGTTGATCCGGGCCAGTTGCACGCCGATGGTTGCGCTGGCCACGTTGCCCAGCTCGGGGACGGTCACGATCAGCTTCTCCTCCGGCACCCGGGCGAGTTCCATGAAGCGGGTCAGGTACGGCAACGTGACCTGGTGTACGAGCACCTTCTCGTAGTCCGACCAGTCGAGGCCGGTGCGCTGGTGCACCGCACGGAGCACGTCCAGCCCGATCCGCTCGAAGATGGAGCGCAACTTCCCGCCGTCGCCGTGGAAGTAGGTGTGCTCGTCACCGCGTGGGTGCCGGGAGCCGCCACCGTCGATCCCGCCGGCCGTCCAGTGCTCGGAGAAGGTGGCCGTCTGTACGTCGAGAATGCCGCCGGTTGGTACCTGCTCGACGAGTACCGCCGCGCCGGCGTCACCGAACGTGTAGCCGGCGAACGCCGAGCGGACCTGCGCCGCGCTGGATGCGCGCATCCGCATCGACCGGGTGGGCGTCTCGCCGGTCACCACGAGGACCCGTCGCGCCCGCCCGGCCAGGATGAACGCACGGGCCGTGTCGATTCCATTCAGGAAACTGTTGCAGGCGTTCGTCAGGTCGAAGACGTGTGCGCGGGTGCCCAGGTCGGCCTGGACGATGTGCGCGGTCGCGGGCTCCGCCATGTCCCTGGAGGCCGACGCGAAGATCAACAGGTCGATGTCGCCGGGGTCGGCCGCCGCGCTGTGCAGCACGGCACGGGCCGCCCGGACGGCCAGAGTGGAGGCATGCTCGTCGGGGCCGGCTACGCGACGGGTGTCGATGCCGGTCATTCGAGAGAAGAGCCGGGGCGGGAGCGTGATGCCGCTTTCCCGTTCGACCTGCTCCTGCAGCTCCGCACTGGTCACCACCCGTTCCGGCAGGGCTGCGGCGGCGGCCGTGATTCCCACCCTGGTTGCTGGGGACGCGTCGGCGGTTCGGGTGTGGACCATTCTGAAGATGATCGTGCAGGCGCCGGTCCAAGTACAGCGGGCGTTATGTCACGAATCGGTGAGCAGGGTCACGACGGACGGCAGGGTCCACCACCCTCGCGCTCCCTCCGCGGCTGGTGTGATCAGACGACGGTGGCGAGGTGGAAGGCGGCGACCGTGGTGATGCCGACGCCGACCGCCGTGATGCCGACGGCGGCGAGTACGGGGGCGGCCCGGCTGGCCAGTCGCAGGACGGCGTGGGAGTTCGCGCCGCGGACGACGACGGAGTTGCCGGCGATCGCGAGCAGCCCGACGCCGAACAGGACGACGGCCATGCCGACGCCGAAGGTCAGGACCAGCAGCAGGGCGAAGCCGGCGCGTCCGAGGAACAGGCCGGTGACCAGGACGAGGAACGCGGACGGTGACGGCACGAGGCCGCCGGAGACGCCGAGCATGAGCAGACCCGGGCGCTCGGCGTGTTGGTGGCCGTGCCCGTGACCATGGTCGTGGGGGTGGCTGTGCCCGTGCGAGTGGTTGTGGCTGTGCGTGTGCCCGGCACCGCGCAGGTGTCGGCGTACGAGCCAGACGCCGGTGGTCACGGCGACCAGACCGGCGGCGAGTTGCAGCCAGGTGGTGAGCGCCTCCATCCGGATGACGTTCGCGAGGGATAGGAACGTCCACGCGAGGCCGATCACCAGCACCGAGAGGGTGTGCATGGCGGCCACCGAACCACCCAGCCAGGCGGCGTCCCGCAGCCGCCCACGCGAGCCGACGAGGTAGGCCGCGGCCAGGCTCTTGCCGTGCCCCGGCGCGACCGCGTGACCGGCCCCGGCGATGAACGCGAGCGCGAAGGCCAACGGTGGTACGCCCGGCGAGTGGACGAGGTCCTGCAGCTGGTCCGGGACGGAAGCGGCCTGGACGGCGGCGAGTGCTGTCATGCGACGGCCTTCCGGCGGCGGTTGAACCGGCGGAACAGCACCAGTGCCACGGCGGGACTCCACTCGTCGCGCGCGACGTCCATGGTTTGCGGGTCACCGAACGGACGTGCCGCCGCCGGGACGGGCGCGACCGAAACGGAGGTGGCGACGGCGGAGTACGTCGCCAGCGCGAAAGCGCTGATCGCGCCGCGCCAACGAAGACGTCGGTGCGGGGGCAAGGGGACGCTCCGGGTCTCGTCGGTGTCGAACCGCAGCGAGTGTCGCGGGTACGCGGAAACGGGTGGGCGCGGACCGGTGATGAGCAGTGAACGGCGGCGTGAACAGTACGTTGATCATCTATGCCGGGTTCGTCCCGCGAGGGGCGGAGTCCGGGCGATCGGGCCCGGTCCCGGTCGTCGTGCCGAGGAGTCGAAGGAGAAGGCGAGGTTCTCCCGGCCACGCTCCGAGCAGTACCTCCCGGGGCACCTGACGTGCGGCGTAGCGCAGCGCGAGGGCGATGACCACGATGTCGTCGAGCGGGCCGATGACCGGGAGGAATTCGGGGATCAGATCTATCGGGCTGATCACCCACAGCCCGGCGATCACGACGGCCAGCTTGGCCCGGCGGGGCACCCGTGGGTCCGTGCGGAGCCGGCGGACGGTGGTCACGCAGTCGGGGATGAACGCGGCGAGATCCCGGAGGATGCCGGGCGGTAGCCGGCGGGCCAGCAGGATGAGCAGCGACCAGGCCGCGACCAGGCAGGCGGCGGCCACACCGGCAGCGATCAGCCCGGTACGCACGACGGCACGGTACGCCAGGACCGGTCGATGGAGCGAGTGGTTCCGCACGGAGCGGACGAGCCGTCGTCCGTCGAGGGCCCGCGCCACCGAAAGGCGACGGAGCGGGGTCACCACGTCAGCGTCGGGCGGTCGATCGGGGTATTGCCCTGCCTCCATGCCGGCCGTATTCTCCACCAAACAAGTAGGAATAGTAGTCAGTTGTGGAAGTTGCGTGCCCAGCCACCGCCCGACCGTCACCAACGACCCGAGGGACTTCGGTTCCTCAACATCTCGGCTCGCACCGACTCGCTAGTTCCTCCAACCTCCTCCGATTGGAGTGCTCGTGCGAAGACTGCTCCTGCTCGCCCTGGTCGGCCTCGGCGCGCAACTGGTCGACGGCAGCCTCGGCATGGCCTACGGCGTCACCTCGACCACCCTGCTGCTGGCGATCGGCACCAACCCCGCCGCCGCGTCGGCCACCGTCCACCTCGCCGAGATCGGCACCACGCTGGTCTCCGGTGCGTCGCACTGGCGGTTCGGCAACGTCGACTGGAAGGTCGTCGCGAAGATCGGCATACCGGGTGCGGTCGGCGCGTTCGCCGGGGCCACGTTCCTGTCGAGCTTGTCCACCGAGACCGCCGCGCCGCTGATGTCGATCATCCTGCTCACCCTCGGCATCTACATCCTGGTCCGCTTCACCGCCGTCGGCCTGCCCAAGGAAAACCTCGGCAAGCCCCTGCGCAAGCGGTTCCTCGCCCCCCTCGGGGTGGTCGCCGGGTTCGTCGACTCCACGGGCGGCGGCGGCTGGGGCCCGGTCGGCACCCCGGCCATCCTGGCCAGCGGCCGGCTCGAACCCCGCAAGACCATCGGCTCGATCGACACGAGCGAGTTCCTCGTCGCCGTCGCCGCGAGCGTCGGCTTCATCATCGGCATCGGGTCCGAAGGAGTGAACTACGCGTGGGTCGCCGCGCTGCTCATCGGCGGCATCATCGCGGCCCCGATCGCCGCCTGGCTGGTCCGGCACATTCCGCCCCGCGTCCTGGGTTCCGCGGTCGGCGGCGTCATCATCCTCACCAATATCCGCACCCTGCTGCGCAGCGACTGGATCGACGCATCGGACAACGTCCGTTACGCGTTCTATGCGGTCATCTACGTCGTCTGGGCCGCCGCCCTCGCCTGGTCGTTCAAGCAGTACCGGAAGCACCGTGACGAGGAGCGCCGGATCATCGCCGAGGCCGAGGCGGCCGCGGTGGCCGGTGGCGTCCCCGCCGACAACGCCAGCACATCGGCCGTCTGACGCCACCACGATCCGCACCGCCTGCCGGGGGGCCCCCCCCGCGGGGCCCGCGCCGGCCCCCCCACACCCGCCGGGCCCCACCCCGGGGGGGCCGCGGGCGGGCCCCGCCCGGCGCCGGGCGGGCGGCGAGCCAACCCCCAC
>NZ_JBFAAL010000004.1:314237-496432 GCF_040639715.1 Micromonospora sp. NPDC023737
CGGAAGGCGGCCTCGTGCTCCTCGTGGCTGGTCTTCTCGTGGAAGACGTACTCGCGCAGGGTCGGCCCGCCCGGGCGGGCCGACGGCAGGCCCACCAACACGTACGGACCTCGACGCGGGTCGGACGTCGAGCGACACCTGCGCGCAGCCGTCCGGCACTCCACAGACCCGACTCTCGGCTCCGAGCCGCCCGGATGGGCGTACGTGGAGCCAAAGACTTTTGTACGGTTCCTACAAACGGCGCCGCTTCCGGTTCGGCGGTTACAACATGGCGCCGCGGGCCGGGGGGCGGAAGGGTGATCACTGCCGGGGGTTTTCGTCCCGCGGCACGTAAACGTGGGGTCTGCCGGGGGGTCATCGGGTGTTCAGCCGTGTTGCCATCGTCAACCGGGGTGAGGCTGCTATGCGGCTCATCCACGCGGTCCGTGAGCTGGCCGCGGAGACCGGGACCCGGATCGAGACGGTGGCCTTGTTCACCGATGTCGACCGCACCGCCACCTTCGTCCGCGAGGCGGACATCGCCTACGACCTCGGTCCGGCATCCGCGCGCCCGTACCTCGACCTGAAGGTGCTGGAGCGCGCGTTGGTCGAGACCGGGGCCGACGCCGCCTGGGTGGGCTGGGGCTTCGTCGCCGAGGACCCGGCGTTCGCGGAGTTGTGCGAGAAGGTCGGGGTCACCTTCGTCGGCCCGAGCCCGGACGCGATGCGCAAGCTCGGTGACAAAATCGGCGCGAAGCTGATCGCCGAGGAGGTCGGGGTGCCGGTCGCCCCGTGGAGCCGCGGCGCGGTCGAGACCCTGGACGCGGCCGTCGCGGCCGCGGACGAGATCGGCTACCCGCTGATGCTGAAGGCGACCGCGGGCGGCGGGGGCCGCGGGATCCGGGTGATCACCAGTGCGGCGGAGCTCGCCGACGCGTACGAGCGCACCAGCCAGGAGGCGGCGCGGGCGTTCGGCAGCGGCATCGTCTTCCTGGAGCGCCTGGTCACCGGTGCCCGCCACGTCGAGGTCCAGGTGATCGCCGACGGTCAGGGCACGGCGTGGGCGCTCGGTGTCCGCGACTGCTCGGTGCAGCGGCGCAACCAGAAGGTCATCGAGGAGTCGGCGTCGCCGGTGCTCAGCCCGGCGCAGGCGGCCGAACTCAAGGCGTCGGCCGAACGGCTCGCGGTCGCGGTCGGCTACCGGGGCGCGGCCACCGTCGAGTTCCTCTACCACCCCGGCGACCAGCTGTTCGCGTTCCTCGAGGTCAACACCCGGCTGCAGGTCGAGCACCCGATCACCGAGTCCACGACCGGGTTCGACCTGGTCAAGGCGCAGCTGCACGTCGCGTCGGGCGGGCGGCTCGAGGGCGAACCACCGGTGGAGCGGGGGCACGCCATCGAGGCCCGGCTGAACGCCGAGGACCCGGACCGCGACTTCGCGCCCTCCCCCGGCCGCATCGTGCGGCTGGACCTGCCCGCCGGGCCGGGCATCCGGGTGGACACCGGCGTCAGCGAGGGCGACACCATCCCCGCCGACTTCGACTCGATGATCGCGAAGATCATCGCCTACGGTCGCGACCGCGACGAGGCGCTCGGCCGACTGCGCCGGGCGATGGCGAACACCACTGTCGTCATCGAGGGCGGCGCCACCAACAAGAGCTTCGTGCTGGACCTGCTCGACCAGCCCGAGGTGATCGACGCCAGCGCCGACACCGGCTGGATCGACCGGGTCCGCGGCGAGGGCAGGCTGGTCGCGCACCGGCACTCCGCCGTCGCGCTGGCGGCCGCGGCCATCGAGGCGTACGAGGAGGAGGAGCGCGTCGAGCGCCAGCGGCTGCTGTCGACGGCGGCCGGCGGACGCCCGCAGGTGCAGCACAAGAGCGGCCGGCCGCTCGACCTGAAGCTACGCGGCGTCGGCTACCGCACGCGGGTGGCGCGGATCGGGGCGCACCGGTTCCGCGTGGGCATCGAGACGGGCGGTGGCGTCCGCACCGCCGACGTCGAGCTCGACCGCTTCGACGGACACACCGGGCAGATCGCCGTCAACGGCACCCGGTACCGCCTGCTCACCGGGACGCACGGGCCGATCCACCTCGTCGAGGTGGACGGCGTGACGCACCGGGTCAGCCGCGACGAGGGCGGCGTCGTCCGCTCGCCGATGCCGGCGCTGGTCGTCGCCACGCCGGTGGAGATCGGCGCTGAGGTCGAGGCGGGCGCTCCGGTGCTGGTGCTGGAGGCCATGAAGATGGAGACGGTGCTGCGGGCGCCGTTCAAGGCGCGGTTGAAGGAGTGCGCCGTCTCCGTCGGCAGCCAGGTGGAGGCCGGCGCGCCGCTGCTGCGGCTGGAGCCGCTCACCGACGAGGCCGGGGAGGACACGGACGGCCCGGCCGGCGCGGCCGTCGAGCTGGACCTGCCCACCGCGCCGCAGGAGATCCCGGCTCGGGAGCGCGCCGCCCGCGGCCAGGAGGACCTGCGTGGGCTGCTGCTCGGCTTCGACGTCGACCCCCACGACGACCGCCGGGCCCTCGACGACTACCTGACCGCGCGGCAGGCCGCCACCGAGGACGGCCACCGGCCACTCGCCGAAGAGCTCGACCTCGTCAACCTCTTCGCCGACCTCGCCGAGCTGACCCGCAACCGGCCGACGGGCGAGGACAGCGTCGGCGGCCACATCCACAGCGCTCGCGAGCACTTCTACACCTACCTGCAGAGCCTCGACGTCGAGCGGGCCGGCCTGCCGAACGCGTTCCAGGTCAAGCTCGCCAAGGCGCTCGGACACTACGGTGTCACCGACCTGGAGCGCTCCCCCGAGCTCGAAGCCGCGGTGTTCCGGATCTTCCTCGCCCAGCAGCGAGCATCCGCCGACGCCACGGTCGTCGCGACGCTGCTGCGTGCGTGGCTGCGGGAGCTGCCGCCGGACGAGACGTTGCGTGAGCCCGCCGGCCTCGCCCTGGAGCGGCTGGTGGCCGCGACACAGGTCCGTTTCCCGGTGGTCGCCGACCTCGCGCGCGGCGTGGTGTTCGCCTGGTTCGCCCAGCCGCTGCTGCGCCGCAACCGTGCGCGCGTCTACGCCCAGGTCCGCAAGCACCTGCGCCACCTGGACGCGCACCCGGACGCGCCGGATCGCGGCGAGCGCATCGCCGAGATGGTACGCAGCACCGAACCGCTGGTCCGGCTGCTCGGCCAGCGGCTCGTCCACGACCACCTCGACAACGCGGTGATGCTGGAGGTGCTGACCCGGCGCTACTACGGCAACAAGGCGCTCACCAGCGTCACCACCCACCAGGTCGGCGGCTGCACCCTCGTGGTCGCCGAACGCGCGAGTTCGAGCGTGGTCTCCGCCGCGGTGCGCTTCGACGCGCTGGGCGGCGCGCTGCGCGGGCTCGCCGAGCTGGCCGGCGGCGGGGACGCCATCGACGCCGACATCTACCTCGCCTGGGAGAACCAGCCGGAGGACTTCGACGCGATGGCGGCCGCGCTGCTCGAAGCCATCAACGCGCAGCCACTGCCGCAGCAGGTCAGCCGGCTCACCGCCACCGTCGCGGGTCGCGGCGGTGCCGTCATGCACCACCACTTCACCTTCCGCCCGTCGGGCAGCGGGATGGCCGAGGAGCGGCTGATCCGCGGTCTGCACCCGTACATCGCGCAGCGGATGCAGCTGGAGCGGTTGCACAAGTTCGACCTCACCCGGCTGCCGTCCTCGGACGAGGAGGTCTACCTCTTCCAGTCCGTGGCCCGGGAGAATCCGTCCGACCAGCGCCTCGTCGCGTTCGCGCAGGTGCGCGACCTGACCGAGCTGCGTGAGCAGGACGGCCGGTTGGTCGCGCTGCCGACCACGGAGGACGCGGTCGCCGCCTGCCTCGACTCGATCCGCCGCGCGCAGTCGCGCCGCCCCTCGAACGTGCGCTTCAACACCAACCGGATCGTGATCTACGTCTGGCCGCCGAGCGAGCTGACCCGCGAGGAGATGGAGACGATCGCCAACCGGGTCCGGCCGACGACGGCGGGCGCCGGACTGGAGGAGATCCTGTTCATCGCGCGCCAGCGCGACCGTACGACCGGCGAGTTGACCAAGATCGGGGTGCGGATCACCTTCGACGCCACGGGCGGCGCCGAGCTGACCGTGGGTGAGCCGCCGGTCGAGCCGGTGGAGCCGCTCGACGACTACCGGCTGAAGGTGCTGCGCGCGAGCAGCCGCAACACCGTGTACCCGTACGAGCTGACCCGGCTGCTCGGCGACTTCGTCGAGCACGACCTGGACGACGAGCACGCGCTCGCGCCGGTCGAGCGGCCCAAGGGACGCAACACCGCCGCGATCGTCGCCGGCGTGGTCACCACGCCGACCCCGCGCCACCCGCAGGGCATCACCCGGGTCGTGCTGCTCGGTGACCCGACGAAGTCGCTCGGCGCGTTGTCGGAGCCGGAGTGCCGCCGCGTGATCGCCGCGCTGGACCTGGCCGAGCAGATGCGGGTGCCGCTGGAGTGGTACTCGTTGTCCGCCGGCGCCCGGATCTCCATGACGTCGGGCACGGAGAACATGGACTGGGTGGCCGCGGCACTCAAGCGGATCGTCGAGTTCACCCAGGCCGGCGGCGAGATCAACATCGTCGTGGCGGGCATCAACGTCGGCGCCCAGCCGTACTGGAACGCCGAGGCGACGATGCTCATGCACACCAAGGGTGTCCTGGTGATGACGCCGGATTCGGCGATGGTGCTCACCGGCAAGCAGTCGCTCGACTTCTCCGGTGGGGTGTCCGCCGAGGACAACTTCGGCATCGGCGGCTACGACCGGGTGATGGGGCCCAACGGTCAGGCGCAGTACTGGGCGCCGAACATCCCGGCCGCGCGTGACGTGCTGATGGCGCACTACGAGCACACGTACGTGGCGCCGGGCGAGCAGACGCCGCGGCGGGCGAGCACCACCGACCCGGTCGACCGGGACATCTCCGACTTCCCGCACACCGTGGCCGGCAGCGACTTCACCACGGTCGGCGAGATCTTCTCCGCGGCCGCCAACCCCGACCGCAAGAAGCCGTTCGACATCCGGACCGTGATGCGGGCGCTCGCCGACCAGGACCACGCGGTGCTGGAGCGCTGGGCGGGCATGGCCGACGCGGAGACGGCGGTGGTGCAGGACGTACACCTCGGCGGCATCCCGGTGTGCCTGCTCGGCATCGAGTCGCGTTCGGTGCCGCGGCGCGGCTTCCCGCCCACCGACGGACCGGACACCTACACCGCGGGCACGCTGTTCCCCCGGTCGTCGAAGAAGGCCGCGCGGGCGATCAACGCGGCCAGCGGCAACCGGCCGCTGGTGGTGCTGGCGAACCTGTCGGGCTTCGACGGCTCGCCCGAGTCGATGCGGAAGCTGCAACTGGAGTACGGCGCCGAGATCGGCCGCGCGATCGTGAACTTCCGTGGGCCCATCGTGTTCTGCGTGATCTCGCGATACCACGGCGGGGCGTTCGTGGTGTTCTCGAAGGCGCTGAACCCCGACATGACCGTGCTGGCGCTGGAAGGGTCGTTCGCCTCGGTGCTCGGCGGTGCTCCCGCCGCCGCTGTGGTGTTCTCCGGCGACGTCGACCGTCGTACCGCTGCCGATCCGCGCGTGCAGGAGCTGGAGGCCCGAGTCGCCGTCGCCTCCGGCACCGAGCGCGCCGCGCTGACCGCCGAACTCGGCGAGCTGCGCTCGTCGGTGCGCGCGGAGAAGCTCGGCGAGGTGGCCACGGAGTTCGACCGGGTGCACAGCATCCAGCGTGCGGTCGAGGTGGGCTCGGTCGACGCGGTGATCCGCGCCGCCGACCTGCGCCCGCGGGTCATCGAGGCCATCGAGTCGTACCTGCGTCGATCGGTCCCGCAGTCACCGCGCCAGGCGCCGTCCGGCCACATCGCGATGACCTGACGGATTCGAATCCGGCTGGCCGGGACCGCGCCGCATCGCGGCAGAGGCGCGGCCAGCCGGGTGGTCCGTTCGTCGGACCGTCAACCTTGGCGTGGGACCACCAGGCCGGATTCGTAGGCGAGGACCACGAGTTGGGCGCGGTCACGGGCGTGGAGCTTCATCATGGCCCGGTTGACATGGGTCTTGGCGGTCAGTGGGCTGATCACCATGCGTTCGGCGATCTGGTCGTTGGACAGGCCCTGCGCGAGGAGGGCAACTGTCTCACGTTCGCGGTTGGTCAGCTCTTTCAACCTCGTGCCGACGCCGGTGTGGAGCGGCTCGGTGACGTACCGGTCGATCAGCTTGCGGGTGATCGATGGTGCGAGCAGGGCGTCGCCGCGCGCGGCGACACGGATGGCGTGCAGAAAGTCTTCCGGCTGGATGTCCTTGACGAGGAATCCGGCGGCGCCGGCGCGCAGCGCATGGAAGACGTGTTCGTCGAGGCCGTAGTTGGTCAGGATGACGACGTGCACCCCCGCCAGGGTCGGATCCGCGGCGATGCGCCGGGTCGCCTCGATGCCGTCCATGACCGGCATCTGGATGTCGATGAGCGCGATGTCGGGCAGGTGTTCCTTCGCCAGCGCCAGGCCCTCCTCGCCGTCGGCGGCCTCGGCCACCACCTCGATGTCGTCCTCGACGTCGAGGAGCGCACGGAAACCGCTGCGCAGGAGCGGCTGGTCGTCGACGAGCAGGACCCGGATCATGATGCCGGGCCGAAGGGCAGTTCGGCGTGGACGGTGAAGCCGCCCTCGTTGCGTGGCTCCGCGCGTAGGCGACCGCCGAGAGCGGTGACTCGTTCGCGCATCCCGAGCAGCCCGACGCCGGGCATCGGGGCGGTGTCCGGCATGGCCTTCCCGTCGTCGTCGACGCGGATCGCGAGGGCGTCCGGACGGTAGTCGATCCGGACCGACGCGGTAGCGGCGGCGGCGTGACGCGCGATGTTGGTGAGGGACTCCTGGACGATCCGGTAGGCGGTGCGGTCCACCGCTGCCGGTACGTCGTGTCGTCGTCCTTCGATCGTCAACGTCGCCTCCAGGCCGGTGGTACGGGCGCGCTCCACCAGTTCCGGGAGATGGTCGAGCCCATGCGACGGCGTCTCGCCGTCGTCGCGCAGCGCCTCCAGCGTCGCTCGCAGCTCCCGGGTCGCCTCGCGACCGGCGTCCCGGATCGCCAGGAGGGCCTCCGGCACCGGTTCACCCCGCTTGCGGGCGAGGTGGACGGCCACTTCGGCCTGCACCTTGATGATCGAGATCTGGTGGGTGAGCGAATCGTGCAACTCCCGCGCGATGTGCAGCCGTTCCTCGTCGGCGCGGCGCCGCGCGGTCTCCTCCCTCGTACGCTCGGCTTCGTCCGCCCGCCGCTCGGCCTGCCGCAACGCCTCACCCGCCGCACCGGCGGCGACCAACCAGGCCAGTTCGAGGACGCCCCGGGCCCGGGCGAGCGCCTCGCCGACCGGCATGTCCGGTGGCAGGGCGAGCGCCGCGAGCGGGAGTGCGGCCAGCATCATCACAGCCGCCACGACCGTGACGACACGATGGCCCGCACGCACGGCGGCGTACACGGCGAACAGGAACGCGACGGCGGGCACCTCGAAGCCGACCGCCTGGTAGCCGACCGCGCACACGCCGGTGGCGGCCAGGACGGGAACCGGAGCGCGGCGGCGCGCGGCCAGCGCCAGGCCGCCGGCCACCAGCAGCACGTAGCCCAGTGGATCGGCATCGGTGGCGGAACGGTTCTCGGACAGCCCGGCGACCAACAGCACCGCCGCCACGCAGACGGCGATCGCCCAATCTCTGACACCGGCCCGAACCTCGGGCCGTCCTGTGCTCATGCGCGCACCTTAGCCGGATGGGGCGACGGGCGACTCCTGCTGGCGGATGAGCGGCCGGCTACCGCGAACGCAGTACCGGCGCGGCAGCTACGGCATCCGCAGCAGCCGGATGTGCCACCGGCGGCAGCGCGAACTGCATCCGCCTGCCGGACGACCGGGGGCCCCGGCCGGCGACACGATCAGGCAACACCCGCACCTCGAGATCGAGACGACGAAAGAGGAGAAGGAGTCATGAGCTCATCAGGAATCCTGAGGTCGGTTCGACTGGTGCCCACCGCCGTCGCGGCCGCGCTGCTCGGCGGCTTCGGGCTCGCCGCACCGGCAGCCGCGCACGTCGCGGGGCAACCCGCCGCCGCCAGCGTCTACACCATGAGCGCTGGGCGACTCGGCGCAAGTGTCGCCGCCCTGCTGGGGCTGACCGGGGTGATCGTCGGCGGGCTGGCTCTGGTCCGTCCCACCAGCCGTATCGGCACCGACAGCGGCCGGCTCGGAGCATCCGTGGCCCTGGCGGCGGGGCTGGTCGGCGTGACCCTCGGCGGTCTGGTCGTCGCCACCTCCGACAGCGGCATCGGCACCGGGAACGGGCGAGGTGGCGCCTACGTGGCCCTGGTGGTGGGGCTGTTCGCCATGGTTGTCGGTGGGCTGGCGCTGGCCCGTTCCCGCCGTTACCGGATGGGCAACTGACCGGCCTGGCGCGGTCAGTGCCCGTGTTGCGGCTCGTGCCGGCCTCGGGTGGACCGACGCGCGGTGCGGCGAGCCCGGCGAACGCCGCCCGCGTGACCCGGAGGGAGTGGGCGACGCAGGGCCGGATGCTGCCCGTGGCGAATTGCCACGGGCAGCAACACCGCCGCGACGGCCGGCCGCGCCGGCAGGGCTGGGCCATGTTGCCGGCCATGGCTGGCGGTAGGCGACGTGGTCGGTCGGCGTCCACATCGGCCGCCGGGCAGGATGCCCGAGCCCGGCGGGTACGGAAGCGGAGGAGATGGCCGCTCTGCGCACTCTTGTTGGCGGTCCCGTGCTCGGCCGGGCCGACGATGGTGTTCATCGGCGCCACGGGTACGCCACGAGCCGACGTGATGGTGCCGCTGGTGGCCGGCACGGTGCTGGTCGCGTGGGGCATCTTCTACCTGACCCGCGTGCTGCCGATCTCGAAGCAGGAGCTGATCGACGCCAGACGACGCTGGTGGATAGTCCGCAACGACTAGCCGCCCGCGACCGGGTCGGGAACGCCGCGGGGGACCCCGGACCAGCGTCCCCGGTCAGCTCACGGTCACGCCCGCTTCAGCAGGGTGAGGATCTCGGCTCCGTCGTCGGTGATGGCGATGGTGTGCTCACTGTGTGCCGTCCGGCAGCCCGTCGCGCTTCGGAGTGTCCAGCCGTCGGCATCGGTGACGAGCTCGGCGGTGTCCGCCATGATCCAGGGCTCCAGTGCCAGCAGCAGCCCGGGACGCAGCTTGTATCCGCGGCCGGGCCGCCCCTTGTTCGGGACGTGCGGGTCCTGGTGCATCGTCGATCCGACGCCGTGACCGCCGAACTCGGTGTTGATCAGATATCCCGCCTCGCTGAGGACCGAGCCGATGGCGTGGGAGATGTCACCGAGGTGAGCTCCGGGGCCCGCCGCGGCTATCCCCGCGCTCAGTGCGCGCTCGGTAGCGTCGATCAGCGCGACGCTCTCCGGGGACGTCACGTCGCCCACGACGAAGCTGATCGCGGAGTCAGCGACCACTCCCCCGAGGGAGACAGCGAGGTCGAGCGTCAACAGGTCGCCGTCGGCGAGTGGGTAGTCGTACGGCCGCCCGTGGAGCACGGCGTCGTTGACTGACGTGCAGATGTAGTGACCGAACGGTCCGCGGCCGAAGGGCGGCTCGTAGTCGACGTAGCAGGACTGCGCGCCGGCCTCGATGATCATGGCTTGGGCCCAGCGGTCGATGTCCAAGAGGTTGGTGCCGACCGTGCTGCGGCTCTTCAGGTTCTGCAGGATGCCGGCGACCAGGGCGCCGGTGTCCCGCGCGCGCGCCAGGTCTGTGGGGTCAAAGATCTCGATCATGCGGCACCCTTACTCGTACAGCCAATAAGTATCCCGGTCATATTATCCCGGTACTAGAATCGGAACCATGGTCAGGTTGCCGCTCAGTCCTGAAGAGGTCGAGCGCGGACAGCGCCTCGGCGCTCTCCTGCGTCGAGCCAGGGGCGAGCGTTCGATGCTCGTCACCGCGCTGGAGGCAGGTGTCTCGCCGGAGACGCTTCGGAAGATCGAGTCCGGTCGCGTAGCCACCCCTGCCTTCCCGACCATCGCCGCCATCGCCGACGTCCTCGGTCTCTCCCTCGACGCGGTCTGGTCGGAGATCAACCGACCGGACGGCGGGGTCGTGATCGCGAGATCAGGTCGCACCGCGGGCGCGCGGTTGGCCTCGTAGGTCTCGGCCCCGCGGCTGCCTTCAGAGCCAGCCGTTCGCCCTGGCGCTGAGCGCCGCCTCGATCCGGTTACGGGTACCGGTCTTGCCGATCGCCGCCGAGAGGTAGTTGCGTACGGTGCTCTCGGACAGGTGCAGGCGGGCGGCGATGTCCGCGATCGTGGCGCCGTCCGCGGCCGCCGCCAGAACGTGCCGCTCCCGGTCGGTGAGCGGGTTCGGGCCGGCTGACAGCGCCGCCGCCGCGAGCGCCGGGTCGATCACCCGCTCGCCGGCCAGCACTCGCCGGACGGCCACCGCGAGGTCCTCGACCGGACCGTCCTTGACCAGGAAACCGGCCGCGCCGGCCTCCATCGCCCGGCGGAGATAGCCCGGCCGGCCGAACGTGGTGAGGATCAGCACCCGGCACCGGGGCAGCTTCTCCCGCAGCGTCGCCGCGGTGTCCAGGCCACTGCCGTCGGGCATCTCGATGTCCAACAACGCCACGTCGGGTCGGAGTCTCAGGGCGGCCGCCACCGCCTCGGCGGTGGTTCCGACCTCGGCCACCACCTCGATGTCCGGTTCGAGGTTCAACAGCAGGGCCAACGCGCCACGCATCATGCCCTGGTCCTCGGCGAGCAACAGGCGGATCATCCGGCCACCCCCTCGGCCTGTCGCGCGGGGACCCGGGCGGTGAGCAGCAGGCCGCCGTCGCGTGCCGGTCCGACGTGCAGGGTCCCGCCCGCCTGCTCGAGCCGCTCGGTGAGGCCACGCAGGCCGTTGCCCGGCTCCGGCCGACCGCCCACCCCGTCGTCGCGGACGGTCAGCACCGACCCGTGGGCGTCGCTGCTGACCTCGATGTCGCACCGCGAAGCCCGGCTGTGCCGCAGCACGTTCGTGACCCCCTCGCGAAGCACCCAGCGGAACGCGTCGTCGGCCTCGACGTCGAGCGGGTGCCCGGTCGCTCGTACCGTGACCGCGATGCCGACGTCGGACAGGGCGTTGCGGGCGTTGTCCAGTTCCCGGTCGAAGCCGTGCTCGCGGTAGCCGGTGACCGCCTCGCGGACCTCGGCGAGCGCGGTGCGTCCGATCCGCTCGATGTCGGCCGCCTCGGCCGCGGCCCGGGCGGGGTCGGCAGGGGCGAGCCGGCGCACCACCTCCGCCTTCACCACCACCAGCGACAGCGTGTGGCCGAGCAGGTCGTGCAGGTCCTTGGCGAACCGGAGCCGTTCCCGCTCCACCACCGTGCGGGCCAGCTCCCGCTGGGTACGGCGAAGCTCGTCCACGAGACGGGCCACCCGGGCGAAGGCCAGTGTCATGGCACCCGCGAGCAGCGTGATCAGCGCTATCTGCGCGATGTCGTCCGTCGCCAGCCGGCGCGCCGCCCCGATCACCAGCACCGCCGCGACGCTGCCGCCGACCCAACCGAACCCCCAGCTCGTCCGGATCAGCCCCACCGCGCCTGCGGAACACACGTACATCAGCAGGGCCAGCCAGCCCGCCGGGTCACCGGCGTACGCGGCGGCGAGCCCGATCCCCAGCAGCGCGAGCAGGACCAACCCGGTGTGGTGCAGGGCCGGCCGGACGGGCAGGTCCGCCACGGGCACCGCCACCAGCGCGAGATAGAGCAGCGCGAAGGCGGCCAACCCGACAGCTGCCACGGGCGCGTGGTGGATCTGTCCACGGGTGATCGCGGAGGCCGGTGGCAGGAGCAGCCACAGCCACAACGTGTGGGCTGCCACGAGCACGAGCCCGCGACGCCGCCGGCTGCGGTCGACGGAGCTCGTGGCATGCGTGGCACGGCGCATCACGGCCACCCTAGCGACAGTCAACGATGTGCGGTCGAGCGCCGGTAGGCCCACGCCGCGAGGGTGGCGAAGAGGACGGTCCACACCGTGAGCACGCCGAGTCCGGACGGGGTGGGCGCGAGGCCGGCGACCGACCGCCAGCCGAGTTCGGCGTACCGGTAGGTCGGCAGGGCGTGCCCCAGGTGCCGCAGCGCGTCCGGGAAGTACGTCACCGGCACCAGCAGTCCACCGAGCACCGACAGGCCGAGGAAGGCCAGGAAGTTGACCGGTTGGGCGAGCTGCGGGGCGAGGCCGTACCCGATGGCGAGGCCGAGCAGGGCGAACGGCACCGTGCCGGCCCACATCAGCAGCAGCAGCGCGATCCACCGGCCGGCGCTGAGCTCGACGTGGTGCTGGATCCGCCCGGTGATGCCTACCGCGATCACGGAAGGCACTCCGCTGAGCGTACTGACCAGGGCCTTCGCGGCGACCGCCTGCCACGGTGGCAGCGGGGTGACGCGGAGTTGGGACAGCCAACCCACCGCGCGTTCCTGGGAGACCAGGGAGCCCACCGAGAGCACGCCGGCCACGGCGCCGTACCCGGCCAGCCCGACCATGAGGGCGACCGTGGCGTCCACGCCCTCCAGCTGGTCGCTGCCACCGGCCAGCTCGGAGAAGATCAGGTACGTGACCACCGGGCCCAGGACACTGAACAACGTGAGGCGGGGGTCGCGGGCCAGCCGGCGCAGCTCGAACCACAGGTAGGCGCGCATCTCAATGCTCCGATCCGATGGCCGTGAGGGTGAGGAAGGCGGCCTCCAGCGCGGCGGAGACCTCGAGGTTGCGGAAGCCGCGACCGGCGGCCAGCGCGAGGACTGTGGCGTCGGCGTCGTCGGTGGTGAGCACCACCCGGTCGCCGCGGACCTGCACCGATCGGACACCGGGCAACAGCTCCAGTCCCTCCGGTGCCGCACCGGCGGCGTCGAAGGCGACGGTACGGCCACCGGCCAGGGCACGGATCTGCGCGGGCGGCCCGTCGGCGACCACCCGACCTGCGGCGAGCACCACGACCCGGTCGGCGAACTCGTCCGCCTCATGCAGCTGATGGGTGGTGAACACGACGGTGCGACCCTCGGCCGCGTACCGGTGGATGGCGGACCAGAACGCCTGCCGGGCGGCGACGTCCATGGCTGCCGTCGGTTCGTCGAGGACCAGCAGGTCCGGGGCACCGGCCAGCGCGAACGCGAACCGGGCGCGTTGTGCCTCGCCGCCGGAGAGCTTGTCCAGCCGGCGGCCGGCCCGGTCGGCCAACCCGGCCATGGCGAGGATCCGGTCGGTGGCCAACGGGCGCGGGTATAGCGCCCGGGCCAGCTCGACGACCTCCCGGACGGTGGCGGTGGGCACGACCCCGGAGTCCTGGAGCATCGCGCCGACCCGGCCGGCCCGGACCGCCTCGGTGGGGGTCCGGCCGAACAGGGCCACGGTGCCCGCGTCGGGCTGGGTGAGGCCGAGCATCATCGAGATCGCGGTCGTCTTGCCCGCGCCGTTGGGCCCGAGCAGGGCGAGGGTGGTGCCCCGCGCGACGGCCAGGTCGAGGCCGTCGACGGCTCGCACGGGTCCGAACCGGCGGGTGAGTCCGGTGAGACGTACGACGATGTCATCCATGCCCGCCACGCTACGAACGCACGGCGGACGCCGGCAGAGCCGCCGGTACGCGGCTGGCCGGGACAAATGTCCTGGGCCGCCTCGTCAGACCGCCGACGTGGCACCCGGTCGTTGTATCCCTTGGCGTTAGCCGGAGTTCTGCAACTGCTGGGCTCGTCGATGATCGGGGCTTCGGAATGCGGGTCCGCTGCCCGATGATCGGTGCATGAACGCGGCAACGTGGCGGTTGGCGGGTCGAGCGTTTCCCGGTCCGGTGGTTCTGGCGGTGTGGGTGCTGGTGACGGTGCCGGCCCCGCTGATCTTCTTCGAGGGGACTCACCGGTGGGAAGAGGACCAGAAGGTTTCGACGGCTCTGTGGTGGACCGTGGTCGCAGTGCCAGGGCTCGCTGCGGTGGTGGCAGCGAAGTGGACCTGGTGCACCGGTCGGCGTCGCACCGCCTCGGCCATGCTGGCGTCTGTGGTCGCGGCCACGCTGATCAGCGCGGTGTTCGTGGGCGCAACGATGGCTGTCTACCGGTGGGTTATTCCGCTCGATGGTGCGGCTCAGTGGCGGAGCGTTCTGTTCGGCAGCGTTCCGTCGGCGATCTGCGGTGCTGCGGTAGGCCACATGTTCGGACTAGGCCGCGTGCGCCGCAGCCAAGTGCCGACTCGACGGGGCTACGTCATTGGCGGAGTCGCCGCCATGGTGGGTGCCCTGCTCGCGCAGACGACGGTGCAGCTTGGCGCGGAGGGCAGCAGCGTGTGGTCCGGCTTCCCGCAGTACGGCACGGTGGCGCCGCATGCGGCCACGGTCGGTGAGCTGGGAGAGTTGAGGCTGCCGGAGGCAGGCCAGTATGCGATCTTCGCGGTCGGCTTCTCACCAAGCAACCCTGACTGCCAGGTCACCGGCGCCGACCGGGCCGTCGTGCCGGCGAAGTTGGTCACCATCGCACCTGGCGACTACGGCGGCGACGCGGCCAGCTATACCTGGGTCGCTTCCTTCGACGTTCCCGTGCCCGGTACCTATTCGCTGTCGTGTCAGACCTCTGACCAGGAGGCGACGTACACCGTCGGAGAGGTCCCGCAGATCCGCGGGGCGGTGGGTTCGCTGATCCACTGGCCGCTGGTCGCGATCTGGTTCTTCGGCGCCATTCCTGGTCTGCTGATCATCGCGGAAACCGTCCGAAGACGTATCAGGCGCCACTCACCGCCGGTTGCGTGGCTGGAGCGATGACCGTTCGTGATCGGCGAACGATCTGGCCGCGTAGCCGATCGCGGCTGGGGCCTGGGCGGGGCGCCGAGGACCGATGCCCGGTGCGGGAGAGCCACCCGCCGGGATCGCTCCGGTGTCTCCCGAGCCTGCCCCGGGCGGCCTCCGGTCGAGGGCCTCAGCGGCAAGGAGCGTCGCCTTCGTTCCGGCCGCACGTCGCCAGGCTGCACCACCGGCGCATTCCGCTCTCGTCGAGGAACAGCCACCCGCACCTCTCGTCGGGACAGACCCGGATGGTCGAGCGGCGGGGGTCACTGAGCAGCTCGGCGGCGCTCCAGGCGACGGCGTGCACCGGCAGCCGGAGACCGGCGGCCAGGTCGGCCCTCCAGCGTCCCCGGCCGTCGGCGTCGCGCCGAAACACCAGTGTTCTCGCGGCGGCCTCCGCGTGGCGGGCCACCGCGTCGAACGCTGATCGGTCGTCGGGATTGGTGAGGCAGGCGTAGAGCCGGGTGCGCAGAGCGCGGGCGTTCTCGAGCTCCGCGGCGGCGGTGCCGGGCTCGCGCAGAGCGAGTTCGGTCAGCCGGCTGACCGTGGCGTGATCGGCCAGCCCCAGGTGCCCCGTCCAGACCGCCAGTGTGCGGTACGCGCGGAGCCACTCCGAGCCGGGCAGCGGCGGATGGTGTCCCCAGCCGGCGAAGGTGTTGCAGAACTCCAGCGCCGGGTGGCCACCGACGCTCCACGGGAGGCTCTCCTCATGGACTCGGACCTCGTACACCGGTCGGTTCGGCCGGTCGAGGCGATGGTCGTCGCGCAGGATCCGCCGGTGTACCTCCCGCAGACGCATGCCGGGCTCGACGCCCAACTCCTCGATCAGCTTCTGCCGGGTCACCCGGTACAGCCCCAACGCCTCCGCCTGCCGCCCGCCCCGGTACAGCGCGGTCATCAAGGTGCCGACCAGTTCTTCGCGGGTCGGGTGTCGGGCGACGAGTGGCGTCAACTCGTTGATCACCTCACGGTGGCGATCGAGAACCAGTTGTGCCTCGGCCCGCAGTTCGAGGCTGGTGAGCCGGAGCTCCTCGATCGGGCCGTACAGCCGGTCGCGCAGCTCCCCGTCGGCCGTGTCGGCGAGCAGGGGACCCCGCCAGAGCGCCAACGCCCGGTCGAGCAGGCCCACCCGCTCCGCCGGATCGGCGCTGCCGCTCGCCTTGTGTGCGAGCAGGCTGAACTCCTCGACGTCGACGTGGTGCCCACGCTCGATCAGGTAGCCGTCCCCACCGGTGCGGATCTGGACCCCATACGGCGCCAGCGACGCGCGGAGCCGTCCGATGTAGGTGTGGACTGCGCCGCGTGCCGACGCGGGCGGGCGCCCGTGCCACAGCAGGTCGATGAGGCGGTCGGTGGTGACCAGATGCCCCAGGTCGAGCAGGAGGACGGCGAGAATGCAACGCTCCTGCCGCCGGCTGCCGAGCTCGACACGCTGACCGTCCTGGCACGCCTCGAACGGTCCGAGTAGTCGGAACTCCATGGTGGCCGCACCTCCTCCGCGCTCACGTCGGGCGGTCGAGCCCGGTAAGCCGTTGGTGAGTGATCGTACGGAGACAGCCGCGAGCGGACGGCTCGGCCGGCAGGGCACGGTCAGGATGTGGTCAGCGAAGCCGATGACGCTGATCAGGCCCAATCGCCGAACAGCGTGGAGTAAGCATGATCAGGAAGTTGATCCTCGGATTGGTCTCGGCCACGGCCGTGGTCGGCGTGAGCCTGTCCGCCTCCGTCCCCGCCGTCGCCGGCGGCGCCGGACACGGAGGCTGGGTGCCGGCGCCGCAAGAGGCGTTCGAGCAGCCGGCCGGAGCGCGATGCGACTTCGCCGTCCGCGTCCAGCCCGTCGAGGACGAGGTCCGCAAGCTGGTGCTGGCGGAGTACCCGGACGGTTCACCTCGGCGGGAGTTGTACACCGGCACGCTCGTGGACGAGGTGACCAACCTCGACACCGGGGCCGTCACGAGGGTGGACGCGAGCGGCACGTCGCTCGTCGAATACGCCCCGGACGGCTCGATGACCTGGTACGTGACCGGGCCCGTACTGCTCGGCTTCCGCGAGAACGCCGGCTCCCTGCCGCGTGGCATCTGGATCGTCGACGGCGTGTACGTCGTCGAATTCGACCCGACCTACGTTTACAAGACCATCACGCTGGTGCACGGCAGCACCCACAACGTCTGCACCGACGTGGACTAGAAGTCCCGGTCGCGGCGAGCCGAGAGCCAGGAGATCAGCCACCCGGTGGCAGGCCTGGTCGGGCCAGCGCATACCGCACCGGATGCGCTGGCCCGACCAGGCCAGGACGCCTATCGCGAGAGCAGCAGCGGGGCCAGGGTGCGCAGCTGCGGCAGCAGCTCCTCCGGCCCGTCCACGAGGGGCTGGACGCAGACGTGGTCCGCGCCGGCGGCGTGGTGCGCCCGGACCCGCTCCGCCACCGTCTCCGGGTCGCCCCACGGCACGAGCGCGTCGACCAGGGCATCGCTGCCGGCACCGGCCAGGTCCTCCTCGGCCCAGCCGAGCTCCCTCAGGTTGTTCACATAGTTAGGCAGGGTCAGATACCACGACGTGTACCGCCGAGCCTTCTCCCGGGCCGATTCGGGATCGGTGTCCAGCACGACGGCCTGCTCAGGGGCCAGCACCGGCTCCGGCCCGAGGATCTCTCGGGCGCGCGCGGTGTGCTCCGGCGTCACGAAGTAGGGGTGCGCGCCCGCGCTACGCCGTGCCGCCAGCTCCAGCATCCCGGGGCGCAGTGCGGCCAGCACCCGCGGGGCCCGCTGCGGCAGCGGCGCCGCGTACTCGGTCTCGTCCATCGCGTCGAGGTAGGAGCGCATGGCCGCGAGCGGCCGCCCGTAGTCGTGGCCACGCGACGAAACCAGCGGCGCGTGACTCACCCCGAGGCCGAGCAGGAACCGTCCGTCGTACGCCTCGGCCAGCGCGTTGGCGCCGTTCGCGGCGGCGGTGGCATCACGGACCCAGATGTTGGCGATGCCGGTGGCCACCACGAGGCGCCGGGTGGCACCGAGCAGGATCGCCGAGTGGACGAGCGCCTCCTTGTACCTCGCCGTCTCCCCCACCCAGAGCGCGCCGTAGCCCAACTCCTCCACCTCGGCCGCCACGGTGCGGCCGAACTCGGCTGACTGCCCGCCGAGGACCCCCGTCCACACCCCGATCGGACCGATCCGCCGCTTCACCTCGGCCGGGTCGACGTCGCCGGACCGCTGTACCTGAGCCATGGCATCTCCTCGCGCAACACAGATGATCGCCACCCCGACGCTATCTCCCCGGACGGCTGCATCGAGGCGTGATCGTCAGCACGACGTCACCGGATCACGGGTCACGCCCAGGGCAACCGACCCTGCGGCGGGGGTCACCGGCACGCTCAGGCGGTCGAAGGTGCCAGCCCGGGGCGGACGACAAAAACAAAAGGCAAGGAGATCTGACTCCCTGCCACTTCTAACGTATACCGCACAGGGGGGCTTGCGGCAAGACCCTGGTGTTGCCGCAGAATCGGCGGCCGGACCAGCGCCGACGAGGAAATGCGGGGGCACGACGTGGGTGTGTTGTCGACGTACGGGAGACGCGACGACCTCGAACCGTTGACGAGTTCGGCGCTGCGGTTGCGGGCGCTCGACGCGGAGGTGCCGCAATGAGCGTGCGGTACGTGTTGGATCTTCAAGAGGTCGACGAGACACAGATTTCGGCGGTCGGCGGCAAGGCCGCGCACCTGGGCGGGCTGTCGCGGATCGAAGGCATCCGCGTGCCGGCTGGCTTCTGCGTGACGACGGCCGCCTTCCAGCGGATCATGGCGGCAGTACCGTCGATCGACGATCGGCTCGATCAGCTGTCGCGCCTGGACCCGGACGACCGGGACGCGATCCGTACGTTCAGCGCGGAGATCCGCCGGACCATCGAAGAGGTGGCCATACCGGACGGTCTGGCGGCGGCGATCACCCGCGCGCTCGCCCAGCTCGGCGAGGAAGCCGGCTACGCCGTGCGGTCCAGCGCGACGGCAGAGGACCTGCCGGCGGCCTCCTTCGCCGGCCAGCAGGACACGTACCTGAACGTTGTGGGCCCGGCGGCGGTCCTCCGGCACGTCAGCCGGTGCTGGGCGTCGCTGTTCACCGAGCGGGCCGTGACCTACCGGCTGCGCAACGGCATCGACCACCGGACGGTCGACATGGCCGTGGTCGTGCAGCAGATGGTCTTCCCGGCCGCGGCCGGCATCCTGTTCACCGCCGACCCCGTCACCGGCAACCGGAAGGTCGCCACCGTGGACGCCAGCTTCGGCCTCGGCGAAGCCCTGGTCTCCGGCCTGGTGAACCCGGACGTCATCCGGGTGCGCGACGGCGAGATCGTCGCCAGGACCGTCGCCGCCAAACAACGTGCCGTCCACGCCCTGCCCGGCGGCGGGACGCGCGAAGTGACGATCGACCTCGAGCGGCGGGAACAACCGGCGTTGACGGATGCGCAGGCCATTCGGCTCGTGCAGCTCGGGCGGCGGATCGAGGCGCATTTCGGCCGCCCGCAGGACATCGAATGGTGCCTGGTCGACGACGACTTCCAGATCGTGCAGAGCCGGCCGATCACCACACTGTTCCCCGTCCCCGCGGTCGATGACCGGGAGAACCACGTCTATCTCTCCGTCGGTCATCAGCAGATGATGACCGACGCCATGAAACCACTGGGCGTCTCCGTGTGGCAGCTGACGGCCATGGCGCCGATGCTCGAGGCCGGCGGGAGGCTGTTCGTCGACGCCACCCGGCACCTGGCCTCGCCCGCGAGCCGCGCCGCTTTCCTGGAGATGGTGGGCAGGGGCGATCCGCTGACCGGGAACGCGCTGGAGACCGTCCTCGACCGGCACGACTTCGTCCCGACGCTCCCGGCAACCGCTCCGGGCCGACCGCCGGTTGGCGCGACGGCCGCTCCGATCGAGACCGATCCGGCCATCGTCACCGACCTGATCGAGCGCAGTCAGGCCTCCATCGCCGCGCTGCGGCGCGACATCCGGACGAAGACCGGACCGGCGCTGTTCGACTTCCTGCTGGAGGCCTTCCAGGAGCACAAGCGGGTCCTCAGCGATCCGTTGAGCATGCAGGCGATCATGGCGGGGATGGAGGCCACCTGGTGGCTCAACGACCGGCTGCAGGAATGCCTGGGCGAGCGGAACGCCGCCGACACCCTCACGCTGTCCGCCCCCGGTAACGTCACGTCGGAGATGGGACTGGCGCTGCTCGACGTCGCGGACGTGATCCGCCCCCACCCAGAGGTGGTGGCATTCCTGCGGGACGTGGCGGACGAGGGGTTCCTGGACGAGTTGCCGAAGCTCGCGGGCGGGACCGAGGCGCGCGACGCCATCGAGGCCTACCTCGACCGGTACGGCATGCGCTGCGTCGGCGAGATCGACATCACGAGGCCGCGCTGGAGCGAGCGACCCAGCACGCTCGTCCCCCTGATCCTCGACAACATCAAGCTCTTCGAGCCGGGTGCAGCCGCGCGGCGCTTCGAGCAAGGACGGCGGCAGGCGCAGGAGAAGGAACAGGACGTACTCGCACGCTTGCGGGTGCTGCCGGACGGGCAGCAGAAGGCCGACGAGACCAAGCGGATGATCGACCGGGTCCGGACCTTCATCGGCTACCGCGAGTACCCGAAGTACGGCATCGTCAGCCGCTACTTCGTCTACAAGCAGGCCCTGCTGGAAGAGGCCGAGCGCCTGGTGCGGACCGGCGTGCTCGCTGAGAAGGAGGACATCTTCTACCTCACGTTCCAGGAGCTCCACGACGTCGTGCGCTCGAACAGGGCGGACGACAGGCTCATCCAGCAGCGCAAGGACGCGTTCCGGACGTACCAGGCGCTCACGCCGCCGCGGGTGCTGACATCGGAGGGCGAGGCCATCACCGGGGCGTACCGGCGCGACGACGTGCCGACCGGCGCCCTGATCGGCATACCGGTCTCCGCCGGGACCGTCGAAGGACGCGCCCGCGTCATCCTGGACATGGCTCAGGCCGACCTCGAACCGGGCGACATCCTCGTCACGGCCCACACGGACCCGAGCTGGACGCCCCTCTTCGTCGGCATCGCAGGCCTGGTGACCGAGGTCGGCGGATCGATGACCCACGGCGCGGTGATCGCCCGGGAGTACGGCCTGCCGGCTGTCGTCGGCGTGCTGGATGCCACCCGGCTGATTCCCGATGGGCAGCGGATCCGCGTACACGGAAGCGACGGGTACGTCGAGCTCCTGCCTTGACCGTCCACTCTCCGAGGAGGCCGGCCGACTCGACGGCAGGCCGCCGCGTGCCGGTGATCCTCGGTGAGGAGGAGGGCCACCACGGCGAGAAGTGGCCCGGCGGACCGGCGGGATCGACGTGCTCCCGGTAGCGTCGGTCGCATCTGGGTGGTGATCGGCGAGCAGCGTGGCCTGTCGCGGATGCCGTAGAGCGGCCGGCCCAGTTCGAGCACATGGCGGAGGTGACCCGCCAGAGCCCGGGCTTCGTCCGGGGCTGGTGGGGAGCGGACGACGCCGGGGCTGATCCACACACGGGCCGAGCCTCGCGCGCCCGGTCTCGGCCCGTTACCGCTCGCGTTCGATCCGCCGGCTCGGCCCCCGGCCCACGACGGCAGCGTCGGTCAGCGTGATCTCCCGCCCCGGCCACCGGGACCGCAGCCGCCGATCGTGGCTGGCGAGGACGATCGCGCCCGGCCCCGAACCCAGCGCGTCCTCCAACTCGTCGCAAAGCCGCGGCGAGAGGTGGTTCGTCGGCTCGTCCAGCAGCAGCAGCTCCGGCGGGTCGGCGACGAGCATCGCCAGCGCGAGCCGGCGACGCTGACCGACGGAGAGCGCCGCCACCGGCCGGTCGAGGTCAGCGGACGCCAGCAGGCCGAGCGAGGAGAGCGGCACCGCCTCGGCGCGTTCCGGCCCGACTGTTGCTGCGAACATCTCGCGCGCGGACCGGTGGGAGTCCTCGAAGAGGGTGTCCTGAGTCAGCAGGCCGACGCGAAGCCCCGGCCGCCGTCGGACGGCCCCGTCGACGACCAGACCCCCGGCCAGGACCGCGAGGAGGGTGGACTTGCCCGCGCCGTTCGGCCCGCTGACCAGTAGGCGGTCGGTCGCCGTGACGTCGAGCCGGTCGAGCCGGAGCCGGCCGGGCACGACTACCCGCCGTACCGCGACCACGATCTCGTCGTCACCGTCACCGTCACCGTCACCGCCACCGGCGGCCAGGACGGGCGCGTGGAAACGCAGCGGTTCAGGTGGCGCCGTGACCTGGTGGCGTTCGAGCGTCTCGAGCCGGCGAGTGGCATCCCGGACCCGGCGGGAGATCTGGTTCTGCACGCGGCCCGCGGTGTGCCCGTACCCCATCTTCTCGTTGTCGCGAGGAGCGCGGCCGTGGGCGACCTCGTGCCCGGTCACCGCGGCGGCCAGGCGAAGCTCGGTGAGTTGCTGCTGTTCCTCGTCGTAGCGGCGGCGCCAGCGTTCGGCCTCGGCGTGCTTCGTCGCCAGGTACGCCGTGTAGTTGCCGCCGAAGCGGACCGGCCCCTCCACCGCCGGATCCAGGTCGAGCAGGTCGGTACAGACCGCGTCGAGGAACGCCCGGTCGTGCGTGGCCACCACCAGCACACCGGGCATCGCGCGCAGATGTTCCTCGCAGAAGGCCGCCGCCGCGTCGTCGAGGTGATTGGTGGGCTCGTCGAGCAGCAGCGCCGCCGGACGGCGGATCAGCAGCGCGGCCAGCGCCAGCCGGCCCCGTTGACCGCCGGAGAGGGTGGCCAGTGTCCGGTCGTGCGGGATCCCGTCGACTCCGAGCCCGGCGAGCACCGTGAGGGCACGCCGGTCGGCGTCCCAGGCGTCGCGGTCCTGCGCCCGCTCCAGCGTCTCGCCGTACCGCGCCAGCAGCTGGGCGTGTTCCTCGGTGTCCTCGGGCGCGGACGCCAACGCGTCGCCGAGCCGGTCCAGGGCGGCGAGGTCCTCGCGGGCTTCACGCGTCGCGTCCGCGAGGACCGTGGCGACGGTCGCGGTAGGCGTGAAGGGTAGTTCCTGGTGCAGGAAGCCGAGATCCGGCGGGCGGGTGACGGTGCCGCCGTCCGGCTCGTCCAGGCCGGCCAGGATCCGCAGCAGGGTGGTCTTGCCGGTGCCGTTCTCGCCGATGAGCCCGATCCGATGCCCGGGCGCGGCGGTCAGGGAGATCCCGTCGAGCACGCGGCGGGTGCCCCGGATGCGGATGAGGTCATGGGCGATCAGCGCGGGTCGCTGCCCGTGAGACATGGAGATCCTCGGAGAAGGTGAGATCCGGGCGCGCGTACGCACCCGTTCGGAGCAGGGCATGACGACGGTGGCCGCGTCGACGGCGCGATCACGCGCGCGTCGGCGGCCGATCCGGGCTCTCACCCGGAGATGTCGTCGTCACCTGCCACGTCTGCTCCCATCTCCGGCGACTGGCGAAAGGATAGCCCAGCGGCCGGCACCTGGCTCCCGCGAAGCGGATCAGGTACGACATCCGGGCCGGTCACGCGCACGAGGTGTACGTGGTCGATCACCTTCGCCGATTCCGCGAAACCTGGCCCACGCGACCGGCTACCCCGCCAGGATCACACCGTGGGCGCGCGCTGAGATCACCGGCGTGGGCGGCTGGATCGACCGCGGCTTCCTCACCGCACCCCTCGACGCTCGACGGCTCCCACCGCAGACGGCGGACCGCAACGCGGGCATCGAGGTCAGAGAGGCCACGCAATGACGTACGTGATCGGCCGGAACGAGATCACC
Organism: Micromonospora sp. NPDC023737; assembly: GCF_040639715.1. Taxonomy (NCBI): domain Bacteria; kingdom Bacillati; phylum Actinomycetota; class Actinomycetes; order Micromonosporales; family Micromonosporaceae; genus Micromonospora; species Micromonospora sp. NPDC023737. The sequence goes on from NZ_JBFAAL010000004.1 coordinate 337,811, forward strand.
CAGCTCGCCGCGGAGGTCTCGGGTCCGGTGCTGACCCCCGCCGACAAGGGTTACGCCGCGGCGACCGCCACCTGGAACACGGCGCTGGTCCAACGCCCGGCCGTCGTGGTCGGTGCCACGTCCGTCGCCGACGTGCAGGCCGCCGTCCGCTTCGCCGGTGCGAACGATCTGCCGGTCGCCACCGTCGCCACCGGGCACGGTGCGGTCGTCGCCGCGGACGGCGCGGTCCTCATCAACCTGCGCCGGATCAACGGCATCAGCATCGACGCGCGCTCGCGTACGGCGACGATCGGCGCGGCCGTCCCGGCCCAGCAACTGATCGAGGCGGGCACCGGGGTCGGCCTGGTGCCAATGGCCGGCTCGTCACCGAACGTCGGCGTGGTCGGCTACGCCCTCGGCGGCGGGATCAGTCCGACCCTCGGCCGCAAGCACGGCTTCGCCGCCGATCATGTGCAGGCCGCCGAGATCGTTCCCTCGGACGGCGTGCTTCGACAGGTCGACGCGGACCACGAACCAGACCTGTTCTGGGCGATCCGGGGCGGCATGGGCAACTTCGGGGTGGTCACCTCGCTCACCATCGGCCTGGTGCCGGTGACGCATCTGTACGGCGGTGGGCTGTACTTCGCCAGCGAGCACGTCGAGCAGGTGGTCGACGCGTATCGCCGGCTGGCCGAGGTCGCGTCGGAGGAACTCTCCGTCTCGCTCGCGTTCCTGCGGATGAAGTCGGAACCGTCCGTGCCGGAACCGTTGCGCGACCGGTTCACCGTTCACGTGCGGATCGCCTACCTGGGGACGGCCGCCGACGGCGAACAGCTCATCGCGGACCTGCGCGCCACCGCGCCGGCGCTGATGGACACGGTGGCCGAGATGCCGTACACGGCGATGGCCTCGATCCACGCGGACCCGCTCGAGCCGACGCCGACGTACGAGATGTCGGCTCTGCTCCACGATTTTCCCGCGGAGGCCGCCGAGGCGCTGATCGTCGCCGCCGGCCCCGGCGTCGACACCCCCGCCGGGGTGATCGAGATCCGCCAGCTCGGCGGCGCGCTCGCCCGTGCACCGCGGGTGCCGAACGCCGTCGGCAACCGGGACGCCGGCTTCCAGCTCTCCGGCGCGGCGTTCGGCGCACCGGGCCGGGCGGAGGAGTTCCGTACGCCGTTGGCCGAGCTGGCCGAGGCGATGGCCCGCTGGACGACCGGCGGTAAGCAGGCCAACTTCCTGACCGGCTACGACACCACGGCCGAGGCGGTGGCCCGGGCCTACGGACCGGACACGTACCGCCGTCTCGGGGACGTGAAGGCCGCCTTCGACCCGCGCAACATGTTCCGCGTCAACCACAACATCCCTCCGGCACCGTCGAACGCGGTGTAAGCGTGGTGACGCTCCGGGTGGTCACCCGTGCTCGGTGACCACCCGGAGCCTGCCGGCGTCCTACCCTCAGCGCTTGAGGAGCGCGCCGTCGGGGCTGAACTGCGGCCGCAGTTGCTGGACCGCGGTCGCGTCCACCTCGGCGGCCGGGCCGTGGTAGATCGCGTTGTAGAGCAGGTTGTACTGCGAGCGGGGCAGCGTACGGAAGGTGATCTCGCTGCCGTACGTCACGACCTGCCCCTTGCCGACGTCGAAGGACGCGACGTTGGTGGCGCCCCGGATGTGGTCGGCGCCACGCAGGTAGCCGCTTGCCAGGACCTCACCCTCGGTGGGGTACTTCGAAACCACCTCGCCGGAGTCGTCGGTGAGATCCCAGGCCTGGGTGTCGTAGAGCCAGACCGGCCAGGACTCGGGCATGCCCCAGGCGACCGGGTTGTTCGGGTCGAACTCCTGGTTGAGCAGGCTGCCGCCGGTGACGAACTCGTCGTCGTCCTCGGGCAGCGCCGGCTTCATCGGCAGGTCGAGCAACTGCTGGGCGGTCTGCACCGAGTCGCCGATCGCCAGCAGTGTGCCGCCCTTGCGGACGAACTGCTGGAGCATGCGCCAGCCCTTCTCCCCCACCCCGTAGGCCCAGGAGTACGACTCGTCGTACTGCGCCGGGTCCAGGCCCTCGACGATGTCGTCCCGGGACACCCCGGACGAGACGACGATCGTGTCGTACAGCTCGTTCAACGACTTGCGCTGGAAGTCCTGAGCGGAGACCACGTCGTAGTTGATGCCGTACTGGTCGAACTGCCACATGTCCCAGCCGCCGGGCATGTTCCCGACGCCGCGCAGCAAACCGACCCTGGTCTTCGGCTTGAGCTGCACCCCGGCGACCTTGGGGGTCCGGTCCACGGCGGTGACCTGGAGGCCAACCTTGGCCGACGCGGTCGCCAGCACGTTACGGGCCTGCGGGGTGGCCGGGACGATGTAGGTGCCGGCGGGGTAGTCGGCACCCTTCGCGCTGAACCCCTTCGCGCCACGGAAGGTCGGGATGTTGGCGTCCTGCAGGGCCGAGACGATCTGGATGGTTCCGTACGACTCGGGGCGGACCAGGTAGGCCCCCTTGGCACTCGGCGCGGGCGGCATCGTCACCTGCGGCGGTTGCACCGAGGTCACCCGCTCCAGCTGCGCGTCGAACGGGGCGCTGACCTCGGCGACGTCGACGCCGAGCTGCAGCGGCAGGCTGGTCGTCGCCTCCGCGTACGGCAGCAGCACCGGGCAGGACCCGCAGTCGCGGACCTCGGGGTACCGGTCGGTGCCGAGGACCTGGTGTGCCCAGTTGCCGCGCGGCTGATGCATCTTGATGACGTACGAGCCGGCGTCGTAACGCTTTCCGTCGGCGACGAACGGCGAGGTCGCCCGGTCGATCTCGACCTCCGTCCACTCGAGACGCTGGAGCATCTCGAAGGTCGCGTACGGGTCACGCTGCTCGGCGTCGACGACGAACGCGAAGGTGCCCGACGGTACGCCCTTGGTCAGGTACTCCTGCGGCACGGCGTACAGGTTGTCGTAGAGCAGCTTCTCGCCGTTGTTCGCGGTGTACTCCATGCCGGCGTAGGTGGCGATCTTCGCGTAGTCGACGATGTCGGCCAGGGTCCAGGTGTCGGAGCGGTACGGCTCGATCAGGTTCATCCGGGCCTGCTGCGGGCCGAGCGGACGGCCGTCCTGCGACTTCTGCGGGTACGCGTAGTCGGTCACCGAAGCGATCTCGGTGAGGTAGACCCCGGCGCCGGTGAACGGGAAGTACCCGACGGGCTGCTCCAGGGTCCAGAAGATGTGGTAGTCGAGGCTGCCCACTCCGGTCTTGCCGGCGGCGGCGAACGCCCGGGCGGCGTGCTGCCCGATCGCGGAGACCGAGGCGCTCATGTTCGCCGGGACGTTCTCGCTGGTGATGCCGCCGTAGGGTGGGACGAAGATGCGGCTGCCCGAATTGCCCTTCTGGTGCATGATGTGCACGATCGCCGGGCGGTACTTCTTCATCAACCCGAGCCGGTACTGCGCCTCGACCTGGGTGAACATCGTCCAGTCCCGGTTGTCGTCGTGGCCGGTGTACTTGTGGTAGAGGTCCGGGTAGGTCCGCCGGTAGTCCGTGCCGGCGGTCCGGTTGAAGTGGTCGATGGTGAGCCGCTGCCCGTCGGGGTTCTGCGACGGCACCAGGACGACGACCGAGTTGTTCAGGACGTTGCGGGTGAAGTCCGAGTCCTCGGTGGCGAGGCGGTACACGATGTCGTTGATCGCCTGTCCGTTACCCACCTCGCTGGAGTGGACGGTCGCCTCCAGGTGGTAGAACGGCACCCCCTCCGCGGCCAGCCGGCGGGCTTCCTCCGGGGTGGTGCCGCGCGGATCAGCGAGTTTCTGGTTGATTTCCACCAGGCGATCCAGGCGGCGCAGATTCTTCGGCGCACTGATGATGACGGTCCCGTATTCGTTGCCCATCGTCGTGGGTCCGACGGTCTCGTAGTCGACGCGGTCGGACCGTTCTGCAATCAGTTTCATGTACTTGAGCACATCGGGGTATGTGGCGAGTTTGCCCTCCGCGCCCATCTTGAAGCCGAAGTGCTCTTCAGGTGTCGGGACCGCGGCGCGGGCGGCCGCCGCGGCGCGCGTCAGGTCGGGGCCGGCGCTGGCAACCGGGGCGGTCACGGTGGCTCCGACCAGCGCCAACAGAGCCACACAGGCGCCATACAACAGGGGTGGACGGGTTTTGAGCATCAGCGAACCCTCCGCGTCGACATTAGCGACAGTCGATCGACTTTGGCTGAACCGTAGCGGGGCACGGGAGCATCCACAGCGGCTCAGGTGTTCGCGTTTGTTCGCATTCTCAACGGGCGGAAAGCTCAAGAATGCCTCAACACACTTGCCCCCGGTTCGGCGCACGCGGTATCAAAAGCCATGATCACCGAGGTGTCGAAACTGAGGTTGTCCGACACGCTCGACAGAGTCACCGGGGAGGTTCCCACGCGGCGACCACAACGTCTGCACGCCAGCACACTCGCATTGATGTTCACCGACAGATCCGCCCGCGGGATCGCCGACCGCCTCGGCGACCTCATCCACTCCGGGGAGATCGCCCAGGGTCTGCGCCTGCCCACCGTGCGCGCGCTGGCCGCCGCCCTGCACGTCGGCCCCACGACGATCGCCTCCGCCTGGGCCCAGCTGCGTCAGCGCGGGCTGATCCACTCCGACCGGCGGCGCGGCAGCTTCGTACGCGGGCCGGGGACGCTGGCGGGGCGACGTTTCGCCAGCCTGCCGCCCTCACCACCGGTCCGGCTCGACCTCTCGACGGCCTATCCCGACCCGGTCCTGCTGCCCGATCTGTCCGGCCCGATGGCCGTGGCCGTCGCCGGTGCGCACTGGCGGACGTACCCGGACGACACGGTGGACGTCCACCTGGCGGCCGTGCTGCACGGGACGTGGCCCTTCGAGGCCGAGGACTTCACCGTCACCAGCGGCGCCCAGGACGCCGTCCACCGGGTCGCCGGCGTCGTCCTGCGACCGCACGACCGGGTGCTCGTCGAGGAGTTCGCCGCCGCCTCCCTGCTTGACATCGTCGAGGACCACCGGGCCCAGGCGGTACCGGTGCGCTGCGACGACGAGGGGCCGCTGCCGGAGGCGCTCAAAGCGGCCCTGGCCACCCGCCCCGGGATGCTGCTGTTGCAGACCCGGATGGCCAGCCCGTACGGCCACGCGCTGTCGCGCCGCCGAGCCCGCGCCCTGACGCCGATGCTCGCCGGTCAGGACATCGTCATCCTGGAACAGGACACCGCGCACGAGCTCGCCCTGACACCCGACGTGTCGCTCGGCGAGTTCCTGCCCGAGCAGACCCTTCTCGTCCGTAGCTGGAACAAGTCGCACGGCCCCCACCTCCGAGTCGGGGCGCTGGCCGGGATCGGGCGGGTCGTCTCGCGGGTACGGGCACGGCAGAAGGCCACCGGAGGTTGGCCGTCAGTGCTGACCCAGCGTGCTCTGGCACAGATGCTCACCGACCCGCGGACCCGGGAGACGATCCGCCGGGCGGGAGCCACCTACCGCCACCGCCGCCAGCAGATGGTCCAGGCCCTGCGGGAGCAGGGTCTGACGCCCACCGGCGTCGCCGGGCTCTCGGTATGGGTGCCTGTGCGCAACGCGGCGAGCGCGATCCGGTCGCTGGCCGCCGACGGCATCGGCATCGCTCCGGGCGCCCCGTTCAGCGTTCACGGCGAAGGCCGGTCGCACGTCCGGATCGCCACCACGCTGCGGCACGACGAGCACCGGCGGATCGCCCGCATCCTCGGCGAGGCCCACCACCGGTGAGTTCCTCGCCGATTCGCGGCCTCTGGTTCTCCGGAATTGGTCCGACGTCTGCACAGCTCAGCGCAGCGGAGTAGCCGACAATCAGTCACTAACGCGGCCAATCGGACGCCCCAACTGTAGCCACCGCTCGGATTGGTCTACCGAGTCCACTCTTTGGTCCATGCCGATGCTACCGTTTCGACGAATTGTCCCAGTTGACTCGCCGTGACAGCTGACCTTCGGCCAGCCTCCTCCGGGCAGCTTTTCTGGACTTTTCAGTCCATGGAAGACTGGAGTTGCGGGAAGACAACCGGCCCGCGGGGGCCGGGTACTGAACCCCGGCACCACCTGACCACACACGTGTTCCGGCCGGCACCGCCCACCGCGGTGCGGGTGACGCACGTCCTCAACCATTGATGAAGAGAGAAACCGATGAGTACGCAGAAGGTTGCCGTGGTCACTGGGGCGTCCCAGGGCATCGGCGCGGCGCTGGTGACCGCCTACCGCAAGCTCGGCTACGCCGTCGTCGCGACCTCGCGTTCGATCGCCCCGTCCGATGACCCCCTGGTCCTTGCGGTTGCCGGCGACATCGCCGACCCGGCCGTCGGCGCCCGTGTCATCGACCAGGCCCTCGGGACGTTCGGGCGCGTCGACACGCTGATCAACAACGCCGGCGTCTTCGTGGCCAAGCCGTTCACCGACTACACCGACACGGACTACGACCTGGTGACCGGGATCAACCTGCGCGGGTTCTTCGAGGTGTCGAAGCGGGCCATCGCCGCGATGCTGGCACAGGGCGGCGGCGGGCACGTCGTCAACATCACCGCCAGCGTGGTCGACCACGCCAACTCCACCCTGCCGTCGGCGCTGGCGTCGCTGACCAAGGGCGGCCTCAACGCGGTCACCAAATCGCTGGCGATCGAGTACGCCACTCGCGGCATCAGGGTCAACGCGGTTTCGCCGGGCACCATCCGCACCCCGATGCACTCCGCCGAGATCCACGACTTCCTCGCCGGTCTGCAGCCGGTCGGCCGGATGGGCGAGATCAGCGACATCGTCGACGCCGTCACCTACCTCGAGACCGCCGGGTTCGTCACCGGTGAGATCCTGCACGTGGACGGCGGCCAGAGCGCCGGGCACTGAGACCGTTCGGAGCCGCGGCGGGCAGCGGTTCTCGGCGCTGCCCGCCGCCTCCAACAGCAGAGGAGACCATCATGACCAGCACCAATGCCGAGATCCTTCGAAGCGTCATGGACCAGTGGCGATCCGCCGTCGACGCCCACGACCCCGAGCGCGTCGCGTCGAACTTCACCGACGATGCGATCTTCCAGGGCGTGCGCCCGTACAGCGTCGGCCGCGAAGGCATCGCCGCGTACTACGAGGCCGCGACGGTCGGCATGACCGCCGCGTACGAGATCCGCGAGACCCGGCGGCTCGCCGACGACGTCGTCCTCGGTTACCTGGGTGTGGACTTCGCCTTCCCCGAGCGGCCGACGCTCTCGGTCAGCCTCGGCGTGATCGTGCGCCGGGTCGGCGATCGCTGGCTCATCGCCCACTACCAGGTATCGCAGCTCGGGTGATCGGGACGACCGCCTGACTGCCGCAGGCGCACAGGTCGTCGCACCTTCGTCGTCGTGCTCACCGACGGGCACAGGCCCTGGCTGGCGACGCCACCGGAGTCGGCGCGCCTGATCGCCCGACCAGGCGGTATCGCCGGGTAGACACCGCATCCCGGCCCGAACATGTGAACGCAAACATGGCGTCGTGTCAATACCTTGGGCGCTCTTTACCCTCCATGGATGTCACCGCAGGCAGCAATGTTGACATGATCGAAACATGTGAGTACGTTGACGCTCACCCACGAGCATGTTAACGCTCGCCGCGCGGGCCGAAGGCCCACTCCGTCGGAGCGCGACGCTCCGGGCACCAACCCGGCTGCGTCACCGTCTTGACGCCCGGACCCGGTCGAGTCACCAGGAGGAAGCCCGGCAATGTTCCCGTCGCCACTCCCGCTTCGCCCGGCACGCCACCCCGCCCGTCGTCGAAGTCGCCGACTGCTCGCCGGCCTCACCACGCTGGTCACCGGCCTGGTCGGCATCGTGGCCCTGGCGCCGTCCAGCACGGCGGACACCATCGATGACGGCCTGGTCCTGCGCTACGACCTCACGCAGAGCAGTGGCACGACCGTGCCGGACAGCTCCGGCCACGGCCGCCACGGCGCGCTCAGTGGCGACGCGACCTGGCAGGGCCGGGACGGCCTGCGCCTCGGCGGTGTCGACGGCCACGTGCGGCTGCCCGACGACGTACTGCGTGGACTCACCGGAGTCACCGTGTCGGTGCAGGTCAACGTGGCCACCGACCAGGCCACACCTTACTTCGTGTGGGGGCTCGGTAACACCGGCGCCGACGGCGTCGGCAACGGCTACCTCTTCGCCACCGGCAACGCCTTCCGCGCCTCGATCGCGAGCGGCAACTGGACGACCGAGCAGACCGTCACCACGGGACGCAATCTCACCCGCGGCAGCTGGCGCACCATCACCTACACCCTCGGCGGTGGCACGGCGGTGCTGTACGAGGACGGCGTCGAGGTGGCCCGTACGTCCGGCGTCACCCTGACGCCCGCGACGATCGGTGGCGGCAGCACCACGGCCAACTACCTCGGCCGCTCCGTCTACGCGGCCGACCGGTACCTCAAGGGTCAGGTCCGCGACTTCCGCATCTACGACCGGGCGGTGACCGCCGAAGAGGCCCACGCCCTCGGCGAGCAGACCGCCACCGGGCGTGCCGCCGACGACGCGGCGGCCCTCGACCTGGGCGACACCACCGCGGTCACCGAGAACCTCAGCCTTCCCACCCAGGGAGCCGGCGGTTCCACTGTCACCTGGGTGTCCAGCGATCCGGCGGTGGTGTCGAACGCCGGCGTGGTGACCAGGCCCGCGCCCGGCTCCGGAGCTGCCACCGTCACGCTGACCGCCACCGTCACCTACGCCGGTCACCGCGTCACCCGTGACTTCGCCGTCACCGTCGTGGCGGACCTCAGCGACCGCAAGAAGGTCGACGACGCCCTCGCGGCCATCGTCATCCACGACCAGGACGCCGTCCGGGGCAACATCACCCTGCCCACCAAGGGGGAGCGGGACGTCACCTTCTCCTGGACCGCGAAGGACCCCCGCGTGGTCACGAAGACCGGCGAGGTCACCCGCCCCAAGCACGGATCGAAGGCGGCCAAGGCCCGCCTGACCGTACGCGCGACGAAGGGCCGGGCGAGCGCCCTACGCCACTTCACGCTGACCGTCCTCCCGCTGCCGAAGAAGGAGCAGCTCGACGGGTATGCGTTCGCCTACTTCACCGGTGAGGGGACCGCCGACGGGGAGCAGATCTACTTCGCGGCCAGCCGAGGCAACGACCCGCTCAAGTACGACGAGCTCAACGGCGGCCGTCCCGTCCTCACCTCCAACGAGGGCGACGGGGGTGTACGCGACCCGTTCATCATCCGCAGCCCGGAGGGCGACAAGTTCTACCTCATCGCCACCGACCTGAAGATCTACGGCAACGGAGACTGGGACGCCGCCCAGCGCACCGGCAGCAAGTACATCGAGGTGTGGGAGTCGACCGACCTGGTGAACTGGTCGCAGCAGCGGCACGTACGCGTCTCCCCCGACACCGCCGGGAACACCTGGGCCCCCGAGGCCTACTACGACGACACCATCGGCGCGTACGTCGTCTTCTGGGCCTCCAAGCTGTACGCACCGGAGGACACCGCCCACACCGGCGACACCTACAACCGCATGATGTACGCGACCACCCGCGACTTCCGTACCTTCAGCGAGCCGCAGGTGTGGGTCGACCCGGGGTACTCGGTCATCGACTCGACAGTGGTCGAGCACGACGGCACCTACTACCGCTTCACCAAGGACGAGCGGAACAACACCTCCAGCACCCCGTGCAGCAAGTTCATCCTGGAGGAGAAGTCGACCCAGCTGCGCGACCCGAGCTGGGACTTCGTCCAGGACTGCATCGGCAAGGCGACGGAGGACAGCGAGGGGATCTCCCGTGGTGAGGGCCCCACGATCTTCAAGAGCAACACCGAGGACAAGTGGTACCTCTTCGTCGACGAGTTCGGCGGGCGCGGCTACGTGCCGTTCGAGACCACCGACCTCGACGGCGGCCGGTTCACCCTGTCGGCCGGCTACGACCTGCCGGCGCACCCCCGGCACGGCACCGTCCTGCCGGTCACCCGGGCCGAGCTCGAGCGCCTCCGGGAAGGCCCCCCACCGGCACCGGCCACGAAGCAGGGCGTCATCGTGGACTACCGCCTCGCGGGAGGCGACGGCACGACCGTGGCCGACATCTCCGGCAACGGCCGCGACGCCGTCATCCGCGGCGGAGTCACCCGGGGCAGCGAGGCATTCACGTTCGACGGCGACGACGGGTATGTCGACCTGCCCGACAACCTGCTGACCGGTCTGTCCGACGTCAGCGTCTCCGCCCAGGTCTGGGTCGACCCCGGGCAGGCCACCCCGTACTTCATCTGGGGGCTGGGCAACACCACGAACGGCGCCGGCAACGGCTACCTGTTCACCACGGGCAACGCGTACCGCACTGCCATCGCGGACGGCACCTATTCGACCGAGCAGAACACCGGCGCCGGCCGCGACCTCGGTCGCGGCGGTTGGCACACGATCACCTACACGCTGGCCGGCGGGGTGGCCCGCCTCTACGACAACGGGGTCGAGGTGGCCCGGAACAGCGGGGTCACCACGAGGCCCGGCGACCTCGGTGGCGGCATCACCACCGCCAACTACCTGGGCCGCTCCCTCTTCGCGGCCGACCGCTACTTCCAGGGCCGGATGCGCAGCTTCACGCTGTGGAACCGCGGCCTGTCGGCCGAACAGGTGCTCGCCCTTCCCGGGAACGAAACCGCCATCGGTTCGGTCGAGCTGGACGCCCTCAAGGTGCCGGCCATCATCGACGGCGACACGAGCACCATCACCCTGCCCGTCGAGCCGGGCACCGACGTGACCGCGTTGGCGCCCGAGTTCGGGATCGCCGAACGTGCCCACCTCACCCCGCGCAACGGCGTGAAGCGGGACTTCACCGAGCCGGTCACCTACACCGTCAAGGGCCAGCACGGCAGCCGCCGTACCTGGACCGTCAAGGCGGTCACCATGAACAGCCCGGTCCTGCCCGGCTACAACGCCGACCCCAACATCGTGCGCTTCGGTGACACCTACTACATCTACGCCACCACCGACGGCTACCCGGGATGGTCCGGCACCACCTTCAAGACCTGGTCCAGCAAGGACCTCGTCCACTGGGCCGAGCACCCGACCATCCTCGACCTCGGCCCGTACGTGTCCTGGGCCGACGGGCGGGCCTGGGCACCGGCGGCCATCGAGAAGAACGGCAAGTACTACCTGTACTTCTGCGCGGATGCCAAGATCGGTGTGGCGGTCGCCGACTCCCCCACCGGCCCGTTCGTCGACGCGATCGGCGAACCGCTCGTCGCCGCCAACCCCGACGGGGGCCAGGCCATCGATCCCGCGGTCTTCACCGACGACGACGGCCGCAGCTACCTCTACTGGGGCAACGGCAACGCCTACGTGGTCCCGCTCAATCCCGACATGACCTCGTACGACGCCACGAAGGTCAAGCGGATCACCGGCCTGACCGGCTTCCGGGAGGGCCTGTTCATGGCCAGGCGTGGCGACACCTATCACCTCAGCTGGTCGATCGACGACACCCGCAGCGAGAACTACCGCGTCGGTTACGCCACCGCGACCAGCCCGATGGCCGACGGCCTGGTCAACCACGGCGAGATCCTCAGCAAGGACCCCGGCCTCGGCATCCTCGGCACCGGCCACCACAGCATCGTCCAGGTACCCGGCACCGACGACTGGTACATCGCCTACCATCGCTTCGCCATCCCCGGCGGCGACGGCACCCACCGGGAGGTGACCATCGACCGCCTGCGCTTCAACGCCGACGGCACCATCGCGCGAGTCGTCCCGACACTCGAGAGCGTCCCTCCGCTGGCGCCCTGACCCCGCGGGCGGGCGTCGGCATCCTCTGACGCCCGCCTCCGCCCATCCGCCGTCGCACCCCACCGCTCACCTGGAGGCCGATCACCCATGCGTATGCACCGGATCGTCGCGGGCGTGGTAACCGGAATCGTGGTAGTCGCGCTGAGCGCGAACGCCCCCGCCCTCGGCGCCGACGAGGCCGCCGCCCTCGACTACATGATCAACGTCGACGCCGAGGGCACCGGCCCGGCCATCGACCCGGACATGTACGGCGTCTTCTTCGAGGACATCAACCGGGCCGCCGACGGCGGTCTCTACGCCGAGCTCGTGCAGAACCGGTCCTTCGAATACCTCCCGGTCGACAACGGCTCCTACACCGGCCTCACCGCCTGGAGCGCCGTCTCCTCCGCCGGGGGCAGCGGCGCCGCCGCCACGGTCGACGACGACGCCCGGCTCAACGAGCGCAACCGCACCTACCTGAAGCTGACACTCACCAACAACGGCGCCGGCACCTACGGCGTGCAGAACGCCGGCTACAACACCGGCATCGCGCTCGAGAAGGGCAAGAGGTACGACTTCTCGGTCTGGGCCCGCACCGACGCCGCCGGCGGCACCCCGTTGACGGTGAGCCTGCGCGACCAGGCCGGGACGACGACGTACGCCACGGCGGCGCGGGTGAGCGTGCGCGGCGACAGCTGGCGCCGGTACACCGGCACCTTCACGGCCACCGGCACCACCGACGCGGCTCGCCTCGCGGTGCAGGCCGCGGGCACCGGCACGCTGCGCCTCGACATGGTGTCGCTCTTCCCCCGCGACACCTTCAAGGGCCGCCCGAACGGCCTGCGCAAGGACCTCGCCGAGAAGATCGCCGCGCTGCGCCCGGGCTTCGTGCGCTTCCCCGGCGGCTGCATCGTGAACACCGGGAGCATGTACGGCTACGACGCCGCCAGCGGATACCAACGGGCCCGCGCCTACCAGTGGAAGGACACGGTCGGGCCGGTCGAGGAGCGGGCCACCAACGCGAACTTCTGGGGTTACAACCAGTCCTACGGCCTCGGCTACTACGAGTACTTCCAGTTCGCCGAGGACATCGGCGCGAAGGCGGTGCCGGTGGTGCCGGCGCTCGTCACCGGCTGCGGCCAGAACCGGGCCGTCGACGACGAGGCGCTGCTGCAACGACACATCCAGGACACCCTCGACCTCATCGAGTTCGCCACCGGCCCGGCCAGCTCGACGTGGGGCGCGAAGCGCGCGGCGATGGGCCATCCCGAACCGTTCGGCCTCGACCGCCTCGAGGTCGGCAACGAGGAGAACCTGCCCGACGCCTTCATGGCCCGCTTCGTGAAGTTCCGCGACGCGATCAAGGCGCGGTACCCGAACATCACGGTCATCAGCAACTCCGGGCCCGACGACATGGGCGCCACCTTCGACCGGGCGTGGGAACTCAACCGTGCCAACGGGGTGGAGATGGTCGACGAGCACTACTACAACAGCCCCGACTGGTTCCTGCAGAACAACAAGCGCTACGACAGCTACGATCGCTCGGGCGCCAAGGTGTGGCTGGGCGAGTACGCGTCCCAGGACAACAAGCTCTACAACGCGCTGGCCGAGGGCGCGTACCTGACCGGCCTGGAGCGCAACGCCGACGTGGTGACGATGGCCTCCTACGCTCCCCTGCTGGCCAACATCGACTACGTCCAGTGGCGGCCGGACATGATCTGGTTCGACAACGACCAGTCGTGGGGCTCGGCCAGTTACGAGGTCCAGAAGCTGTTCATGAACAACGTCGGTGACCGGGTGGTGCCGAGCACCTCCACCGGCTCGGTGCGGACACCAGAGCCGGTCACCGGGGCGGTCGGGCTCTCCACCTGGCGGACCGCAGCGCGGTACGACGACGTGGCGGTCACCGCGGCCGACGGCACTGAACTGTTCCACGACGACTTCTCCGCCGGTGCCGGGCAGTGGACCCCGATCGCGGGCCGCGGCACCTGGTCGGTCGTCGACGGCGGCTACGTCCAGTCCGACACGGCCGCCGAGAACACCATGGTCGAGGCGGGCGACGAGAACTGGCGCGACTACGACCTCGACGTCAAGGCGACCAAGCTCTCCGGTGCCGAAGGGTTCCTCGTCGGGTTCGGGGTGAAGGACACCGGCAACTACTACTGGTGGAACCTGGGCGGCTGGAACAACACCCAGGGCGCGGTGGAGAAGGCAGTGAACGGCGGCAAAACCACGCTGATCGCCAAGCCCAACACCATCGAGACCGGCCGCACCTACGACATCACCGTCCAGATCCGCGGCACGAAGGTCACCCTGCTGCTCGACGGGCAGGTGTGGGGCAGCTTCGACGACAACGCCGTGACCGAGCCGTTCGCCCAGGTCGTCACCCGCGACGTCGCCGCCCGCCAACTCATCGTCAAGGTCGTCAACGCGCAGGCCGCCCCGGCCCGCACCACGATCAACCTGGGTTCCGGTGTGCACGTCGCCGGCAAGGCGCAGATGACCGTCATCAGCGGTGACCCGGAGGAGCTCAACACCCGTACGGCCCAGCTCATCAAGCCGGTGACCAGCACCATCAAGGGCGTCGCGCCCACCTTCACCCGAACCTTCGAGCCGTACTCGGTGACCTTCATCCGCGTTCAGACGAAGTAGGTGCAGCAGCGATGAATCCCCCTCTCAACCGACGTACCCTCCTGCGCGGTGGCCTCGGCGTGGCCGCGACCGGGCTGGTCCTCCCCACCGGAGGCAGAAACGCCTGGGCGGCGCCGCCCACCGACGCCGAGGTCTACGGCGCTCCGACCACCAATCCCCTCGTGTGGCAGCGGGCCGACCCGTTCGTGACACCCCGCACCGACGGCCGCTACTACTTCACCGCGTCCGTGCCGGAGTACGACCGGCTCATAGTGCGGGCCGCACCGACCATCGAGGGGCTGGGCGACGCCGCCGAGGCGGTGGTGTGGCGCCGTCCCGCCAGCGGGAAGATGGGCGGCCACATCTGGGCCCCCGAGCTGCACCGGATCGACGAGCGTTGGTACCTCTACTTCGCCGCCGGCGACTCCGACAACGTCTTCCGGATCCGCATGTACGTCATGGAGTCCACCGCCGCCGACCCCCGCGAGGTCAGCGGCTGGTCGGCGCCGCGGCAGATCGTCACGCCCTGGGACAGCTTCGCGCTCGACGCCACCACCTTCGAGCACCGTGGGGAGCGCTACCTGATCTGGGCGCAGAGCGAGCCGGAGATCAGCAGCAACAGCAACCTCTACATCGCCCGGATGACCTCGCCGTTCACCATCACCGGGAATCCGGCGCGCATCGCCACGCCCACCAAGTCGTGGGAGGTGCAGGGCTTCCGGGTCAACGAGGGCCCGGCCGTCATCAAACGCAATGGCCGGATCTTCGTCAGCTTCTCGGCCAGCGCCACCGACGCCCGCTACTGCATGGGGCTGCTCACCGCGGACGCCCGCGCCAACCTGCTCGACCCGGCCACCTGGAGCAAGAACCCCGACCCCGTGTTCACCACCACCGAGCAGACGCGGCAGTACGGCCCGGGGCACAACAGCTTCACCGTCGCCGAGGACGGTGAGACCGACGTGCTCGTCTACCACGCGCGGGATTACCGGGACATCGTCGGTGATCCGCTCTACGACCCGAACCGGCACGCCCGTGCGCAGCGCCTCTACTGGCACGCGGACGGCACTCCCCTGTTCGGGGTGCCGGTGGGCAGAGGCGGCCCGATCGTACGGCTGTCGCCCGCTAACGCCACGTCGTCGTTCGTACGTCACTACGCGTACGAGCTGCGGGTCGATCCGCACGTACGGGAGCTCGCCGACTCCCAGTTCCGGTTCGTACCCGGGTTCGCCGGTGACGGCACCGTCTCGATCCAGTCGGTGAACTTCCCGGACCGCTACTGGCGGGTCGACGGGACGAGCCTGCGCATCGAGCCGGTGCAGGACGGCGACGCGTTCGGCGCGCAGGCCAGCTTCCGCAGAGTGCCTGGCCTGGCGAACAGCAATGCCGTCTCGCTGGAGCTGTCGGGCAGTCCGGGCAGCTACGTCAACCACGACAAGGGTGCCCTGACGGTGGGGAGAGCGTCCCGCGCGAAGTCGACCTTCTGGCTCAGCTGAGACGCGAGAAGCCAGACATTGCGGTCGTGGCCCGCGCGGATACGCTCGTTGCCATGTCTCCGAATGTTCGCCGAGGTCTATACGACCTCGCGCTGTTCGCCGGAATCCTCGCGCTCTGCTACCTGGCACTTCACCTGCTCGGGGCTCGGCCGAGCGGGTGGTGGATCGTCGCGCCCGCGTCGGTAGCGATCGGGATGGGGCTGCGGACCGTGCACCGCGAACGCCGGTACCGCGGAAACAGTTAGTGGCCTCGCGGGTGGCTCCGCGTCAGCATGACGATCCCGGTCACGGTGGTGGCCAGCACCGCCACCCCCTCGAACGGCACCGCCAGCAGGAACGGCATCCGCCAGGTGAGCCCCCGCGTCAAGAGCATCCCGGACGCAGCCCCGAAACCCAATGCCAGCACCGCCATGCCACCGATGAGAGGCGCCAGCCAGACGCGACGTGCCCCCATCTGCGCGACCAACGCTGCCGTGACGCCCCAGGCGAGACCGGCCCCGATCCCGGTCAGCACGCGGGCGAACAGCAGGGAGCCGCTGCCCGGGGCCAGTGTCGTCAGGAGCGTTCCGAGGATCAGCAGGACGGCCGCGGGCAGCGCCATCGTGGTCGGCCATCGCCGGCCGAGCAGGTAACCGACCGGAACCGCGAGGAGCGCCGGGAGCAGGTAGGCGACGAAGCTCCAGGGGATCACCGAGGCCGGCAGATCCATGTCCATCCGCATCGCGGTCCCGCCTGACCCGAAGGTGATGGCGAGCAGGTAGACACCCAGCAGTGCGGTGAGCGCCGGCCCGATCAGCAACCAGGCCGGGCGGCCAGGGGACGGTCCTTCACCACCGATCACGACGATCATGCTGGAGCGTGGGCCGTTCGGGGAAGCCTGGTTGGCGGTGCCGGGGGATGGCGCGGTCACCCCCGAGAGCATACGGATGTGAGGCTTCGCGGCAAGTAACGGACGTCGATCGCGCGACCTGCGCCGGGATGACGAGGAATTGACTGTCGCTCCGATGCCGCGTGCCGGTCAGCGGTCGCCGAGCCGCTGCTCGGCTTCGATCACGTCGGCGAGCGCGGATCGCTCGGCCTGATGCCGGCCGAGAATCTCGGCGCTGTAGGCGCTCCACGCCGCCTCTTGGGCCGCCGTCATCTGCGCTCCGTCGACTTCGGACTCGACATCCGGGTGAGCGTCGAGGAATGTCGAGAAGAGCCGCCCCATCTCCCGGCTGTGCCGCCGGTTGAGCTCTATGCGCCGCGGATCCATCGTCCTCACCCCTCCTGGGCATCATCATGGAGCGCCAGCTGATCGAAGACCACCAACGCTACGCGGGTGGGATCGCCGGGCGGGTGCACCCGCAGAGAGTGATGCGGGTTGGGCTCGTCGTCGAGGATGACGACCGTCTCGATCCCGGCCGGCAGGTCCGCCGGCCAGTCGATCTCGTCGGTCGGCTCCGCGACGAGGACTCGGGCGAGCCGTCCGCGCAGACCCGTCTGGTCGTAGCGCAGCGGTGTCGGCTCCGGGTTGTTGTCCCCCACCTGCCGGCCTCCCCTCGCCGCCAAACCTGGCAGTCGCCGACCCCCATGGCATCGACGTGGGTGACCTTACGCCGGCGCCTGGGTTGGGACGTGGTCCGGCCGACGCCACTGGCGGGCAGGGCGGCCTCCCGCCCGGCCGGATCGAACGATCCTGCCGGGCGGGAACCGCACGCCGCTCAGTTCGACCAGTTGGCGAACGCACCGGGCTCGTAGGAGCCGCCCTGCTGGTGCACGATCACGGCGAGCCGGTTCGCCGCGTTGATCAGGGCGACCAGGCACACCAGCGCGGCGACCTGGTCGTCGTCGTAGTGCTTGCGTACCTGGGCCCAGGTCTCGTCGGACACGCCTTGGTGGGCGTCGGCGAGCCGGGTGCCCTCTTCGGCGAGCGCCAGCGCGGCCTGTTCGGCCTCGGTGAACACGGTCGACTCGCGCCACGCAGCGACCAGGTTGAGCCGGACAGCGGTCTCACCGGCGGCGGCGGCCTCCTTGGTGTGCATGTCGATGCACCAACCGCAGCCGTTGATCTGGCTGGCGCGCAGCGAGACCAGCTCCTGAGTGGACTTCGGCAGCGGCGACTGGTGGATGGCGGTGCCTGCGTTGGCGAACCGCTTGGCGAACCTGATGCCGATCTCGTTGTCGAACATGTTGAATCGGGTGTTCATCGCGTCGTCCTTACTCGTGGTGTTGGGCTGGACGAACACGAGATGCCGACGAACGGATCCCTGTGACAGCAGGTGACGCGCGCCACAGCCGGACGGTTGGCTACCGTCCGGGTGTCACAGAACGACGGGTCTCGGCATCTGGTGGGTGACCCCGTCGAGAGCGAACAGGAGCCACCCATGGCCGGCACGTCGCAGACCGCATCCGACGATCGTGGCAGCAGCGCCGACGACCGCCCGGACGCCGCCACCGAGGCGTTCCTCGCCCACCGCAACCTGCTGTTCACCGTGGCCTACGAGATGCTCGGCTCGGCCGCCGACGCGGAGGACGTACTGCAGGAGACCTGGCTGCGGTGGGTGGAGGTGGACCTCGACGCCGTACGGGACCAGCGCGCGTACCTGGTCCGGATCACCACCCGCCAGGCACTCGTTCGGCTGCGTACGCTCCGTCGCCGGAGGGAGTCCTACGTCGGCTCCTGGTTGCCCGAGCCGCTGCTGACCGCGCCCGACGTGGCGGAGGACATCGAGTTGGCCGAGAGCGTGTCGATGGCGATGTTGCTGGTGTTGGAGACGCTCACGCCGACCGAGCGCGCGGTGTTCGTGCTGCGTGAGGTCTTCGATCTGGAGTACGACGAGATCGCGGGAGCCGTCGACAAGAGCCCGGCGGCGGTCCGCCAGATCGCGCACCGGGCGCGGGCACACGTCGCGGCCCGTCGGCCGCGCGGCGTGGTCTCCGTGGCCGAGACCCGGGACGCGCTCGATGCGTTCCAACGGGCGGTCGAAACGGGCGATCTGCAGAGCCTGGTCGACATCCTCGCGCCGGACGTCGTTCTCCTGGGCGACGGTGGCGGCATCAAGCAGGCCGTACTGCGGCCGATCCTGGGGGCCGACAAGGTGGCTCGCGTGCTGACCGCCGGGCTGGGCAGGATCGCCGGGCTCGCGGAGCTGCGGCCGGCACAGGTCAACGGCCACCCTGCGCTGATCCTCCGCCTCGATGGCGAGATCGACACCGTCGTGGCGCTACGCGTGGACGACGGCCTGATCACCGGGCTCTACGCCGTACGCAACCCCGAGAAGCTGTCGCACATGGATCGGGAGGCGCCGCTTCGCCGCTGAGGCCGACCGGCCGACACCGATGGCAGGATGTCTAGGCATGGACAGCGCTCTGCCGCGTGAGGCCGGTGAGCTCCTCGGCGACGCCCGCCGCGTGGTCGTCTTCACTGGCGCCGGGATCTCCGCCGAGAGCGGCGTGCCCACCTTCCGCGACGATCTCACTGGCCTGTGGGCGCGGTTCGATCCTCAGCGGCTCGCCACCGCCGAGGCGTTCCACGCCGACCCGGATCTGGTCTGGGGTTGGTACGAGTGGCGGCGGGCGCGGGTGTCCCGGGCCGAGCCGAATGCCGGGCATCGGGCGATCAGCATCATCCAGAACCGGGCCCCCGAGTGCAGCGTCGTCACGCAGAACGTCGACGATCTGCACGAACGGGCCGGCAGCCACGGGGTGATCCACCTGCACGGCAGCCTCTTCGCGCCCCGGTGCGTCGCGGCCGCTCACCCGGCCACCTTCGCACCGGTGAGCGAGATCGCGACGCCGGACGAAGGCCGCCGGGTCCCGCCGCCGCGGTGCCCCAGCTGCGCGGCGCTCGTTCGCCCGGGCGTGGTGTGGTTCGGTGAGGCGCTACCCGAGGCGGCGTTGACCGCGGCGGTCGAAGCCGCGGCGGCGTGCGACGTGCTGCTGACGGTCGGCACCTCCGGTGTCGTGTACCCGGCCGCCGAGATCCCCGGGGTCGCCGCACGCGTCGGTGCCACCGTGATCCAGGTCAATCCGGAGCCGACCCCACTCGATCGGGTCGCCACCATCAACCTTCGCGGCACCGCGGCACACGTCCTCCCTGCTCTGGTCGCGAGCGCGTGGCAGGAGACCGTCGAGACCTGACGGGAGCGGAGCACTGACGAGGTGTGCGGGTGCGGCCGGCGGGTGCTCGGGCGAGGTCCGGCGCGCCGACCTCGGCCCGCACGCTGGGGGACGCGCTCGCGAGTCTGCTGCGTCACTGCGGACGGCCGGTCGACCGGGTCGCGGGTACGGAGCAAACGCGACCTCTCGTGCTGATCGGGCACGGAACTCCCCGCCTCGGTCAATGACGATCGGGATTAACTCCGCGTTCCGCCCTCATCCGGGCACCGGATCGCGCCGGGCAGTGGCTGCCACGGCGCCTGTCCGACAGCACGCCAACTCAGCCGTGGTTGCCCGCCGACGCGGCGGTGTAGCCTTTCATCGGACACCCTGTCTCGACACTATGTCCGACGATGCTGGCCCGGATCGGTGAGCGGTTGCCCACCAGCTCGCCGGGCTCGACGATCAACGAGGAGCAGACGATGAAATACCGCCTACTTGGGCGTACCGGAGTGTGGGTCTCCGAGATTTCACTGGGCACGATGACGTTCGGAGGCGCGACGCATCCGGTCTGGGGCAGTCTGGGCGCCCTGGGGCAGGAGGATGTCGATCGCCTGGTCGGCACGGCACTCGACGCGGGCATCAACTTCATCGACACTGCCGACTTCTACAGCGACGGGGAATCCGAGGATCTGCTCGGCCAGTCCCTCAAGCAACGCCGGCAGGATGTCGTACTGGCGACGAAGCTGTACTCGCCGACCGGGGCGGGGCCCAACCACAACGGGCTGTCCCGGCTGCACGTGATGCGGGCTCTGGAGAACAGCCTGCGCCGACTGCGTACGGACCACATCGATCTCTACCAGATCCACCAGTTCGACCACCTGACCCCGATCGAGGAGACGCTGAGCGCGCTCGACGACGCGGTCCGTCAGGGCAAGGTCCGCTACATCGGCTGCGCCAACCTCGCCGCCTGGCAGATCAGCCAGGCCCTGGGCATCTCCGCGCAGCACAACCAGGCCGGGTTCGTCTCGGCGCAGGTCTACTACTCCCTGCTCGGGCGGGACATCGAGCGGGAGCTGGTGCCGATGGCCGAGGCGCAGGGCGTCGGCCTGACCGTGTGGAGCCCGCTGGCCGGCGGTTTCCTCTCCGGCAAGGTCACCCGTGACGGCGTCACCGACGCCGGCTCGCGCCACGCCGCGGGCTACGAGTTCCCGCCGATCGACCGGGAGCGTGGTCACGACGTGCTCGACGTCGTCCGGGCGGTCGCCGCCCGGCACGGGGTGAGCCCGGCCCGGGTGTCGCTCGCCTGGCTGCTGGCCCAGCGGGCCGTCACCAGTGTCATCGTCGGTGCCCGCAAGGCGGAGCAGCTCGTGGACAACGTGGCCGCCACCGAGCTGACCCTGACCGAGCAGGATCTGGCCGAGCTCGACGCCGTCAGCGCGTTGCCCACGGCGTACCCGAACTGGATCCAGGAGATGTTCGCCCCGACCCGGGTTCCGCAGCAGGGCGGCCTCGCCACGCCGAACGTGGCGTAGCACCGCGCGCGGCGACACCTGTCGTCAGGACCTGCGCCGGCCCCGGTCAGCCGCACCGGGGCCGGCCAACTCCGCCACCGCCACCCGGGCACATCGTCGGCAGCCCGGCTCAGCACGGCTGCCAGTCACGCCACGCGGACGAGTTCGTGCCCGCTGCTGTCGATTTATCAATTTTTAACGTACTACGGGGGATTATCCGTGTCTGCAGAAGTCGCAGCTAATCCAAAACGCTGGACAGCGCTGCTCTTCATCTCGCTCGCCCAACTCATGGTGGTGCTCGACTCCACCATCGTGAACATCGCGCTGCCCGCCGCACAGCATGATCTCGGCTTCACCGACGGCACCCGGCAGTGGGTGATCACCGCCTACACACTGGCCTTCGGGGGCCTGCTGTTGTTCGGCGGCCGGATCGCCGACATCGCCGGCCGCAAGCGCACCTTCCTGGTCGGCCTGGTCGGTTTCGCTGTCGCCTCCGCGATCGGTGGCTTCTCGGTCAACACCGGCATGCTGCTCGGCGCCCGGGCACTTCAGGGCTTCTTCGCCGCCCTGCTCGCCCCGGCCGCGCTCTCCCTGGTGACCGTGACCTTCACCGAGGTACGTGAGCGCGCCAAGGCGTTCGGCGTCTTCAGCGCCGTCGCCGGTGGTGGCGGCGCGCTCGGCCTCATCCTCGGCGGGGTGCTCACCCAGTACCTGGACTGGCGCTGGTGCCTGTACGTGAACGTGCCGATCACGCTGGTCGCCGGAGTGGGCGCCGTACTGGTGATCCGGGACGCCGCGCACTCGCGCAACACCAACCGGCTCGACATCCCGGGCGCGCTGCTGGCCAGCCTGGGCCTGGTCAGCCTGGTCTACGGGTTCACCCGGGCCGAGTCCGACGGCTGGACGGCCGCCTGGACGCTGGGCTCGTTCGCCGCCGCGGTGGTGCTGCTGGCCGCGTTCGCGGTCGTGGAGTCCGTCGTCAAGGCGCCACTGCTGCCCTTGCGCGTACTTACCGAGCGCAACCGGGGCGGGGCCTTCCTCGGGCTGGGTATCGCCGTGATCGGCATGTTCGGTCTGCTCCTGTTCATCACCTACTACCTGCAGGTGGTCAAGGGCTGGTCGCCGGTTCTCACCGGAGTGGCGTTCCTGCCCATGGTGATCGGCCTGGTCATCGGTTCCGCACAGATCGGACCGCGCCTGCTGCACCGGGTCGCGCCGCGCGTGCTGATGGCACCGGGTTTCCTGGCCGGGGCGCTCGGCATGCTGCTGCTGACCCAGCTCAAGATCGACAGCTC
This sequence comes from Micromonospora sp. NPDC023737, assembly GCF_040639715.1. Taxonomy (NCBI): domain Bacteria; kingdom Bacillati; phylum Actinomycetota; class Actinomycetes; order Micromonosporales; family Micromonosporaceae; genus Micromonospora; species Micromonospora sp. NPDC023737. Next base: position 360,532 of record NZ_JBFAAL010000004.1, read on the forward strand.
GTACCCGCTGCTGATCCTGCCCGGCATGGCCCTGCTCGGCCTGGGACTGGGCGTAGGCTTCATCACCGCCATGCACCTGGCCGCACACGGGGTGCAGCCGCGCGACGCGGGTATCGCATCCGCGATGGTCAACACCTCGCAACAGATCGGTGGCTCCATCGGTACCGCGCTGCTGAACACCGTCGCCGCCAGCTCGACCGCCGCCTGGCTGGCCACGCACCTCAACGGCCAACCGACGGCGCAACTGGCGAACCAGGCGGCGGTGCACGGCTACGTCACCGCGATGTGGTGGACCGTCGGCGTGATGCTGGCCGCGGCCGCGATCGTCGTCGTGTTCGTCAACGCCAGGCGTGAGGGCGGTTCGACGGCCCCGGCCGGCGACGAAGGCGGGGACCACGAGGTCCCGGCGGCAGCACTCGCACACTGACGCCATCAGCCGGATCGGCCGGAGGTCCTGCTCGTACCCGGGTGCGAGCAGGACCTCCGGCCATTCCCCTGGTCCAGTGGCCGCAGGCTTCGATACGGATCGGCCGGTTACCGTTTCCCGTGTGCGGGCGGAGTCGGACGAGACGATCGGCTTCTCGGTGCTCGGCTCGATCAGAGTCGTCCGCGCCGACACCGAACTGCGTCTGGGTGCCCGCCAGCAGCGCCTCGTGCTCGCGTTGCTGCTGGCCAGAGCCGGTTCACCGGTCTCCCTGACGGAGCTGGTCGACCTGCTCTGGGACGACGACGCACCGGCCAGCGCCGCGAACGTCGTACACCGGCACGTCGGGGTGCTCCGTCGCCTGCTCGAGCCGGACCTGCCCACCCGGTCGGCGGGACGGTACATCCCCCGGGAACTCTCCGGCTATCGGTTACGCGTCGACGAGGAGTCCCTGGACCTGCTCAAATTCCGATCGCTGAGCAGGCTCGCCAGCCGGCGTCTGCAGGACGGCGATCCGGAGTCGGCGCTGCGGCACTCCCTCGACGGGCTGCAGTTGTGGCGCGGCCGGTGCGCCGCGGGCCTGGAGCCGGCCTCCCGCCTGCATCCCGCGTTCCTCGCCTTGGAAGCCGAACGCGCCCAGGCCGTGCGCGAGGCCGCGGACGCCGCCGAGCGCTGCGGCCGGATGAGCGCCGTACTGGGGCCGTTGCGGCAGGCCGCGGAACTGCACCCGCTCGACGAGTCGCTACAGAGCCGGTTGCTGCTGGCCCTGGCCGCCGACGGCCGCCAGGCGGAGGCCGTCGAGACGTACCGGGTGGTGCGCCGCCGGCTCGCCGACGAGCTGGGCATCGATCCGGGCGAGGAACTGCGGGAGGCGTACGACCGGCTGCTGCACCAACGCACCCCGTCGGCGCGTCCCGTGTCGCCGGCGCCGCTCCCCCGGCCCGCGCAGCTGCCGCCGGACCTGCCCTTCTTCACCGGCCGCGACGACCTCGTCGCCGAGGCACGCGCGTTGGTGACCCGTCCGGGCGGACCGACGGTGCTCGCGATCGACGGGATGCCCGGGATCGGCAAGACCGCCCTCGCCGTTCACCTCGCGCACGAGTTCGCCGCCGCCTATCCGGACGGGCAGCTCTACGTCGACCTGCGCGGATACGACGGGCGAGAGCCGGCGATGAGCCCGACCGAGGCGCTGCGCGGCTTCCTCGGCTCGCTCGGAGTACCGCAGGACGGGATTCCCGCCGAGCTGCACGCGCAGGCCGGGCTGTACCGCAGCAGCCTTGTCGGCCGGCGCCTGCTCATCGTGCTCGACAACTGCCGGGACGCCGAACAGATCCGGCACCTGCTGCCGGGCAGCCCCGGCTGTCTGGTGATCGTCACGAGCCGCAGCCGGCTCAGCACGCTGCTGACCACGGCCGGCGCGCATCCGCTGCCGGTCGGTCTGCCGAGCCTCGACGAGGCCCGCGAGGCGCTCCTGCGCCCGCTCGGCGACGTCCACGTCGCCGCTGACCCGGCCGCGATCGACGCCATCATCGCCCGCTGCGGGCGGCTACCGCTCGCGCTGGCCGTGGTGGCCGCCCGCGCAGCGGCCCGGCCGCGAACAGCACCGGCGCAGATCGCCGCCGAGCTGGCCGAAGCGCCTGCAAGTCTGGACGGTTTCGACGGCGACGACCCGCAGACCGGGCTGCGGGCCGTCTTCTCGTGGTCCTACCAGGCACTCTCCATTCCGGCCGCGCGCCTGTTCCGGCTACTGCCGATCCATCCCGGGCCCGACATCTCGGTCGCCGGGGCGGCGGGTCTGGCCGGCGTCTCGCTGCGCACCGGTCGGGCGCTGGTCGGCGAGCTGAGTCGCGCGCACCTGATCAGCGAGGAACGGCCGGGCCGCTACCGCACGCACGACCTGCTGCTGGCCTACGCCACGGAACTCGGCGAGGAGCACGACAGTCCGGCCGAGCGCGCCGCCGCGGAGCTGCGCTGCCTGCAGTTCTATCGCGCCACCAGCTACCAGGCACACCGGCGGCTGCTGACCTCCGAGTACCACCCGATGATCGAGCCGGGGCCGGGCGAGACCCCGCTGCGCTTCGCCGACCAGAGCGACGCCATGCGCTGGTTCGCCGCCGAGCGGCAGGTCCTGACCGCGCTGGTCGGCCGGGCCGCCCGGCAGGGCCGGCACACCGAGGCGTGGCAGCTCGCCCTGGGCATGCAGCAGTTCTTCGACCTCAGCGGCCGCTGGGTCGACTGGACGACGACCGGAGAGGTGGCCCTCGATGCCGCCCGGGCCGGCGGCGACCTGGTCGGGCAGGCCCGGATGCACCGAAGCCTGGCCGGGGCGGCCTACTTCCGGCACGAACACGACATTGCGCTCGGGCATCTCGACCAGGCGGTCGAACTGCTCAGCCGGCTCGGTCTGCTCGGCGAGCTGATCCGGGCCAACATCAACCGGGCGATGATCCTGGGCGCGCAGGGACGGCACGAAGAGGTCGTCCGGGCGGTCTCCGCGGCGCTGGGACCGGCCCGGACGGTCGGAGACGACAGGCTGCTCGCCGACTCACTGGCGGTCATGGGCGCGAGCAACGCCGAGCTGGGCCGGGCGGAAGAGGCCATGCGTTGCGCGGAGCAGGCGATGGCGCTGTCGCGCGGAGCGCAGTACAGGCTGGGCATCGCCGAGGCGTGGGAGGTGCTCGGCCGGGCGCACCACGCCCGGCACGAGCTCGACACCGCGGTCGACTGCTGGCGCGAGGCGGCGCTCGCCTACCAGGAGGCCTCGGCGCCGGCGCCGGCCGCCGAGGTGCTGGCGCTGCTCGGCGACGCCCTCGCCGCCGCCGGTCGGCAGGACGCCGCGGTACGGGCGTGGCGGGAGGCGCTGGCCCTGATCCCGTACGCCCAGACCCGCACCGGTCGACGGTTGACCGGCCTGCTCGCGGCGGTCACGTCACGTCCGTGACCGACTGCGATCGGCGACGGCACTCGATTCGCACTCACACGTCAGTCCAACCTCATCCCACGTCCCTAGGCTCGGGCCTCGACTCGCCGTTGTTCCTGCCTGTGGGGGTAGACCGTGCTCCGGGCATCCGATGAACCGCCGGCCGGCCGGGCCGAGCGCATGACCGCACTGCACGCGGAGCATGCCCGTGCCGTGCTGCGTCTCCTGCTCCTGTTGACGCACGGTCAACAACAGGCCGCCGAGGATCTGCTCCAGGAGACGATGCTGCGGGCCTGGCGGCACCTCGACTCCGTACCGGCCGAGCCCGAGGCCGCCCGCCGGTGGCTGCTCACCGTCGCCCGGCGACTCGTCATCGACGGCGTCCGGCTGCGGCGGGGCCGCCCGGCCGAGGTCCACCTCGTCGACATGAGCTGGATTCCCGCTGGTGACGACACAACCGGCAGCGCGCTGGCGTCGTACGCCATGCGGCACGCGCTCGGGCGACTGAGCCCGGCGCAGCGCAGCCTGCTCTCCGAGGTCTACCTGGTGGGTCGGTCGCCGGAGGAGGTGGCGGGCCGGTTGGGGTTGCCTATCGGCACGGTGAAGTCCCGGACCCACTATGCGCTGCGCGCGCTGCGCAGCGGTCTCAACGCGGCCTGAACAGGGATGACTCTGCCGGTCGGCAGAGTCCCAGCTCACATCGCCGCGACGCGGACCCCATCCGGGGTGCGGGTCCTGCCACGCTGTGGCGATCCTGGCAACCGGCCCCACCTGGATCGCATCACGATGACCAGCCCGCTGTCCTTCACAGTTCTCGGCCCGATCCGGGCCTGGCGTGGCCGGTCCGAGATCGACCTGGGCACCCGGCAGCAGCGGCTGATCCTGGCGTTGCTGCTCGTCCGGGGCGGCGGGACGGTCAGCGTCGCCGAACTCGTCGACCTGCTCTGGGAGTCCGATCCCCCGCCCAGCGCGGTCAACGTGGTGCACCGGCACGTCGGGGTGCTGCGGCGGCGCTTCGAGCCGGACCTGCCGACGAGGGCGGCAGGCTCGGTGCTGATCCGCGACGGCGCCGGGTACCGGCTGCGGATCGACGGGGAGTCGTCCGACCTGAGACGTTTCCGGCGGTTGGTGGCCGAGGCGGCGGACAGCTCCGGTGAGCCGGCCGTCGAGCTCTACCGGGAGGCGCTGGCACTGTGGCGTGACCGGTGCGCCTCGGGCCTGCAGTCCGGTGGCCGGACTCATCCGGAGTTCGTCGCGGTCGACGGCGAGCGGTCGGCGGCCGCCCGGGCGGCGACCGATGCCGCCCTGCGGGCCGGGTACGTCCATTCGGTGCTGCCCGCGATCCGGTCGGCCGCCGAGTGCGAGCCACTGGACGAGGCGCTGCAGGCACGGCTGCTGCTCGCGCTCGCCGCGGACGGCCGGCGGGCCGAGGCCCTGGCGGCGTATGCCGACATCGAGCACCGGCTCGCCGACGAACTCGGCATCCAGCCGGGCGCCGATCTGCGCGCGGCGCGGGACAGCCTGCTCCGCCACCACACTCCGGCCGCCGGCCCCGGGTCACCGCACGCCGCCGCACCCACCCTCGTACGGCCCGGTGCGCCACCTGCCCGCGCGCAGGCCGCCATCACCCGCCCGACCCGGCGCGGCGCGCCGCCGGGCCGCGTGGAGGCCGAATCATGGGCACCCGCCGAACTGGCGTTTTCGCGGCCGGCCAGGGCCGAGCGGCTGGCCCAGTTGCCCGCCGATCATCCCTACTTCACCGGCCGCCGGGCCGCGCTGGCCGCCGCCGAGGAGCTACTGGTTGCGGACCCGCCGACCAGCGCGTTGGTCATCGACGGGATGCCCGGCGTCGGGAAGACCACGTTCGCGGTGCACTTGGCTCACCGGTCGGCCGCCCGCTACCCCGACGGGCAGTTGCACGCGGACCTGCGCGGTTTCGATTCCGGTGACTCGGTGATGACGCCGGCGGAGGCGCTGCGCGGCTTCCTGTGGTCGCTCGGCGTCGCACCGAGCGCCATCCCGGCCGAGCTGCACGCCCAGGCCGGTCTCTACCGCAGCATTTTGGCCGAGCGCCGGATGCTGATCCTGCTCGACAACTGCCGCGACTGGGAACAGATCCGCCACCTGCTGCCCGGTACCGGCGGCAGCCTCGTCATCGCCACCAGCCGTCGCTGGATGACCGGCGTGCCCGGCCCGGGCGGCGCTCACTCGTTGCATCTCGATCTGCCGAGCGGCGCCGAGGCCCACGAGCTGCTCGTCCGCCGCCTGGGCGACGCGGCGACCGCCGACCCGGCCACCGTCGACGAGATCGTCACACGGTGCGGGCGGCTGCCGCTGGCCCTGGCGCTGGTCGCCACCCGCGGTGTCGGCCGGCGCGGGCTCAGCCTGCCCGCGGTCGCCGCTGAACTGGCCGAGGCCGATGGTCGGCTGACCGGCTTCGGGGATGCGCACGCCGATCTGGCGGCGGTCTTCTCCTGGTCGTACCGGGCCCTGTCTCCCGAGGCAGCTCGACTCTTCCGGCTGTTGCCCCTGCACCCGAGCGGTGAGCTCGGCGTGGAAGCGGCGGCCGCGCTGGGCGGCCTGTCCCTGCGTTCCGCCCGTACCCTGCTCGCCGAACTCGGCGCGCAGCTGCTGGTCGAGCCCGACGACGGCCGGTGGCGGATGCATGACCTGCTGCGCGCCTACGCCGTGGAGCTCGGGGAGGAGCACGACGACGCCGCCGAGCGCGATGCCGCGGTCGAGCGGGTCCGCGACCGGCCGCGCCGGAACCGGTGACCCGGACGCGACGCCGATGGGCGCCGCGTCCGGGGCCCATCGTCAGTACCGGTAGGCGCGGATGATGGTCTGCTTGACCGTGTTACCGCTGGTGTCCGTCGCGGCGCCGCGCAGGGAGACGAAGCCGTGGTCGGTCGGGTTCTGCACCAGGGCGACCGCCTTCTCGCCGCGGCGCTGCACGGTCAGCTTCCGCCAGGTCTTGCCGTCGTCGAAGGACGCGTCGACGGTCAAGGTCTTGGTCCGGCCCGGCGCCGCCCCGACCTGACGGTCGAGCGAGATCGGGATCGCGAAGAGCTGCCCGGCCGGGGCGCGGTTGTCCAGGTCGAGCTCCGGGGTGTAGCGGATCGCCGTCATCGGCAGCTTCACCAGGTCGCCGTCGCTCACGTGCCCGGACTTGAAGGTCCACTCGGCGTCGACGACCGTCGACAGGGTGAACGCCGGGTCGCTCTGGAACTTCGCGGTCAGCCGGTAGTCGCCCTCCTCGGCGGGCACGTCCCACGTCCAGGGCGCCTGGTTCGCGTCACCGATCTTGACTCCGTTGCGGTAGACGTCCACCTGCACGCTGCCACCGACGACGTGCCGGAAGCCCATGTGCCCGGCGCCGTCGCCGTGCAGCGGCCCCGGCCCGCCGATCGTGTCGCCCCAGTAGCGGGTGGCGTACTGCTGGCCGAAGTTCGGCTCCGGGAACACCGGCCCGACCACCCCGTTGGCCCACTTCACCGTGTACGTACGCCCGGGCTTGAAGCTGGTCCACGGCGACTCGTAGTACGTGTACCCCTGCTGTCCCGCGACCGACTGCCACACCGCCTTCTTGTCCTGGTTGTAGTACTCGGTGATGGTGCTCGGCACGTCGTACGTGAAGCTCAGCGGGCCCTGGCGCCCGTCGGCCGACCGGTGGATCGCCGAGTTCCCGGGTGCGTGCGCGAACGCGAGCCGCGACACCGGTACGCCGGCGACGTCCGCACTGACCTGAGAGCGGACCGTGGCGAAGTCACCCGCGCGCAGCTTGCGGGTCAGCCCGGTCATCATCTTCTCCGGCTCGTAGAGGTAGACCCGGTAGACGTACGGGCTGTTGTGCAGGCTGCCGTCCTGGGCCACCTGGCCCCACATGCCGTTGACGTAGGAGACGAAGCCGGGCGTCTTGCCGGCCCCGATCTGCGCGGTCCGCAGGTGGTCGAAGGGGAGGTTCATCAGCACGCCGAACGGGTCGTTGCTGCCCCAGATCTGCGGCTGCTCGGTCCGGATCGTCCAGCCGGCCTCGGGGAAGACCATGGTGGCCTTCGGGTTCGGCACCGACACCGCGATCGGCTTCGCCAGGCGGGTGTCCATGGTCAGCGACTGGTCCCGGGTCAGGTCCAGGCTCGGACGCACCAGGGAGGTGATCTGCGGGAAGCGTGCGTCGCTGGTCTGCAGGTAGGTCTGGACCAGGTAGCGGCCCGCCCGGATCCGGTACGTGGTGATCTCGGGGTCGGTGAGCTGCAGCGTGGTCTGCCGGTCCAGGTCGGTCAGGAGGGTCACCCAGCCCTGCTCGGCCGTGGGCGCTCCCCCGTCCGGCCCCACCAGCTTGAGGGTCAGCTGGCTGCGGGCGATGTCGAGCGCGACCGGGGTCTGCACCTGTACGCCGCCACCGCTGGCGGTCACCTCGCCGCCGAAGTAGCGATCGGGCAGGTCGGCGCCGGGCTGAACGGTGACGGTGACGGTGGCCGTGCCGCCGGCCGGGACCGTCACCGAGGAGGCGCTGAGCTCGAACAGACCGGCCGGCGCTGGGGCGCCGTCGGCGTCCTTGGCGTCGACGGAGACGGCCAGGGTGAGGGCGGCGGAGCCGCTGTTCGCGTACGTGATCGTGCGCTGCTGTGCGGTGCTGGTCCGCTCGAAGGCGACGCTGACCGGGCTCGCCGTGACGGTCTGCCGGGTCGCCCGCGCCACGTCGAGGAAGCCCGCGCCCTGCTCGTAGACACCGATGGCGGGGTTCGGCTTCGCGGCCGCCATCAGCGTGGACTTGATCCGTTCGGGCGTCCAGTCCGGGTGCTGCTGGGCCAGCAGCGCCGCCGCGCCGGCCACGTGCGGCGTCGCCATCGAGGTGCCGTTCATGCTGGTGTACTGCGGGTTCTCCTCGTACGGCCACAGGTCGGACGTCGCGCTGCGGGCGGCGACGATGCCGACGCCGGGCGCGGTGATGTCCGGCTTGATACCGGCGTCGCCCGCGCGCGGACCGCGGCTGGAGAACTCGGCCAGTTCGCCCGTCTTGGTCACGGCTCCCACCGTCAGCGCCTCAGCAGCGCTGCCGGGCGAATCCACCGTGGACTCACCGTCCATGCCGTCGTTGCCGGCGGCGACGACGAAGAGCACGCCGTAGCGGTCGGTGAGGTCGGCCAGGGCCGCCTCGATCGGGTCCGTCTCCGGGCTGTCCGGGCCACCGAGGCTCATGTTGACGACCTTGACGCCCTGCTGCGCCACCCAGGTCATGCCGGCCAACATCGCCGACTCCGGGCAACCCTCCTCGACGCAGACCTTGGCGCTGTAGAGCGTCGCGCCGGGTGCCATGCCCTTGAAGCGGCCCTGCGACGCCTCGCCGCCGCCGGCGATGGTGGAGGCGACGTGGGTGCCGTGGCCGACCCGGTCCAGGGCATCCGGGTCGGAGGTGAAGTTCTCCGCGGCGGCGACGCGGCCGGCCAGGTCGGGGTGGGTCTGGTCGACGCCGGTGTCGACCACGCCGACCTTCACCCCGGCTCCCGTGAAGCCCGCCTGCCAGGCCTCCGGCGCCCCGGTCAGCGGGACGCTGACGTCGAGGGTGGGCTGGCGCAGCCCGTCGAGCCAGATCTTGTCGAACCCGGCCCGCAGGCGCCGCTCGGTGCCCGTGGTGGACGTGATGCCGTTCCAGAAGGAGACCGCCTCCGTGCGGCTCTCCGCGACGGCGCTCAGCCCGGCGAGTTCCCGGGTGGTCCGGGCGCCGGCCAGGCCGGTCGGGGCGGCGCTGCCGTGCTGGACGATGAGCGGCAGGGTGGCCCGGGTGTCGTCGTAGCCGAATTCGACGAGCGTCGAGATGTCGAAGAGGCGCTCGTCGAGCTTGCCCCGGTTGAGCAGGCTGACGGCGTCGGCGGGGATGACCCTGACGTCCTCGCCCGCGCTGTGGGTGATGAACGGGATCCGTTCCCGTCCCTTGCCCGGCACGACGTCGACGGCCGTCTGGCCGTTCACGGCGCTGACGTGGACCGTGTCGCCGGTGACCAACGTGATCGTCCGGGGCTTGGCAGCGACCGCGGGTACGGTCGCCGGCTTCGCCACCGCCGGGGTGGCCGTCGGCTTCGCGGCCCGGGGCTGTGCGGACGCAGGTGTGCCGCCCGGCACCACCGCCGAGACGCCCAGCACCACCAGTGCCAGCGCCGATATGTTGCGAACTGATCGCATCGTTCTCCTAGAGGAATGCGGGGGTATCCGGAGGCTCCAGACGTGAACGGCGGGTGAAAGTTCAAGCCAAGTGACGCGGGTCACAACCGCCGGACCGTCGGGCGCGACCGGGACGGGCGACAAAGGCCGAGGAAGCCGCTCGTCACAGGTCCACCGCGGGCTGGGTGAGGCGATCGATCGCCGCGGCGTAGGTTGGGGACGTGCCGCTGATCGACATCACCACCGTCGTCCCGGCGCCGCTGGAACAGGTCTTCGACCTGTCGCTGGACGTCGATGCACATACCGCCTCGATGTCGTCGGGCGGAGAGCGAGCGGTGGCCGGCGGCGTCACGTCCGGTCGGATGTCGCTGGGTGACTCGGTCACCTGGGTCGCCCGGCACTTCGGCGTCCGCTGGCGGATGACGTCCCGGATCAGCGCGTACGACCGCCCGCACCGCTTCGTCGACGAGCAGGTCGCCGGCCCCTTCCGCCGCTGGCGCCACGAGCACACCTTCGTCCCGGGTGCGGCGAGCGGAACCACGATCATGCGTGACGTCATCGACTTCGCCGCCCCGTACGGCGTGCTCGGGTGGCTGATCACCGAGGCGCTGCTGCACCGGTACCTGCATCGGCTGATCGAGTCGCGCAACGCCTACCTGGTGAGCGCCCTCGCCGGCGGATCAGACCCACACTGACACCGGCAGCACGGACACTCGCCCAGCTTCTGACCAGTCGCGGTACAGAGCCAGCGCACCGTCAGCCTCGCCGAGCCCGCCGGCAACCAGTGGGCGACGGCCTCCACGGCGACCAGCAGCCGCAGGTCAGGGGCGGAGAGCGGCGAGAATGAGGCTCGCGTAGCGGCGCCAGACGGCCGGATCGCGTTCGTCCAGCACGATGAGTTGGCGGACCACGCCACACAGCACGACGCGAACGTCGACGACGCCGGCGTCCGCGCGGACCGCACCCGATGTCTTCGCCGCCTCGACCAGCTGGCCGATCATCTCGACGAGTTTCGCGGCGGGCAGCAGCCGGCCTTCGAAGAACACCGCCGCGAGGCCGCGGTCGCGGGCGAGCTGTTCGAGCAGGTCCGGCACGTAGTCGGACAACGCGCGGTAGGCGTCGTCGGCGGCAAGGGCGGCCTGCGTACGCGCCTGAAGTGAGCGGAAGCCGTCCCGCGCGACTGCCAGCACCAGTTCTTCCTTGGTCGGGTAGCTGCGGTAGACCGTGGCCCGCCCGACTCCGGCACGCGCTGCCACCTCGGGCACCGTGACGTCCAGGCCGCGCTCGGCGAACAGTTCACGGGCCGCCGCGACAACCCGCTCGTGGTTACGCAGCGCGTCCGCACGCCTGAGCACGTTGCCTGTCGGGCCGGGTTCGGGGAGAGGCGGCTCGGATCCCCGTTCAGTCAACGTCGAAGCCGGTTTCGTGGACGTGCTGGAAACGACCGTCCTCGGCCAGTGTCGCGAAGTAGTACATCTCCCGGTGGACCACCGTTCCATCGGTCAAGGTCATCCGTTGACATCCTCTCCGCCCTATGGGACGGAGATTCCCTCCACGCTGCGCGTGGACTGCGCGGCGTGCGGGTGGGTTACCGCTTCTCTGCGCGCTGCCGGCACGGATGCCGGTCTTACGTGCGCTCCACGGTCGTTTGAGTTGTCCGCCTGTCCGGCGGCCAACACGTTGATGGCGGCGTTGACGTCCCGGTCGTGGGCTGCTCCGCACCGGCAGTCCCACGCTCGGACGTTGAGCGTCATCTTCCCGCTGATGCGGCCACATGCCGAGCACATCCGGGTGGACGGGAAGAACCGGTCCACCCGGCCGAACCTACGCCCGTAACGTGCCGCCTTGTACTCCAGCATCGCGGTGAAGCTGGCCCATCCGGCGTCGTGCACCGATTTGGCGAGTCGGGTCCGGCTGAGACCGGCAACGCACAGGTCCTCGACGTAGATCGTCTGGTTCTCGCGAACGATCGTCGTGGACAGCTTGTGCTGCCAGTCCCGCCGGGTGTCGGCCACCCGGGCGTGGGCGCGGGCGACCTTGACGACGGCCTTCTTGCGTCTGTTCGAGCCTTTCTGCTTGCGGGAGAGGGCCTGCTGCAACCGATTGAGCTTGCGGGCCGCGCGGCGCAGGAACTTCGGCGCCGTGATCTTCGTGCCGTCCGAGAGCACCGCGAAGTGCGTCAGCCCCAGATCGATGCCGACCTGCGAGTCCGACTCGGGCAGCGCCTGGTCGGTGGTCTGGACGACGAACGAGGCGAAGTACCTGCCGGCCGCGTCCTTGATGATCGCCACGGATGACGGGTCCGAGGGCAACTGGCGCGGCCATCGCACGTCCAGGTCGCCGACCTTCGGCAGGCGCAGACGGCCGTTGTCGAGGACCGTGAACCGGGAGTTCTTGGTGAAGCGGATGGCCTGCCGGTTGTCCTTGCGCGACCGGAACCGGGGCGGGGCGATCTTTCGGCCCTTGCGCTTGCCGGTGACCGAGGCGAAGAAGTTGCGGTACGCGGTGTTCAGATCCGCGAGGGCCTGCTGCAACACGACTGAGGACACCTCGCCCAGCCACGCCCGTTCCGGGGTCGTCTTGGCCAGGGTGATGACCCGCTTGGACAGCTCGGCGTCCGAGACGTACTTCTCACCCGCTTCGCGTGCCTGCTGGCGCAGGCGCAGTCCGTCGTTGAACACCACCCGCGCGCACCCGAACGCCTGCGCCAGCGCGGTGCGCTGGGCGGCGTCCGGGTAGACCCGGTAGTTGTAACGGAGCTGCACGACCGCCACGTTATCATGTTGGTCTATGGCTGAACTTCAAAGGATACGCACGGGCAGACACTGCGTTTTCGCGATGCACGTCCACTTGGTCTTCGTCACGAAGTTCCGGCACAACGTGTTCGCCGACCGGCACCTGACCCGAATGGAGGCGATCATGCGGGACGTGTGCGCCGACTTCGAAGCCGAGCTGGTCGAGTTCAACGGCGAGGCCAACCACGTGCACCTGTTGGTCAACTTCCCGCCCAAAGTCGCCGTGGCCCGGCTGGTCAACAGCCTCAAAGGCGTCTCCTCGCGCCGCCTACGGCAGGAGTTCCCCGACCTCGCACACCATTACTACCAGACCAACAAACTGTGGTCAGGCTCGTACTACGCAGGCTCCGTCGGCGGTCCACCGCTGAACGCCGTAAAGCAGTACATCGAGCAACAGAACCATCCCGGTTAAAGCACTGCCCGGGCCTCACGGCCCTCCCAGCGCGGGCCTTCACCCCCGGCCTGAAGGCCGGAGCACCGGCCCGCATTCCGGTAGCGGTGCCGCTCGGCGTAGTTCGAACCGTCGTACAGCTCGTCGAGCACGGTCACCGTGCCCTCGGCGACCCGGCTACGGATGCCGGCGACCATCTCCGCGAACCCGGCGCGGTCGAGCGTCCGACCGTCGCTGTTGTGGGTGAAGCCTGAGTCCGGATAGCGACGGTACCGGACAGGCGAGTCCGGTACCAGGTGCCGGCCATGACACCAACGACCACGCTCGGCGACCTGGCCGACACTCCCGCGCATGTCACAGGCGGGATTCTGTCCGACCTCGGCCCTAATCTCACCTTCATGACTACGAGGCAGACCCACACGCTCGCCGCGCCCGGTGTCGATCTGGTCTACGACGTGCGCGGACCGCTCCCGTCGGCCGGTGGCCAACCGGCGTTGCTCGTGATCGGCCAGCCGATGACGGCGGAGGGCTTCGACGCGCTCGCCGCGAACTTCCCGGACCGCACCGTCGTCACCTACGACCCGCGTGGCCTGGGCCGCAGCAAGCGCACGGACGGCCGGTCCGACCACACGCCGCAACAACAGGCGGCCGACCTGCACCTGCTGATCGAGGCGCTCGGCGCCGGTCCGGTCGACCTGTTCGCGAGCAGCGGCGGCGCCGTGACCGCGCTCGAACTGGTCGCGACCCATCCCGGCGACGTCGTCACGCTGGTCGCGCACGAGCCGCCGATCAACGCCGTGCTTCCCGACGCCGCCAACGCCGAGCGTGCCCGCGCCGCCTTTTACGAGGCGTACCAGTCCAAGGGATTCGGCGCCGGCATGGCCGCGTTCATGGCCATGACCTCCTGGCAGGGCGAGTTCACCGACGCCTACTTCGCCCAGCCCGCGCCCGACCCGGCGATGCTCGGCATGCCGGCGCACGACGACGGCACTCGCGACGACCCGCTGTTGTCGAAGAACTCGTGGGCGATCACGGACTACCGCCCCGATCCGGGCCTGCTCACCGCGGCATCGGCGCGAATAGTGATCGCTGTCGGCGAGGAGTCGGCGCAGACGTACACGGCGCGTACGGCCTTCGGCACCGCGGCCCTGCTCGGCCAGGAGGTCACGGTCTTCCCGAGCCATCACGGCGGTTTCCTCGGTGGTGAGTTCGGTTACGCGGGCAAGCCCGAGGAGTTCGCGAAGCGACTCCGCGAGGTCCTCACCCGCGGCTGACGAACACCGCCGCCGCGGCCGGGCTGGTGGCCGGCCGCAACGGCTTTCGATCCCGAACCTGTGCGGCGCGCAGCGGACGCTCATGGCTGCCGCGCGCGGAGTACCGTGTCGACGGTTGGGCAACAGGCCCCGGCCGCCCGCTGGAGGTGTACCACCGTGCAGTACGTAAGGCTAGGTTCGACCGGCCTGGAGATCTCGAGGATCTGCCTGGGAGCGATGAGCTACGGCGATCCGGGACGCGGCAACCATGCGTGGTCGCTACCCGAGGATCAGTCCCGTCCGTTCATCCGGCAGGCCCTCGACGCCGGCATCAACTTCTTCGACACCGCGAACGTGTACTCGGACGGCAGCAGCGAGGAGATCCTCGGCCGAGCGCTGAAGGACTTCGCCCGCCGCGAGGATGTCGTCATCGCCACCAAGGTGCACGGTCGGATGCGTCCCGGCCCGAACGGTGCCGGCCTGTCCCGCAAGGCGATCAACACCGAGATCGACAACAGCCTGCGGCGGCTGGGCACCGACTATGTCGACCTCTACCAGATCCACCGCTTCGACTACGCGACGCCGCTCGAGGAGACGCTCGAGGCCTTGCACGATCTGGTCAAGGCGGGCAAGGTGCGCTACATCGGCGCGTCCTCGATGCACGCGTGGCAGTTCGCCAAGGCCCTGTACCTGGCTGATCTGAACGGCTGGACGAGGTTCGTGTCGATGCAGAACCACTACAACCTGCTCTACCGCGAGGAAGAGCGGGAGATGCTGCCATTCTGTGCCGACCAGGGGATTGCGACGATCCCGTGGAGTCCCCTCGCCCGCGGCAAACTGACCCGCGACTGGGATGCGACCACCGCCCGCACCGAGTCGGACGAGTTCGGCCGCACGTTGTACAGCGGCTACGAGGACGCCGACCGCGCGATCGTGGAGGCCGTCGCGGCGATCGCCACGAACCGGGGTGTTTCCCGGGCTCAGATCGCGCTGGCCTGGGTGGCCGGTAACGTCACCGCGCCGATCGTCGGCGCGACCAAGCCGCACCACCTCGACGACGCCATCGCCGCACTCGACATCGCGCTGACCGACGAGGAGATCAAGGCACTCGAAGCCCCCTACCGGCCGCGCCCGGTGGCGGGCTTCAACTGAGCGCCCGACGCTGGTGGCCCCGCCATCAACCGCTACCTGATCGGCGGGGCACGCCCTAACCCGCGGCGCTCACGTCCCCGATGCGGGCATTGAATTCGGGACACTCGATGAGCGGCCTGTGGGTACAGGTAGAGGCGTGCCTGAGGCTGTCGCGCATGCGTGTCAGACGGGCAATGTCAAGCGCTCGGGCCTTGTCCGCCATCCGGTCGCTCGGCGTCGACCCGGCGCGGCTCGCCGTTACGGGCGACAGCACCGGCGGCAACCTCGCTGCGGTGGTCACGCTGAAGGCACGTGCCGCGAGGCAGCCGCAGATCGGATTCCAGTTGCTCGTGTATCCAGACCTCGACTTCCGGCGCACGAACTACTCGATCACCGAGTTCGCCGGAAAGTACGGCAACCTCACCCGTGAGGCGCAGGAGTGGTTCATGGACCACTACATCACCACCGAGGACGACAAGCTCGACCCGCTGGTGTCTCCGCTCGTGGAGCCGGACCTGAGCGGACTCCCACCGGCCTTCATCATCACCGCCGAGTACGACACCCTGCGAGACGAGAGGGAGGAATACGGTCAGCGCCTAGCCGCCGCGGGCGTTCCCGTCACCGTGCGGCGCTACGACGGGACGATTAACGAGATCCTTCGCCATCCCTTCGGCGACGCCAAGGTCGCCACCGGCGACGCAACCCCCGGATCTCAAAAGCTTCTTCGACTCTGGTGCCGCCGACGACTGAAAAAGTGTCGTGTGGGTTGGGCTATCTGAGGTCGCGCCGAGTCGTGTGCGTTCTCAAAGACGATCGGCGTCGGCCGCGAGATCGGCGTGCAGGGTGACGCCGGCTGGACCGATGGTTGATCACCTGCGGTCTGGTTGCCGCAGGATGTGACAGACCTGGCGCGCCATGCTGGACCGGCTGACCTTGGTGCGGAGCCCGAAGGTGAAGAACATCGCCGAGCACTCAGCGGGACGTGGTTCGTCAACACCGGCGGGTCCTTCCGGTGCTGCTGCCGTGCACGGGGAACGCCTGACCCCTTGTGGCGGTCAGGCGTTCCGCTGTCGTGAGGCCACGGGCTCACTTGTCGCGGTCGTGGCCCTTGTCCTTGTCGTCCTTGTCGTCGTGGCCCTTGTCCTTGTCGTCCTTGTCGTCGTGGCCCTTGTCCTTGTCGTCCTTGTCGTCGTGGCCCTTGTCCTCGTGGCTCTTGTCCTCGTGGCCCTTGTCCTCGTGGCCCTTGTCCTCGTGGCCCTTGTCCCGGTCCCGGTCCTCGTGGTCGTCCCACGCCTTCTTGAACTCGTTCCAGTCCCGGTCCTCGTCGCCGCTCCACGAGGTGCGCCCGTGGTCGTCGTCCTTGTCGCGGGCCCGGTCCTCGTCGTCCTTGTTCTTGTCGTCGGTCTTGATCTGGCCGCGGATCTCGCCGTCCGGGAACTGCTTGGTGTGCACGTTGACATACGTGACACCCGCTTCGATCGCGTCGACGAGCTCGTCAAACTCGCCGGGCTGGATGCCCTGGTCGGCGGGGCCCACCACGTCGTCGGGCTTGATGGTGCCCTCGATCTTGGCCGGGGCCTGTGGGCAGGACTGGACATCCGCCGAATGGCCGCCCTTCGCGTCCTTCAGGTTCGAACACAGGAAGACAGCGATGCCGCCGCTCTGGTGTCTTCCTCCGAAGTGGATGTGCGCCTGCTGGACATCCTTCAGGTCCTCGTAGCTCAGCTTGAACCTGATCTCCTTGTCCCGTTCGTCGATCTTGGCCTCGAACCGGCCGGAGCCGGGCGTCGAGATCGGTTTCGGGTCCTCCTCGAAGCCGCTGAGCTTGGCGCGGACGTTCACCTCCTTGTCGTCCCGCGAGTCACCCCAGTCCCGCGAGTCGTGCGAGTCGCGTTTGTCGCCCGAGTCGTCCCGGCCGTCAGCCAGGGCGGTGGTGCCGATGGCGCTTGCCGCCACCGCCGCGCTGGCCGCCATCGCCACCGTCCAGAGTCTGGTCCGTCCCATAAGTACTGGTCCCTTCCTTGGTGGGGGCTGAGTCCGGAATCAGTGGCGGACGAACCACCCATGGTCGGACTCAGGCAACGCAAAGGTGCCGCGCGCCGGTGGACAGGATCGTCGCGACCGTCCAGCACTCGGTTCGATTGGCACCCTTTGTGAAATTGTTCCACCTTCGCGGCAAAGGTGGGTTCCGTTCACTGATCTGCCTGTCAGGGATCTTCGAGCGCGGTGCACCGCACTGGGCGCTCTGCGGCGACCCGCGCGGTTCGGCGAGGCCGCCTCCCATCAGACCGCGCGGCCCCTTCACCGGGTTACCAATCGGTACCCTCACCGCCTGCTCGGAAGGACTGGGAAGTCTTCGTCGTAGACGAGCGCACAACGCCCTCGAGTAGCGAGACCCCGTCTCGCGTCGAACCGTTCTCGGCCACCGCCCCCAGCACTGGGCGTACCTCAGCGGCCGGCACGCATCATTGCCCGGTGCATGGATGCTCGCCTGTTCGAGCTGCCCTACGCCGCCGCCGAGGACAGAGACCGTTATCGGGCGACACTGCAGCACTTGGCGGCTGATCCTGAGCCGGCGGTTCGGGCCGGAGCGCTGGACCTGTTGGAACGACTTGGCCGAGCACTACCGGACTGATGGCGGGCTGTGGGATCACGTGTGGTCGAGAGCCTCGGCCGTGTCTACCCCGTCGAGCTGCGCGAGCACCATGGCCTGGAAGTGCAGGCACGACTGGTAATCCGGGTGTCGGCAGTGCAGCGCGTGCTCCAGCAGCGTCTGCGACGGCGTGAGCCGGGCGATGCGCTCCCGCACCTGGGCCAACTGGCCGTGCAAGAGGTCGCGACGCTGTTTCCGGTCCGGAGCCACGAACAGCTCGCGCAGCTGCTCCAGGCTGAAACCCGCCTCCTTGCCCAGCAGGATCTCCGCCACCCGGGTCACCTGCGCCGCGCCGTACATCCGCCGGCCGCTCACCCGCCGCGCCGGCGACAGCAATCCCACGTCCTCCCAGTGCCGCAACACGTGCGTGGCCAGACCGAAGCGGGCCGCCAGTTCCCCGATCGAGTACTCCATCGACCAACTCACCGACTTCAGGTTCGCCTGGACTGGACCAGTGTTGACTTCAGGTCCACCTGCAGTCGCACCGTGGGGCACATGCCCGACACGCACACCGCCCGCACGGACGCCGAAAGGCTCATCCAGGTACTCGACGCCGCCGAGACCACGCCCGACGCCGCCACGCTACGTGCACGCAGCTACCAACTGCTACGGCTGCAGCGCGGCGCGACGGTGGTCGACGCCGGCTTCCACGATGTCGAGATCGAGGTTCACGCCGCGATATTCGCCGACGCCGCATCGCAGCCGCTGCTCGCCAGACACGCTGACGCCGTCGTCGCAGTGGCCCCATCGGCGTGGAGCAGGCCGAGGCGTGGTTGAGCGAGCAGAGCCGGCGTGCCGCCACCGACCGGCTGATGCTCGCCGTCCCTATGTTCTCCTGGCCGCCGCTACCCGCTGACCTCGCATCGACCGGCACAACGCCAGCGACCGGGTTCGTCGACCGGCCTGGCTCTGTGCGATCACGGCTTCACCGGCGGCCGATCGCCACGTACGGGCCGACCGCTGCACGGCGTGTTCACGCTCTGCTCATCCGGTGGGGTTGTCTCCCGCGCCCGAGCGCTCGTCGACCACGGGACCGCGGTCCTCGAACTCGTACGTGGTGGTGAGCGCCTCCGGCAGGTCGGGCACCAGAGCGTTCGTGCCGTCGACCACCTGGACGTACCGGCGCCCCTGGAAGATCGAGTAGCTGCCGTCGGCCAACTGCTCGATCTTGAACAGCTGGGTCTGCGCACTCGGATCGCACACCCGGTCCCGGACACTGCCCGGTGCGGCGTCGTGCACGACCGTCATGCAGACCTGGCCGGCGCCCCCCGGACCGGCCAGCATGATCCGGAATCGGTCGCCCTCGGGCCGCAGGACCCACAGCGCCCGATCGTCGATGCCGTGCTCGGCGCTGGCCCGCACCTGGTCGCCGTCCCGGTCGACCGCCAACACCGCCCCGTTCATACCGGGGACCACGATCGCGACCTGCCGCCGGCCGGCGAGGACCTCCTGCGGGCCCGCCGGCGCGGTCGCGGACGGGGCGACCGACGGCGGCACCTCGCCCGCCGGGGCCACGACACCACGGTCCGGCAGCCCGAGGTGGCTCCGCGCCTGCAGCACCGTTGCCCCGGCGAGCAGGGCCAACACGGCGAGCCCGGCGCCGGTGACTGCCGTCCGACGACGGCGGCGCTGGTCACTGCGGCGGCGCACCGTCTGCGCCGAGGGCAGCGTCGTGACCCGACGGATCCCGTCGGCGATGGCCGTGAGGTCGTCGCGCGGGTCAGCCATGGGACGCCCCCTCCTGGTGCTCCTCGGTCAGCATCCCGGCCATCGCTCTCCGGCCGCGAGCAAGGTACGACTTGACGGTGCCGGTGGGCCGCTGCATCTCGGCTGCCACCTCGGCGACACTGAGATCGTTCAGGTGGTACAGCACGACGGCTCGGCGTTCGTCGGCGCTCAGCCGCCGCAGCGCCTGCAACAGGGCGACGTGATCCTCGCTGAGGCCGGGGACGCTCTGTTCGACGACGGCCCGGTGGTGTGCGCGCATCCGGTTGAGCGCCTTGCGCCAGCTGCTCACCGCGATTCGGGAGGCGACCCGGCGCACCCACGCCTCCGGGCTGTCCGCCTCCCGCACCGTCTGCCAGCGCTGCCAGGCCCGCATGAAGGCCTCGGCGGCAGCGTCCTCCGCCTCGTTGAGGTTGCCGGTCAGCAGGTAGACGTGGCCCACGATCCGACCCGCACAGGCCGCGTAGAGGGCGTCGAACTCCTCGGCGTCGCGCATCCGACCGTTGCCCCCTCGAAGCCTCGTCCGCTGGTCACCGCCGCATGCAACTCGCATGGAACGACCGGTCCCACCGGCGCGGTCCGATATTGTGGCGCCCGTCACATCCCGCATGATCAACCCGGCGAGCGGATCAGGCGTCATCGTGCCGACCCCGGGAGAGGCCCGTGGCGGAGAGGACGATGTGCGACGACGGCAACGACGCGCTCTGACAGCCGCAGTGCTCGCGACCGTGCTGGCCGCGGCCGGCCTGTCGGCTTCCCCAGCGAGCGCGCAGGAGGAGCCGGCGACGCCGGTCTCCGGACCAGGCGGCACCTTCACGTTGATCACGGGAGACCGCGTGTCGCTGGACGCGGACGGCAACCCGGAGATCCAGCGTGGACCAGGGCGGACCGGAATGCGGTTCGTGAGCAGCCGGGAGGGGGGCCACCAGTACGTCATCCCGGTCGACGCGGTACCTCTGCTGCACGACGGGCGGCTCGACCCGCGACTGTTCGACCTCACCGTGCTCGGGCAGTTCGGCTACGACGACCGCACGCCCGAACTGCCGTTGCTGGTCGCGTACCCGGAGAACCTGGCCGCGCAGGCGCGGTCCGCGGCCGTCGGCGGTTCGGCACGGGTGCGGGCCGACCTGCCCGCCGCCCGGGCGCTGGCCGTGCGGGCGGGCCTGGCCGACCGGGTGGAGCTCTGGTCGTCACTCACCCGCGGTACGCCGTCCGCACGTACGCTCGCCGCCGGGGTCAGCCATGTCTGGCTCGACGGCAAGCGCAAGGTCACGCTGGACCGCAGCGTGCCGCAGATCGGCGCCCCGGCGGCCTGGCAGGCCGGCTTCGACGGCAGCGGCGTCACCGTCGGTGTGCTGGACACCGGGATCGATGCCGACCACCCCGACTTCGCCGGGCGCCTCGCCGCTGTCCGGGACTTCACCGGTGGCGACGACCCCGCGGACGCGGTCGGTCACGGCACCCACGTGGCGTCGACCATCGTCGGCAGCGGCGCCGCCTCCGACGGCCGGTACCGCGGTGTGGCGCCGGGCGCGAAGCTGCTCGTCGGCAAGGTCTGCGCCACCAACGAGTGCCAGGACTCGGACATCATCGCCGGCATGCAGTGGGCCGCACCGCAGGCCCGGGTGATCAGCCTGAGCCTCGGCGACACCGACACCCCGGCGCTCGACCCACTCGAGACCGCGGTCCAGGAGCTGAGCCACCGGTACGGCACGCTCTTCGTGGTCGCCGCCGGCAACGAAGGCAAGCCGAAGTCGGTCTCGACGCCGGCCTCCGCCGACGACGCCCTCGCCGTCGCCGCGGTCGACGCCGACGACCAGCGGGCCTACTTCTCCGCCAAGGGTCCCCGCGTCGGCGACAACCACATCAAGCCGGAGATCAGCGCACCCGGTGTCGACATCGTGGCGGCGGCTCCCGGTGGCGGCTACGTCCCGATGTCGGGCACCTCGATGGCCACCCCCCACGTGGCCGGCGCGGCGGCGATCCTCGCCGGGCAGCACCCGGACTGGTCCGGGCAGCAGCTGAAGGCCGCGCTGATGGACTCGGCCAAGCCCGCCGGTGAGAACAGCCTCTACGAACAGGGCGCGGGCCGGGTGGACATCGGCCGCGCCGTCGCCCAGCCGATCGCCGCCGACCTCGGCGCGATCGACTTCCCGGTCCAGCGCTGGCCGCACGCCGACGACACGCTGATCACCCAGGTCGTCGGTTACCGCAACACGAGCACCGCGCCGATCACCCTGTCGCTGACCGTCGGCCCGACCCCGACCGGCATGGTCACGGTCAGCCCGACCACCCTCGTGGTTCCGGCCGGCGGCCGGGCAGAGGCGACGATCACCGTGGACACCCGGGTGGAGGCCGCCGACGGCGTCTACCAGGGTGCGCTGACCGCGACCGGCGCCGGGGACCTGCGGGTACGCACGCCCTTCGCGCTCAACCGGGAGGTCGAGAGCTACGACGTGCGGCTCGACCACACCGGCCGCGACGGCCGACCGGCCACCGAGTACCGGACCGTGGCGGCGAGCCTGACGACCGGCGAGTTCACCACCCTCGACGGGCAACCGGGCGGGGGCACCATGCGGCTGCCCAAGGGCCGCTACGCGCTCTACAGCACCATCCACGAGGGGGACGTGTCGACCCTGCTCGTTCAGCCGGTCCTGGACGTACGCGGCCCGATCACCGAGGCCGTCGACGCCCGCACGGCACGGCCGGTCTCGCTGACCGTGCCCCAGCGGGACGCCGCGCCGCTCGCCATCCACGTGAGCGCCAACTGGAACGACGGCTTGCGCTACCCGGGCGTCCAACTCGACGGTGCGTCGTTCGCGGAGGTGTTCTTCGGCCGGATCGGACCGGCCGCCGCGGCCCCCGAGTTCGCCGTGACGTTGGGCGTCGGGCTCGCCCGGCCCGGCGAGGACGGCACCTTCCGGAACAGCCCCTACACGTACGACCTCGCGTACGTGCTCAAGGGAGACATGTTCACCGGGCTGACCCGGAAGCTGTCGCCGAAGAACCTGGCCACCGTCAAGGCGACCTACCGCAGCCAGTCCGCCACGGCGACCGCGGTACGTCAGCGCCGCGCGGCGTCCCCCGGCGGCCCCGGCCCGGTCGGTTCGAGCACGTCGATCGACCTGCCGTTCCACGGCACCGAGTACTACAACACCGACGGTGGGATCGTGTGGACGTCCACCCTCGTGGAGGGCGACAACCTCACCACGCAGGAGTCCACCTTCCAGGCGGGCCGGACGTACACCCAGACCTGGAACGCCGCACCGTTCGGCCCCACGGTGGCCGGGGCCCCGACCTGGTCACCACTGGGGTACGCGGGCCGCGACGGCGACACCATCTCGGTGGCCGCGCCGCCGCTCTTCGGTGACGCGGACGGCCGTCCGGCCAGCCGCGACGACCTGCCGGTCCACCTGCGGTTGCTGCGCAACGGTAAGGAGATCGCCACCGCCGAGGGTCCGTGGGCGGACTTCGCGGTACCCGCCGAGAAGGCCACCTACCGGCTGGAGGCCACTGTCACGCGCGGCGCACCGGACAGGCTGTCGACGTCGGTCTCGGTGGCGTGGACCTTCGCCTCGGCCCACACGTCGAAGCCCGAGCGACTGCCCCTGACGACGGCACGGCCGACGCCCAAGCTCGACGACACCAACACGGCACGGGCGGGCAGGGCGATGAGCATTCCGGTGGCGTTGGACCGGCAGACCGATTCGGCCGCCGCGCCGAACCGGTCGCTCGGCGTCTCCGCCTCGTTCGACGACGGGAAGACGTGGGTCCCGTTGCCGGTCGTCCGGGACGTCGCCCTCATCGTCCACCCGCGGCGGCCCGGCTTCGTGTCGCTGCGCCTGACGGCCACCGACACCGCCGGCAACACGGTGACGCAGACGATCCAGCGGGCCTACCGGATCGCCTGAACCACGACCCGGTCCGGGGCGGCAGCGACCCGCTGCCGCCCCGGCTCGGGGCCGCCACTCACGCGTACCCGCGCGTTCAGGGCAACGGTCAGAGCGTTGCCGTGTCGCCGGGCTCGCTCAGGTTGTGCCAGGTGATCCCGAGCTGCTCGACGTACGGGCGATAGGTGTCGTAGCGCTGGGTGATGAAGAAGTCCCTGGCGTAGCCGTCGTGCAGCGGTAGGACGCCTTTGGGCTGGAGCTGGGCGATGAAACCGGCGACGAGCCGTTCGGTGAGGTACGGGCCCATGACGGGCACGGCGAGCAGGTCGACGCCCCGGTGGTTGAACAGGACCGGGTGCAGGGAGTCGCCGCAGTGCAGGAGAATCCCGTCAACGAGGTACGCCGTGTTGGCGGGCGTCTCGTCGGCCAGCACGGGCTCGTGGTCGGCGGAGATCACCTCGATGCTCATGGCACCGATCCGGTGCTGCCCCGGTTCGAGCACGGTGACGGTGAGACCGTGCTCCCGAAGGTGGTCGGCGCTCTGCTGGTTGCCGAGCAGCGGTGCGCCGGTGCGTCGCGTGAGCGCGGTCAGGGCTTCGGGGTCGGCGTGGTCGGGATGGTGGTGGGTCACCGCGATGGCGTCCAGGTCACCGAAGTCGTCGGGCGTGACGCGACCTTCGACGAAGGTGAAGCGACCCGGATCGACGAGAAGCCTGGTGGTGCCGGTGTCGACGAGCAGACACGAGTGCAGGTACTTGGCGACGCGCATGCCCGGGGGCTACCCGACCGGCTCGCGCTCATGCCATCGCGGCCGGCGCACCGCCCGCCCGGCCTCCACGATCCGGAGCAAGACCTGTTGCCCGAGGCACACCCAGGCGCCTGACCGCCGCCTGCTCTGTTTAGATCGCTCTGACGAACGAGGAAGGGAGCCGTACACCGTGATGCGAGAGCTTCAGGAGCAGGAGGAACGCCTCCAGTTCGACCGTTTCGACAACGACGACGCGTGGGCCCTGGGGACGCGCCTGGTCGAGATGGCCAGGGAACGGGGTCACGGCGTCACGGTCGACATCCGCCTCGGCGACCACCAGCTCTTCCATTGTGCGCTGCCCGGCACCTCCGCCGACAACGATGACTGGATCGAGCGCAAGATCCGCGTGGTGCGCCGGTTCGGCCACAGCTCCTACTTCGTGGGCCAGAGCTACCGTGACCGCGGCACCACCTTCGAGGAGCAGGCCCACCTCGAGCCGGCCCGCTACGCCGCGCACGGCGGCTGCTTCCCGATCATCCTGCGGGGCACTGGCCCGGTCGGCACCGTCACCGTCTCGGGCCTACCTCAACTCGACGACCACCGCCTGGTCGTGGAGGCCCTCGAACTGTTCCTCGACGCCGAGCGCGCCGGGAAGGAGACCGCCGTCTGAACGCTTTCCGTGCGGCCGCCGTCGCAGCGGTGGCGTCACCTGCTAGCCACGCTCGGCCGATGGTTGCTCTTTCGTCAGGTGGAGCAGCCATCCCTCGCCGGTGCGGATGAGCGCGTATCGCCGGGGGCCGGTGCGGCCGTGCAGGGTGAACAGCATCCGACGCTCGGTACGGTCGTGCTCCTCCCACGTGCCGATGTCGGCTATCGACTTGTCGGCGTCCTCGTAGGTGAGGTGATCAAGGTGGTGGTCGGGCACGGCGATCGCGAGCCGGTTGTCGCTGGGATCGTCCGGCAGCCCCCGAGGTACCGCCCAGGAGCGCAGCACACCATTCTCCTCGAGCCGCAGGTCGAAGTGCGGTCGTGGTTTGCGGTGGTGGTGCAGGACGAAGGCGAGCGTCACTCTCGCCATTATCGACGCCCGTCCGCTCTACCGCCCGTCGATGCGCACGCCGGGTGACGGGCCGCTAAGCGCGGCACCGCCGCAGGTAGTCGCCCTGATCCCGGCTCCGTGGCGGTGTCACTCGCAGAACACCTGCACCTTGGCGCCGGGGTCGTCGAGGTCGACGGTGAGGTCGTCGAGATGTTCGATGAGGTCCTCGATGTGCTCCGGCTTGAGCTGGGTGAGGTCGATCGGCACTCCCGACTCGTGCAGCTTCACGTTCACCCGGGCGAGTGCATGCGGAGGGACGAGGCTGGTGAGCCGGACCCCGGCGCGCAGCAGTTGCAGTGGCACCCGGACGTTGACCCGGCTCGGCCCGTCGCCGCCGGTGTGGTCCTCCGCGTTCATCACCACGCGCAGGTACCTGGGGCGGGGTTTCGGGCGGGGCGTGGTTCCCGGCGGCGACGCGGGCTGTTCCCGTTCGAGGGCGTCGATCAGCCGCTCGGCCTCGCCTGCGGTGATCTTGCCCTCGGCCAGCATCTCCAGGACCTGGCGGCGCTGCTCATTCATCGTCGCTTCTCCCCTCCGACTCACGCTCACCAGCACGGCCGTCCGGCCGTCCTCGATCTCGAACCGGGCGCCGGGTAGCGCCCACAACAGATGCCCGGCGCCACGCAGCGCGCCCACCAGGCTGACCCGGAAGACCAGGCAGGCGACCAGTCCGCCCAGCACGACGAGCAGCAGCAGCGGCGAGAGCACCAGCACTACCGGCAGGACGGGGACGTACAGCCGCCGCCAGCGGCCGTCGGGACGGCGATGGCGTACCGTCACCAACTGCGGGATCACCGGGACTTCTCCAGCTCGGCCAGCGCATCCTCGACGCTGATCTCCCCCCGTCGCAGGCGGTCGACGACGTCGGCGCCGGTGGGTGCCGGATCGGTGTCGACGAAATCGAGGTGCTCGGCGATGCGGTTCAAC
The DNA here is from genome assembly GCF_040639715.1 of Micromonospora sp. NPDC023737. Classification (NCBI taxonomy): domain Bacteria; kingdom Bacillati; phylum Actinomycetota; class Actinomycetes; order Micromonosporales; family Micromonosporaceae; genus Micromonospora; species Micromonospora sp. NPDC023737. Next base: position 386,650 of record NZ_JBFAAL010000004.1, read on the forward strand.
CGGGACTTGATCGTCGGGTAGCTCACCCCGAAGATCCGTTCCATCTCCTTGATCGAACCGTGCGACCGTACGAACGCGGCAACGAACACCTGGTCGTCGACGCCGAGCTGGGCCAGCTGCGGCGGCTCGAACTGACCCTCGACCACGACGCCGCTGCCGGCGAGGCGGACCCGCTCGACCACGAACCGCTGCCCGCGCGTCAGGTCCGTCAGCTCCTGCCAGTCCACTCTCGGCTCCCTCAACCTCGGTGACGCCTACGCGTCAGTTGTACTTTGACTTTCTTAAGGAGTCAACGTCGGCATCTTGATTTTCTTAATTTGATCTTGGAATATCCGAAGATCCGGCCAGCGCTGGTCGCTACCGGACGTGGCGGTGACGGCCCCGGCCCATGCGCGATCCCAGCGCTGGGCGGTACGCCGACAAGCGCCCCCGCGGGAAACGCCGACCGAGGCCGCATCCCGGCCGTCACGGCCGGTTCCGCGACCGCCATCGGGGTACTGGTCCCGGTTCCGCCGACCTGTCGATGATGTCGGTGTAACGATGGAGGGCGTGGTACCTGCGAAAACCGCCATGCCTGCGATGTCGCCGCTTGCCGGGGAACCGATCAAACGCGCCGATGCCGAACGCCTCGCCGGAGTGCTCAAGGCATTCGCCGATCCGGCCCGACTGCGGCTGCTCAGCCTCATCCAGTCCAATCCGGAGGGTGAAGCCTCGGTGAGTGACCTCACCGCGCCGCTCGGACTCTCCCAGCCGACGGTGAGTCACCACCTCCGGATCCTCACCGAGGCCGGCCTGCTCGAGCGCGAGAAGCGTGGCGTCTGGGCGTACTACCGCCTGGTTCCGTCCGCGATCGCGCAGATTGCCGACCTGCTGACGCCGCCCCGCAAACGGGCGACGAAGCGGGCCCGCTGAGCGGCACCGCCGAAATCGCCCCGCCGCGGCGGCGGGAGCCGCGAACGGCACGCCGACGATCGACCCGCACCTGATGCGCGTCCGGGTTAGTACATCGCGCAATGTACTATCAGGCGGTGGAGACGTTGACGCACGGGCAGGTGCTCGCCCGGTTCGGCCATGCCCTGTCCGACCCGATCCGCGCACGCCTGCTCCTCGCCCTCAGGGAAGCGCCCGGCTATCCGGCGGAACTCGCCGACCTGCTCGGCACCACACGACAGAACCTGTCCAACCATCTCGCCTGCCTACGCGGCTGCGGACTCGTCGTGGCCGCCCCGGAAGGCCGGCGCACCCGATACGAGCTCGCCGATCCTCGCCTCACCCACGCCCTGGGCGACCTTCTGGGTCTCGTGCTGGCCGTCGATCCGGCAGCTTGCCCCGACACCGGCAGCAAGGGCTGCTGCTGATGGCCTCCCCGTCACGCCAGCTACCCGTGCTCGGCTCGCCCCCCGCCCGGCAGGCCGTGCTGGCACGGCGAATCCGACTGCTCGTGGCCGCAACCATCACCTACAACGTGATCGAGGCCGCCGTCGCGATCACCGCCGGTACCCTCGCCTCCTCCACGGCGCTCGTCGGGTTCGGGCTCGACTCCGTGATCGAGGTGTCGTCGGCCGCCGCGGTGGCATGGCAGTTCGCCAGCCGCGACCCGGAGGCACGCGAGAAGACCGCGCTACGCGTCATCGCGGTGTCGTTCTTCGCCCTCGCCGCCTACGTGAGCGTCGAATCGGTACGGGCACTGGTCGGAGACGCCGACCCGCGACACTCCAGCGTCGGCCTCGTCCTCGCGGCGCTCTCGCTGCTGATCATGCCCGCACTGTCCTACGCCCAACGGCGGGCCGGCCGCGAGCTCGGCTCCCGCTCCGCGGTCGCCGACTCGAAACAGACGCTGCTGTGCACCTACCTGTCCGCGGTGCTGCTCGTGGGTCTGGGCTTGAACAGCCTGTTCGGCTGGTCCTGGGCCGACCCGGTGGCGGCGCTGGTGATCGCGGCCGCAGCCGTCAAGGAAGGCCGGGAAGCCTGGCGCGGCGACGCCTGCTGCGCCCCGGCCCGCACCGGCAGCACCACCGGGACCGACTCCTGCGGATGTCAGGCCGGCTGCTCCTGCCGCAGCGCCGGCTAGCGCAGCGAAGGGCGGCTCGGCGGATACCCAGGATCGGTCGGCGGACGGGCCCTCCCCGGTCGAGCCCGCTCGCCGGCGTGCTCATGGATCCACTCGGTCAGTGATCTGGCTCACCGATGTCACAAACAGCGGTACGCCCGGTGTCTTAAGGCCACACCTTGAAAAAGGAGAGGCCATGGTCGAGAACACGAATGTCATCGTGGTCGGCGGCGGGTACGCGGGCGTGATGGCGGCCAACCGCCTGACCCGGCGCGACGACGTGGCGGTGACCCTGATCAACCCGCGCCCGGCCTTCGTCGAGCGGATCCGCCTGCACCAATTCGTCGGCGGGTCGGACGACGCGGTCGTGGACTACCAGGAGATTCTGGCCTCCGGCGTCGGGCTGGTGGTCGACACCGCGACGCGGATCGACGCGACCGGGCGTCGCGTCACCCTGGCGAGCGGCGGCACCCTCGACTACGACTACCTGATCTACGCAGTGGGCAGCGGCAGCGCCGACCCGAGCGTGCCCGGCGCGGCGGAGCACGCCTACCCGATCGCCACCCTGGAGGACGCGGCGCGGCTGCGGCCGGTCGTCGGCGCCGCGCCGGCATCGGCCGCGGTGACGGTGGTGGGAGCCGGGCCGACCGGCCTGGAAACCGCTTCCGAGCTGGCGGAGCTGGGCCGGAAGGTGACCCTCGTGTGCGGGGAGGTGCTCGGGCCGTACCTGCATCCGCGTGCCCGGCGCTCGGTGGCCGGGCGGCTCGCCAAGCTCGGCGTGACCGTGATCGAGGGGTCAGGCGCGGTGGTGACCGGCGTGACAGGTGATGCGGTCCAGCTCGCCGACGGCCGCGAGTTGCCCAGCAACGTGACCATCTGGACCGCCGGATTCGGCGTGCCGGACCTGGCCGCCCGCAGCGGACTGAGCACCGATGCCTTGGGGCGTCTGCTCACCGACGAGACGCTCATGAGCGTGGACGACCACCGTGTCGTCGCGGCCGGGGACTCGGCGGCACCGTCGAACCTGCCGGTGCGGATGAGCTGCCAGTCCGCGGTGCAGCTGGGCCCGCAGGCCGCCGAGACGGTGCTGAGCCAGCTCGCCGGCGAGCCGCCCGCCGCCTTCGACGTCGGCTTCTTCGGCGAGTGCATAAGCCTGGGGCGGCACGCCGGGATCATCCAGTACGCCAGGAAGAACGACACCGCGACCGGGGTGTACTTCCAGGGCGGCCGGCCCATCGCGATGATGAAGGAGGCCGTGTGCAAGAGCACCGTCTGGCAGCTGAGGCAGGAGGCGCGTAGACCCGGCTCGTTCAATCTGTGGTTCAAGGACCGCCAGCGCCAGGAGTTGCGGCGCGCCAAGGCCGGCGAGGCGCCGACGGCCACCAGCCGGCCGGCCTGAAGAGAGGTCCCGAGATGAGCGACCACGCCGGTGACCCGGCGACGGAAACCTTCGTAGCCCACCGAAACCTGCTCTTCACCGTCGCCTACGAGATCCTCGGATCGGCGGCCGACACGGAGGACGTGCTCCAGGAGACCTGGCTGCGGTGGGTGAAGGTCGATCCGGATCAGGTACGCGATCCACGTGCCTACCTGATCCGGATCACCACCCGCCAGTCGCTCAACCGCCTGCGCGCGATGCAGCGGCGCAAGGAGGCGTACGTCGGCCCGTGGCTGCCCGAGCCACTGCTCACGGCACCGGACACGGCCGAGAATGTCGAACTGGCCGAGAGCCTGTCGATGGCCATGATGCTCGTCCTCGAGACGCTCTCGCCGACCGAGCGCGCCGTCTTCGTGCTGCGCGAGGCGTTCGAGGTCAGCTACGACGAGATCGCGGCGGCCGTCGACAAGAGCCCGGCGGCCGTACGCCAGATTGCGCACCGCGCCCGGCGGCACGTCGAGGCCCGCCGCCCCGCAAGGTGGTCTCCCCGAGCGAGAGCCGGGCGGCACTGCAGGCGTTCCAGCACGCGGTCGAGACCAGCGACCTGCGGGGCCTGCTCGACGTGCTCGCGCCCGACGTGGTCGTGCTCAGCGACGGCGGCGGCGTCAAACAGGCCGCGCTGCTGCCGGTCGTCGGTCCCGAGAAGGCGATCCGCTTGTTCCTCGGTAGCATGCGGAAGGTCGGCGGCACGCTCACCACCGAACCGATCGTGATCAACGGCAGCCCGGCACTACTGTTCCGTGTCGACGGGGAGATCGACGGCGTCGCGGCACTGCGGATCGAGGACGCCCTGGTCACCGGCGTCTACTACGTCCGTAACCCGGAGAAGCTGTCCCGCCTCGAGTCCGAGACCCCGCTCACCCTGCAATGAGCGCCGCAACGACCGGGTCATGGTCCGTCGGGAGGGTTCGCCGGCTGTTGTCCCGGCCAGAACGGCCACTCCTCGAACGATCGGCAACGTCCATCCTCGGCGAATCGCATGATCCACAGGTCCCGGTACTCCTGGTCGACCGGGTCGCCGTAGCGGACCTCGAGGCGTGCCACCGCGGTGTCGCCCTCGACCGCGACGATCTCGCTGGTCATCTGGAACACCTCGTCGGGGCCTTTTCGCTGCTCTTCCCACATCCGGGCGATGGCCGGCAGGCCGACGACGGGCGTCCAGTACGGCCCTTGCCGGTAGCTCGCATCTTCGGTGAAGAGGGTGACCAGCGGGTCGGTGCCCGGCGTTCGCCACGCCTGCTCGTAGGCGGCGATCCAACCGTCGACGCGCTTCCTGTCCACGGATCCACCCTGCCATCCGGCCGGCGGCACGCGGCGGGAATCCGAGATCCGCGTCAGGCGACGCCGCGGGACACAAGGGAGGCCGGACGCACTAGCATTGCCGCGGTCCGGCATGGTTCTGCTGAAACGAGGCGAAATGCGTTGGCTCCGGCGGTTGCTGGGCGGCGGGCGGGTCCAACTCGATCCGGAGCGGCAGCAGGCGCTGCTACGCGACGTCCAGTACCGGTACGGTGCCCGCGCGCAGGTCCGGTTTCCGGAGCAGGTCGAGGCGGTCACCGGAATGCTGGACGGCGACGACGGGTTGGTGGTGGCCGTCCGGATCGTCAGCCAGGTCGCCGATGAAGCCCACGCGGATCTACAGGCCCAGGCCCACGAGATTCACCGACGGACGGGCCGCCGGCTCCTGGTGCACCGCCGGAACTACCGGCCGCTGTGGAAGGAGGCCGGCCAGGCACTCCGGTGGCCGCTGTTCGCGCTGCCGTCTGGCTTCCACCCGTACGCCCAGGTCGCGGCCGCCGTCACGGTGGTCGGCGGCCGGGCGTCCCGGCTCGACCGGCTGACCGACCCGAACCCGCTCGTCACCCGCGTGTTCGAGGTGCTCGACCTGACCACCGCCGGCTGGGAGTACGGCCGGGTGCGGGTGGACACCGACGCGACCACCCTGGTCGATCGGCTGATCACGAGCGCCGGCCAGGTTCTCGCGGCGATGGACGACCCACCCCGGCTGCCGCCCGCGGTTCGTGAGCTCATGCGCCGCAACAACACCCTCGACGTGCACGATCCGACCGGCCCGCGGACGGTGGGCCGGTTCAACCTGGGCGCGACGTTGCGGGAGCGTCTGCTCGTCTGAGGACACCACGACGGACGAGGCGTTGGGGCGGCGCCGGCCGCGACGACTGCGGCCCGATCGGCCCTAGACCCGGGTGTTCGCCTGCAGGAAGGTGAGCAGCAGGGACGTCACCTCGTCGGGGTACTGGGCGTGCGGGTAGTGACCCGCGCCCTCGATCATTTCCAGCCGGCCCAGTCCGGCCGGCAGCGCCGCCACGATCGCCTCACCCTCGGCTCGCGGGTCGGCCCAGTCCGGGTCGAGCGAGCCCTCGACGATCAGCACCGGGCAGCGTACGTTGCCCAGTTGCGCCCCGGCGTCGGCGGGCGTCGACTGGCCCATCTTCTGCATCGCCTTCATCCGACCGGGCTCCCGCATCATGGCGTCGATCCGCGCCGTCCGGTCGGTCCAGTCGACCGGCTTCTTCCCGGGGTAGGCGATGTCGAGGTAGCTGCGCCAGAGCGACGCGCTGCCCAGTAGGCCGGCGCCGAGCAGCCGGAGCATGCCGTTGCGGTAGCGGCCGACCCGCAGGTCACTCAGCTTGATCGACTGCTTGCGGGTGAACGGACCCAGTTCGACGATGCCGGTGATCAGGTCGGGTGCCTGGGCGGCCGCGATGGTGGCGGCTCCGCCGGAGATGGAGTGGCCGACCAGCACGGCCGGGCCACCGAGGTGCCGGATCACCGCGAGCAGGTCGCCGGCGATGTCGGTGCGGCTGTACGAGGGCCACTGGGCGCTCGACTCGCCGCAGCCGCGCAGGTCGACTGCGACGACCCGGTAGCCGGCGGCCACCAGGCGTGGCGTGACGAACCGGTACGCCTCGCGGCTGTCGCCCATGCCGTGGGCGAGTACGACGAGCGGCCCGGAGGCGCCGGTCACCTCGTAGGCGAGGGTGCCGGAGTCGACGGTCAGGTACTCGGTCATGGGACCCTCCAGAGGGCTGGCTAACTCGGTTAGCTAAAAGCTAATACGATTAGCCAGCCTTGTCAACGTGAATCCGGTCGGGTCAGCCGTCCCCGGATCGGTGGCCGGAGCGTCACGGGCGGTACGCCTCCGCCTGAGCAGCGCGTCCGTAGCCCCGATTCTTAACTCCGATGTCACCGACCGATCTCATGAGTGACGCGTCGGTGTTTGTACACGCGAGTTGGCTGCAACGCGTCGCACTTGTCTCGACCAGGAGTTGATCTACGTGCCTTCCTCCCGTCGTAGTTTCCTCGCCGGCGGCGCGGCCGCCGGCGTAGGCATCGCCGTCGCCGGCGCCTTCCCCTCCCTGGCCCAGGCCCACCCGGGCGGGACCCGCCCGCCGGTCGGATCCGGCCGGGTGCCCTTCCCGCCGCTCGTGGACGACCCCGAGGGCATCCTGGCCCTGCCGGAGGGCTTCAGCTACACGATCGTGACCCGGACCGGTGTCACCCGCCTCGACCACGGCCAGGGCCCGACCCCGTCCTCCCACGACGGCATGGCCGTCTACGACGCCGGCCACGGCCGCTACACCCTGATCCAGAACCACGAGATCGACCCGGGCGCCGAGTTCGGCGTACCGCACGTCAAGGGCACCGTCTACGACGCGGGCGCCGTCGACGCCGGTGGCTGCACCGTGATCAAGACCGACCGCGCCGGCCGGAACCTCGGTGAGTTCGTCGCCCTCTCCGGCACCGTCGCCAACTGCGCCGGCGGACCGACCCCCTGGGGCACCTGGCTGACCTGCGAGGAGACCGAGGACCGGGCCGGCGACAAGTGGGCGGAGGGCGGCCGGTCCGGCGTCTTCCAGAAGGACCACGGCTACGTCTTCGAGGTCCGGGCCGACGGCGGCGCCGACCCGCGGCCGATCAAGTGCCTGGGCCGCTACTCCCACGAGGCCCTGGCGGTCGACAAGGACCGCACCAAGATCTACCTCTCCGAGGACGCCGACGGGCCCAACGGCCTCTTCTACCGCTGGACCGCGCCGCACGGGGTCAAGGTCGGTCCCGGCGTGCTCACCGAGCTCGCGCCGAACGCCGGCGTCCTCGCCGCGATGCAGATCATCATGGACGACGGATCGGTGCTGCCCGACGTCGCCTACCTGACCTCCGCCCAGCTGGGCCGCCCGTTCCCGGTGCGGTGGATCGAGGTGCCGGACCGCGACGCGCGGACCAAGTCGGTACGCGAGCAGTTCACCGACGGCCAGGTCACTCGCGGCCGCAAGTTCGAGGGCGTGTGGGGCACCGACGAGGGCGTCTACGTGGTCAACTCCTACGCCTGGGACGAGGGTGACCTCCCGGCGGACGCCGCCCCGCACGACGGCATGGTTTGGTTCTACGACTACAAGGCCCAGACCATCCAGCTGGTGACGTACTTCCCGCACCAGACCCAGTCCGAGGAGGGTACGCCGGTCAAGTACAACGACCTCACCTTCGACGGCCCGGACAACGTGACCGTCACCCCGTGGGGAAGCCTCGTACTCGCCGAGGACGGCTCGGGCGCCTCCCACGTGCTCAGCGCGATCCCCGGCGGCCCGACGTACGCGATCGCCCGCAACCAGCTCAACGACTCGGAGTTCTGCGGGCCGGCCTTCAGCGCCGACGGCAAGGTGCTCTTCGTCAACATGCAGGACCCCGGCCTCACCCTGGCCATCACCGGCCCGTGGGAGAAGTACCTGGGCTGACCGAGCCGCACCGACCGGTGGGGGTCAGGCGATCCGCCCGACCCCCACCGCATCGCGTAGGCCGTCACAAACAGCGCGCCCATCCGGTCCCTGTTCATGAACAGTCGCCCGATGGAGGAATACATGAGCGCTGAGCACGCACACCTGCCCCCAGGCGTCGAGGTGATCGCGACCCTGCCGGAGGCGGCGGCGAGGATCCCGGCCGGCGTCGAGGCCAGAACCATCCGGGTCACCCTGCCGCCCGGCGATCCCGGCGCGCCGCCGCACCGGCACCCCGGGCCGCTCTTCGGTTACGTCACGCAGGGCGAGATCCTCTTCGAGCTGGAGGGGCAGCCGCCCCGGGTACTCAAGGCCGGTGACGCCCTCTTCGAGCCCGGCGGCGACGTGATCCACTACCAGGGCGCCAACAACCTTCCGGACGCGCAGTCGCAGCTGGTGGTGACCATGTTCGCGCCGCCCGGCACCCCGGTACTCACCGTGGTCAGCGCGGAGGAACTGGCCGAACGACGACACCTACGGGTCACCTAGGCACGAGGGCCCGATCCGATCAGGAATCGAGAAGCACCAGGGAGTCGTCGGGTCCTAGCCTTTCTTCCAGACGGCCGGCAGGTCGCCTAGCCCCGAGGATCGAAAGGCAGCCCGAATGCCCGCGACGACTTCCACGACCGAGTCCGGTTTCAGCGCCGACGAGCGTGCCGCCATGAAGGAGCGTGCCGCCGAGCTGCGCGCCCAGGGCAAGAAGGGCGCCAAGAAGGCCGACGAGCTACAGGCCGCTCTCGACAGCATCGCGAAGATGGCGCCGGAGGATCGCGCGCTCGCCGAGCGGGTGCACTCGACGGTGACCACGACCGCTCCGCAGCTGTCGCCGAAGACCTGGTACGGGATGCCCGCGTACGCGAACGCCGACGGCAAGATCATCGTCGCGTTCAAGAACTCGGGGAAGTTCAACACCCGCTACTCGACGCTGGAGTTCCAGGACGCCGCCAAGCTCGACGACGGGGACCTGTGGCCGGTGTCGTACGCGCTCCAGAGGTGGAGCCCGGCAGTCGAGAAGAAGATCGCGGAGCTGGTGGTGGCCGCAGTCGCCCCGTGACGGTCAACGGTGAGACGGCGGGGAGATCGTCGCAGACGATCTCCCCGCCGGCGGAAAGGAAATCCGTCGGACCTCGGACGCCGTGGCAGAAGCGCAGCAAGCTGGCCGACGGCCCAGGACCCCGGCAAAGTCATCAGGTGATGCCATGGCTGTCCGCTCACGTGTCGGCCATGGTGCTCGTCGACGACGCCGGCATGCAAGCGTCCGGGACGGCCACGAGGTCTCCGATGGTCCAGCTTTCCTGGCCGGTGAGCTCTCTACCGGAGACCTCGCGCACATTCGCCAATCCGAGTCAGCTCAGCCGATGGGTTCGGCGACGACTAGCTGGAACTTCTCGAAGGTCAGCTTGACCGTGTTGTGCCTGGCGTCGACCGTGCCGAGGGAGACGCCGTTGAACGGGTCGGTCAGGCGGTAGCGGCCCCGGCCCAGACCACGCAACTCCACCGCGCCGTCCCACTGGTCGGCGTAGAAGGCGTAGTGCAGGGTCTTCTCCTTGGCCACGACGTGCGCCTCGGGCTTGTCGAAACCGATGTCGTACAGCTCGCCCCGGTACTCGCCGGTGGGCAGCATGTTCTCGCTGTACAGGCTCACCCACTTGCGCCAGAGCGCGTCCTTCTCCGGGGTGAGCACGTTCTCGTCGTCGGGGCCGGCCGGGTAGGTGAACTTGGTCGACAGGACGGCGCCGACGCCGTAGCTGGACGCGAAGTCGTTGCCGTTGTCGCTCAGCTCGACGTGGTCGCCGGCGTAGCTGGCACCCTGCCCCATCAGCGCCTTCATCGTCTTGCCCTTCGTCCGGACCTGGTAGGACGAGGTCGGGTCCGAGCCCGGGTACTGGTCGATGTAGGGCAGGTTGTGGAAGGCGAAGGCGGTGCCGCAGGGGCACAGCTCGATGACCGCGTTGCGGTTCGTCTCGTGCGCGGCCTCGTACACCGCCCGCCAGAACTGCGCCAGGCCCTCGGTCGACTCCTCGGGGCGAGCGTGCCCGTGCGCCGGGTTGTAACAGGGCGTGACCCCGTTCAGGTGCTGGCCGTCGATCTTGAGCCCCTCGTAACCCCAGTCACCGATGAACTTCTTCACCTGGCCGACGAAGTAGTCCACAGTGGGCTGGTACGCCGGACACAGGGTGTAGGCGTCCCACCAGGTCACCTCCTGCTTGTTGCCGTCGCGGTCGAGCAGCAGCATGTCGGGGCGGGATTTGAACAGGTTGCTCTCGGGGTCGGCCGCGAGCGGGGCCCACCACAGACGCGGCCGCAGGCCGGCGTCCCGGATCTGCTTGGTGAACGCGCGCATGTCGGCTTCGCCCCGGGGGAACTTCTGCGGGTTGAGGTCCCAGTCGCCCTCGTTGGTCTGCCAGCCGTCGTCGAGCACCGCCCACTTGAGGCCGACCTCACGCACCTTGGGAAGCGTTCCGATGACCTGCTCGACAGTGAAGTCGCGCTCGTAACCCCAGGCGCACCAGATGGGCTCGAGGGCCGGCTTCGGCGTCCTGGGGGCGCGCAGGCCGATGTCGCTCATGTAGTCGCGGTAACGCTGGAGCGGCACGAAGTAGTCACCCGAGTGGGCGGTCAGGAACGTGGTCTCGGTGGTCAGCTGCTGGCCCGGCTTCAGGGTACGGACGGTGTCGCCCTCGACGGCGATGCTCGCCCCGACGGCCGTCTTGCGAACCGGCAGCCGCAGGATCTTCGCCACGGGTTCGACGTGCCCGACGGAGATTCCCCCGCCCGAACGCCAGACGGACGCCATCGGAGTGCCGCCGCCGTAGTCGGAGGAGTCCATCCCCAGCGAGTTCTTCTGCTCGAACCCGTCCGTCACCGGCTGCACCCAGTCGCGGCGGTCCTCGTGGGTGGTGCCGGAGAAGGTGTAGAAGCCGCCGGGCTTCGCCAGGAGCTCGTGGGCCCCACTGCGCCACCCGGTGACCTTCAGGTCGGCGCCGGAAGTGTTGGTGTAGGTCACCCGCATCACGATCATGCCGGTCAGGCGCTGGAAGGAGGTCAGCTCCACCGTCTTCCGTACGCCGGTCCTGGAGTCGCCCTGGATGGTCACCTGGACGCCCGCGCCGTGTCGGTGATGCTTGGTCTTACGGGTCTCGTGTCCGCGGTAGGTGAAGTCTTCGATCGCGGTGTCGCCCAGCAGCAGGGCCTCGCTCGCGTCGAAGCGCGTGACGTCGACGTCCTGCAATGCCACCCGGCTGTGCAGCTTGTCGTCGAACTCGACAGCGATGGAGGTGTCGCCGACGCCGACGACGTTCGGACCACGGTTCGGCGCGGCTGCTGCGGGGGCGGCGCCCACCCCCGTGGTCACGGCAGGGAGGGCGGTCAGGCCGGCACCCCCCAGTGCCACCTTCAACATGGTCCGTCGCTTCATGTTGCTCATGTCAGACTCCCTTCGGGCTCGTCACGCAGCTCTACGACCGGGTCGCGCCGGTCGCTCGTCGCTGTGGAACATCAAGATCGGGTCACCTGAACGTGCCGATCCGTACTGCCGGGTCGAGGACAGGGTCACGCAGGGCCGACGGCTGCCGAGGCGGGCGGCCGCGAGTGCTGGTCGACCTGGTTCGAGATCGCATCCATCGAGAGCGAGACGGCACCGGCCAAGGACTGCGACGAGCCCGCCTCGTTCACCACCGAAGTCACGGGGCAGACCAGAGGAATACCAAATGCGGGTCCGCGCCACCGGGGGCGACGAGGCCGAGCAGAAGCTCACGCATGTGGCGTTCCCCAATCAGCATCCAGTGGTCTGCCCGACGAACGTAAGTGGTATATTCTTGGCTTGTCAATGGCCGGTTCCCGGTAGTTCTTGGTTCGTTCACCGCGGTCCGGAGCGGGGCGGCGCACCGGACCTGGGTGTCCGGCTCAAGAGATCGATCGCACTGGTATGGTTGGCTGGTATGACTGTTGCGAGGACGCGGATGCCCCGTGGCCTGTTCGCCGACGACGCGCTTCCCCTCTACGAGCGAACCGCCAAGCAGCTGCTCGACGACCTGCGCGCCACCGCCGCCCACCCAGGTGACCGGCTACCCTCCGAGCGAGCGCTGGCGACTCGATACGCCGTCTCGCGCGTGACACTGCGAGCCGCCCTCGCTGATCTGGAGTCGCGCGGCATCGTGCGTCCGTCGTCGACGCGCGGATGGTTCGTCGCCGACCTCGATCAGCCCCCCGGTCCGGCGGTGGCCGCCGCTGAGGCAACCACCCAGGTGCAGGGTCTCGCCGATTTCGCCCGCGTCAACGGCCTCACGCCGAGCAGCCGCGTCCTCTCCGCCACGGTCCGCCCGGCGACGGTGTCCGAGGCCGAAGATCTCCGCATCGCTCCGGGCGCCGACCTCTTCGAACTCCACCGGCTCCGCTTCCTCGACGGCCTGCTGGTCGTACTCGAGCACAACCGGCTCCCGCTGGCGGCCTGCCCGGCCCTGGCCGAGACCGACTTCAACACTGCCTCGCTCTACGCCACCCTGCGCGCGGCGGACCCGCCGCAGACACCGCGCGTCGCCGACTACTCGTGCGAAGCCCGGCACCCGACGCCTCGGGAAATGGAGCTCTTCGAGATCGGCGACACCATGCCGATGCTCGTGGCGACCACGCTGACCTTCAACCAGGCGGGCCGTCCGATCGAGCTGACCGTCCAGGTCTACCGCGGCGACCGCTACCGCTTCCGGGCCTCCATCACCAATCCCGCCTGATCGACATCGCCCTCGGCACTACCCAGGACGGCACACACGACTTCCCTGACGTCGGCGTGTCCGGGCCGGCGTAGAGGACGTCGAGTCGATCCCGCGCCGTCGACGCCTGCGCCGCCAGCCTGGCGCAATGGGTCGCCCGCGCGCAGCGGGCGTACGCCGCGTCGGTGGTGAAGCCGCTCTCGCCCCGAGGCCCGGCAGGCGACCGGCGGCGACCGGCTCCTTCTCCGCACCACGACCAGGCCGTTGAGGTAGCGCCGCATCGGCGGCTCGAACCCTGCGGCGTCGGCATCGTGGCCGCCACCGCAGTGCTCCTGTAAACGCTGTCGAGCTGCCCCAGAAATGGGGCACGGGTGCGCCCGCGACGGACGGAGGGTGCCGAGGCGCAGGCGACCCAGGTGGCTCAGGGGTCCAGGCGCGCCCGGTCCGGGCCGGCCGCGCCGGTGCCGAGCATCTGGACCTCCATTGTCGAGCGGGGCTGCCGCCTGGCCTCTGACCCGACGCTGAGCAGACCAAATTACATACCAATTAGACAGTAGCCTGGCCAAGGGGAATACCAGTATGGTCCATTACCAGCTTCGCAACGGCGAGGAGGAGGAACCGCCCCGTGAGTAACCCGCTCGACACCGTCATCGCCCTACACAAACGGGGAAGATCGGTCGGCATCACGTCGATCTGCTCCGCCCATCCCCTGGTCCTGCAGGCCGCGATGGTCCAGGCCCGGGAAGACGGCGACCTGGTGTTGATCGAGGCGACCTCGAACCAGGTCGACCAGGATGGTGGCTACACCGGCATGCGACCGGCGGACTTCCGCGACCTGGTGCACGAGGCCGCCGACCGGGCCGGGCTCCCCCGCGAGCGGGTGGTGCTCGGTGGCGACCACCTGGGGCCGAACCGGTGGCGCTCGTTGCCGGCGGAGGAGGCCATGGCGCGCGTCGACGTGCTCGTGGCGGCGTACGTCGAGGCCGGCTTCACCAAGATCCACCTTGACTGCAGCTACCCCTGCGCGGACGACCAGACCCCGTTGACCGACGAGGTGATGGCAGCCCGCGCCGCTCGCATGCTCGCCGTCGCCGAGCGGACCGCCGCCGCGATGGGGCGGGCGGGGCAGCTGCGGTACGTCATCGGTACCGAGGTCCCGGTCCCCGGCGGCGCCGAGGAGACGATCGAGGAGCTCCGACCCACCACCGCCGACTCGGCCCGCAGCACTTTGGACCGGCACCGCAGGGCCTTCGCCGAACAGGGCCTCGATCACGTGTGGCCGCAGGTGATGGCCCTGGTCGTCCAGCCGGGTGTCGAGTTCGACCACCTCCGCGTCGTCGACTACGACCGGGAGCGCAGCAAGGAACTCCAGCAGATCCTGGACGACGAGCCGACGATGGTCTTCGAGGCCCATTCCACGGACTACCAGACCGTCCCGCGACTCGTCGCCCTGGTCGAGGATCACTGGGCCGTACTCAAGGTGGGGCCCGGCCTGACCTTCGCGCTGCGGGAGGCCCTGTTCGCGCTGGCCGCGATCGAGACCGAGCTCGTCCCCGAGCCCGACCGCTCGCGCCTGCCGGAGCTGGTCGAGCAGCGGATGCTCGCCGAGCCCGGGCACTGGGCGAAGTACTACACCGGCACGGCCGCCGAGCAGCGCCTGGCTCGGCGGTACAGCTACAGCGACCGGATGCGCTACTACTGGCCGGACCCGGAGATCCAGGCCGCCGAGCGGCGGCTGCTGGGCAACCTGACCGAGCGGGACATCCCGCTGCCGCTGCTCAGCCAGTACCTGCCCGACCAGTACCAGCGGGTCCGCTACGGCACCCTCGAGAACCATCCCGTCGAGCTCGTCCTCGACCGCATCCGGGACGTCCTGCGCGGGTACCGCCGCGCGGCCGTTCCCGCCGAACCGGGGCGGGCAGCATGAGCACTCTTCTCGGCCACGACGTCGACCACCTGCGCCGGCGCGGCGCTCTCGACACCAGCCGCGAGATCGCCCAACAGCCGGCCGTCTGGCGCCAGATCGGACGGCTGACGGCGGAGTCGGAGGCGTCGAACGCGGCCTTCCTGAAGCCGCTGTTCGAACGACCCGACCTGCGCATCGTCCTCACCGGGGCGGGCACCTCCGCGTACGTCGGCGAGGTGCTGGCACCGTCGCTGCGCCGATCGCTGGGACGGCGGGTGGACGCCGTCGCCACCACCGACATCGTGGCCGACCCGCTGGCCTGCTTCGCCGAGGACGTCCCGACACTGCTGGTGTCGTTCGCCCGCTCGGGCGACAGCCCGGAGAGCGTCACCGCCACCGAACTGGCCAGCCAGGTGCTGACCGAGTGCTGGCACCTGGTGGTGACCTGCAACGCGCATGGTCGGCTCGCCGCCCGGCACGCGGAAACGCCCACTGGTCAGGTGCTGCTGCTACCCGAGGCGGCCAACGACCGGGGCTTCGCGATGACGTCCAGCTTCACGGGCATGGTGCTGGCCGGCCTGCTGGCCCTCGGCGGACCCGACGACGGTCTGGTGGAGCGGCTCGCCACCGCGGCCGAGCAGATCCTCGCCACCCGGCCGGCCGCGGCGGCCGACCTCGCCGCACGCGGCTACTCCCGGATCGTCTATCTCGGCAGCGGCACCCTGCACGGCGTGGCCCGGGAGTCCGCCCTGAAGGTCCTGGAGCTGACCGCCGGCCGGGTGGTGGCCCTGGCCGAGTCCGCGCTCGCCTTCCGGCACGGACCGAAATCCGTGCTCAACGACGAGACCCTGGTTGTCAGCTACGAGTCCAACGACCCGTACACCAGCCGGTACGACCGCGACATGGTGGCCGAGCTGCGGCGGGTCGTCCCGGAGCGGAACCTGGTCACCGTCAGCAGCGGGCCGGGGCAGCCGGCCTCGGACAGCGCCTGGACCCTGCCCGACGTCGAGGACGTGGACGATGCCGTGCTGGTGCTGCCGGCCGTGATCTGCGCGCAGCTGATCGGTCTGCACTTCTCGTTGGCGCTCGGGCTCACCCCCGACAACCCCTTCCCCGGCGGGGAGGTCAACCGGGTCGTCCAGGGCGCGATCATGCACTCCCTGCCCGTTAGCCCGTGGCGAGGCCGAGAACAGGTCCAGCTCAGGGCCATTCCGGCGCGGACGGGCGAGAGAGCTGACGTCAGCAGTGGCGCCGGCCGGAGGTGAGACGAATGTTTCTCGGCGTCGACGGCGGCGGCACCAAGACCGCCTTCTGCCTACTGCGGGCTGACGGGGCGGTGGTGGCCCAGGCCACGACCGCGAGCAGCTACTACTTCAGCGAAGGCATCGACCTGGTGACCCGGGTCCTCAAGGAGGGCGTCGGCGCCGTCTGCGCGGGGGCCGGCATCACCCCGGCCGAGATCGATTTCGCCTTCTTCGGGCTTCCGACGTACGGCGAGGTGAGCGATGACGTCGCGGCCCTCGACGCGGCGCCCCGGGAGGTGCTCGGCCACGACCGGTACCGGGTCGACAACGACATGCTCTGTGGCTGGTCCGGCTCGCTGGGCGCCGCGGACGGCATCAACGTGATCAGCGGTACCGGATCGATGACCTACGGCGAACGCGCCGGCCACGGTCTCCGCGTCGGCGGGTGGAGTGAACTCTTCGGCGACGAGGGCTCCGCGTACTGGATCGCCATCCGCGGCTTGCAGGCGTTCTCTCGGATGAGCGACGGTCGGCAGCCCACCGGCCCGCTGCTGGATGTTCTCCGCGACCACCTGGGGCTCGCCGCGGACCTGGATCTGATCGACGTCGTGCTGAACCGGTGGCACGGCGACCGTGGCGAGATCGCGGCGCTGAGTCCCCTGGTCACCCGCGCCGCCGACCAGGGCGACGAGGCGGCCGCCGCGATCCTCGCCGAGGCCGGCCGGGAACTCGCCCTGCTGGTGGAGACCACCCGCAGCCGACTCGGCTTCCCCGTCGAAGAGCGGGTGCTGGTCTCCTACTCCGGCGGCACCTTCAACGCGCCACAGGTGCGCGAGGCGTTCCGAGCCCACCTGCACACGCTGCACGGCGGGTACGACCTTCGTCAGCCCGTCTACTCACCGGTCGTCGGCGCGGCGCTCTACGCCGCGAAACAGGCCGGCAGCCCGCTGAACACCGACGCGCTCGAGCATCTCCGGACCACCCCCACCCCCACCGCCCCCTGAGGAGGCGCAGATGCCAGCATCCATCTCCCGCATCAGTCGCAGTTGGATCCCGTACGCCGGGCTGCTCGTGCTCTTCTGGGGCGTGTGGGGAGCCTTCTCCTCCGTCCCGACCAGCGACTACGGCTACCCCGACGGCATGGTCTACGTCGTCTGGTCCCTCACCATGATCATCCCGGCCGTCGCCGCGCTGCGTGGCAACCGACTGGACCGCCGCCCGATCGCAGCCGTGTACGGCCTGCTGGTCGGCCTGACCGGCGCCGGCGGCCAGCTGCTGCTGTTCAAGGCGCTCACCATCGGCCCCGCCTACCTGATCTTCCCACTGATCGCGCTCTCCCCCGCGATCACCGTGCTGATGGCCACGGCGCTGCTACGTGAGCGCATCCCGCGGCTCGCCGTGCTCGGCGTGATCGCCGCGCTGATCGCGGTCGTGCTGTTCAGCGTCAGCGACGGCGACGGCTCCGCCACCGGCGGACTGTGGCTGCTCCTGGCCATCCTGATCTGCGTCGCCTGGGGCGTGCAGGCCTACTTCATGCGGAAGGCGGCCACCGTCGGCGTCAACGACGCCACCACCTTCACCTGGATGACGATCAGTGGCCTGCTGCTGGTGCCGGTCGCCATCTGGATGGCCGGCGGCCTGGCACTGGACGCGCCATGGCAGGCGCCGACCCTCGCCGGAGTCACCCAGTTGCTCAACGCCGTTGGCGCCCTGTTCCTGGTGATGGCGTTCAGCCGGGGCAAAGCCTCGATCGTGGCCCCCACGACCAACGCCTTGGCACCCGTGCTGACCGTCATCCTCTCGCTGGCCGTCTACCAGAAGGTGCCGTCGGTGTACGCCACGATCGGCATCGTGCTCGCCATCGTCGGGTCAACCCTGATGGTCTACGCCGACGAGAAGCGCGGCGAGGCTGCGGCGAACCCGCCCAGCCCGCGCACCCTCGACCGGGACAGCGCGCCTGACCTCACCGTACGGTAACTGCCGAACTCACCCCGGCGGCCGCCGGCCCGGGCTCGGGCCGGCGGCCGAAGCGTCGACCGGGAACGCGTTCTGCCCCGGCGACGCCGCACGCATGCCTGCCGCCTCCCCCTCGCAGCGCCCCGCGGAATGCATCACGAGCAAGGATTTCCAGATCAACAAACGGGCATAGGCCCCCGAAGCGCCCTCTCGACGCACGTGGCGGTCCGCAGGAGGTAGCGATAGACGGCGATGAACCTGTAGTACCGACGAAAGCGCGCACCGGAGAATGCGCATCCCAGCTTTCGCGGAGGTCCACTTGCCCAGCCTGCAAGGTCGTCTGACCATCTCTCCCCGCCGCCTCGGCGCCATCCTGACACCGATGATCACCGCAGCGGTCGCTGCCGTCGTCGTCCTGGCCGTGACGGCGGAACCTCGGCCGCCGACGGACGCTCCGCGCGAACACGCGCTCGGGGTGACCGGCCCGGAGGGCATCCGCAGCGTGGCGTACACCCAGGCCGTCGCCGCCGTGAAGACCAAGAAGCCCAAGGTCACCGTGATCGGGACCGGCGGCACGATCTCGGGCGTCGCCACCTCGCGGAGCAGCTTCACCAACTACCAGTCCGGGCGGATCGCGATCAAGGACATGGTCGCCCAACTGCAGCCCGAGATCGGCGAGGTCGCCGACGTGACAACGGTGCAGTTCGGCAACAAGGGCTCGGGCGGATACAGCATGGCCGAGTTCCACGCGCTCACCCTCGCCGTGGAATCGGCACTGCGCAGCTCGGACGGCGTCGTGGTCACCAGCGGTACGGACACCATGGAGGAGTTCGCGTACTGGCTCGACCTGACCGTGCAGAGCCGAAAGCCGGTCGTACTCACCGGGGCGATGCGTCCGTGGGCCGCGGTGACCCCGGACGGTCCGCAGGTCATCGGGGCCGACGGCCCGGCGAACCTCTACAACTCGATAGTCCTGGCGGCGAGTCAGTCCACCTACTGCTACGGCACGGTGCTCATGCTCGGCGACGAGTTCCACGCCGCCCGGGACGTCACCAAGACGAGCACCTACCGGATGGACACGTTCCAGACCCGCGAACTCGGCGTGCTCGGCTGGATCGACGGGCCGAACATCAAGGTCGGTCGGGCGCCGTCGCGAGTGGACGACTGCGACGACAAGAACCGCTGGATGACACCGTTCGACATGTCGCAGATCGAGCCGACCGCGCTGCCCCGCGTCGAGGTGGTCTACGGCTACCAGCAGGCCGGCGGCGAGGCGATCACCGCCTTCGCGGCGGCCGGGGTCAAGGGCATCGTCACGGCGGGCACCGGGTCCGGCGGTCTCTCCTCCGCGCAGAGCAGCGCCCGGACGGCCGCCGCGCGGTCGGGCGTGGTGTTCGTAACCGCGTCGCGCACCGGCTCCGGCTCCACCTACGGCGGGAACAGCAGTCTTCCCATCATCGCCGGGGACGACCTGCTGCCGCAGAAGGCCCGGCTGCTGCTCCTGCTCGGTCTCGCGTTCTCCCCGACCGACACCGGCAAGGTCCGGGAATGGATGACCACCCTCGGCAGCCCCGAGTGGGACACCGCACCGAAGGGCAGGAACGACAACTGATCACCTCCGGTGGCCGGGCCACGCCGCCTGCCCGGCCACCGGAGCCTCCGACGTCCGGCGCTCGTCACGGCGATTCCGGGAGCCCGGTCGGCCCACGCCGCAACCCGTGGCTCGTTCTCTCCCTGGGCACGGGAGCCGGCCGCCTCGGCCGGGCTGGGTCCGCAGCGGCACTCGGGGCCCCAGCCCTTCGCGCGGCCCACGGGAAGCCGGCGGGCACGGCCGACGCAACCCCGTCGCCGCCGGTTCGTTGGCCCCACCGGGCGGACGGGGGGCCGGACGATGGTGGCGGGACGCGGTACCGACCTGCTGCGCCCTGCGACGAGTTCGGGACGCGCCACCTTCCTGGAGCTCTTCTTCGACCTGGCCTTCGTCGCCGCCCTCACCCGGGTATCGCAACGGTTCGCCGACGTCGGCGACGACACCGGCTGGACGCTCGTCGCCGGGCTCGGTCGCACCCTGCTGCTGTTCCTGGCGCTCTGGCTGATCTGGTCGCACACCATCTGGATCACCAGTCGCTACGAGCCGGAGCGGCCGGCCATTCAGGCGGTCGTGGTCGGCACCATGTTCGCCGCCCTGGTGATGGCGGTGACGCTGCCGCACGCTCTGGAGGAGCGCGCGCTGCCGTTCGCGGTCGCGTACCTGATGGTGATGGTGGTGCGGCCGCTGGTGGTCGCTGCCGCGCTGCATGGCCATCCACGACAGCGGGTGCCGTTTCGGCTCGCCGCATGGTCGGCGGCTTCCGGGCCACTCTGGCTGGTAGGCGCGTTGGGCCCGGACCGGCTTCGTCTGCCGCTATGGGCCGCCGCGCTTGCCGTGGACTACCTCGCCTGGTTTCTGGGCTGGCCGTTGCCCCGGCTGGGGAGCGCGGGGGTCGGTCGTTGGCGGATCGCTGGGGAGCACCTGGCCGAACGCCACCAGCAGATGTTCCTCATCGCGCTCGGTGAGTCGATTCTGGTCATCGGCGCCGTCTTCAGTGGCGTGGACTACTCGGCGGGGCGCATCGCCGCCTTCACGATCGCGTTCACCACCAGTGTGTTGCTGTGGCGGATCTACTTCCACCGCGCCCGCCGGTTGCTGAACGAGGCACTGGGCCGGGCGGGCATGCCCGGCCGGTTGGGTACGGCGTCGGAACGGACCCACGGGTTGCTCGTGCTCAGCGTGCTCGTCACGGCGGTCGGCTACCATCTGGTGATCGATCATCCGTTCGGGCCGCCCCGGCCGACTTGGCTTTTGTTCGTGGTGGGTGGCCCGGCACTCTTCCTCATCGCGCGGGTGCGGTTGGACTACGAGATCCTGGGCCGGGTCTCCCGGTCGCGGATGATCGGCTTGGTGGTGCTGCTGCTGGTCGCGGCGGCGTTGGCCCGCTGGCCGCCGATGGTCGGACTGAGCGTGGTGGCCGGAGTGCTGGCCCTTGTGGCACTGTCCGACGCGCTAAGCAGCCGGGGGCGGCCGATGGAGGATTCCGTTGCGCGGGTTGGGCCGGCGGCGGCCGGCGATGCGGGGGCCGAAGAGTGACCGAGCGGGCAACCTGAAGCGCCCCGTCGCGCCACAGCTGCCCCCTGCGGGCGTCATATCGGCGGTCGACCTCGGGCAGGTCAACCCCTGCGTGCTTGGGCGACGCCCAGCCACTCGCCGAGTCGACGGCGGAGCCCGATGCGGCGATATCCGCCGTGCACCGCCCCGGTTGGTGGTGAATCGAACAGCGATCCCATTCCGGGTGGGGCGGCGACGGACCTGATCAGGAACGTCGCGCTCCACCGGGCGACCAACGTCTCGGTGGCACGCGGTGCCAGCCGATGAGCGATCAGCGCCAGGTGGGAGAGCAGCCCGGTGGTCATCTGCCTGCGCGGGCGGCGGGCGCCCGCGAGGATCACGGCCGCGAGACGCTCAGGCGCGTACGCGGGCGGGATGGCTCGTAGTTGGCGGCCCGAGTGGTTGGCGGCGCGCTCGAAGAACGGCGTGTCGACCGGCCCGGGCAGGACGAGACAGACCCGTATCCGGGGATGACGGGCGACCTCTTGCTGAAGGTTCAGGGCCAGCCCTCTGACGGCGAACTTGCTCATCGAGTAGAGCGGCACCAGCGGATTCGGGAACACCGACAGCAACGACCCGAGGAGCACGAGGACCCCGTCGCCCTGCGCTTGGAACGTAGCCAGGGCGGTGCGGGCGCACAGCGTGGTGCCGAAGATGTTGGTGTCGACCAGCCGGCGAATCTCGTCCACAGATTCGGAGCCCAGCGGTCCGGCGATGCCGACGGCGGCCGCTTCGACCCAGACGTCTATCTGTCCGAATCGTTGCACCGCCTGCCGGGCCAGCCGCTCGACGGCTGCCGGATCCGCGATGTCGGTCGGCACGATCAGGACCTGTCCGCCTCGTGCTCGGCAGTCGTGTTCCACCTCGGCGAGCGCTTCCTCGCTGCGTGCGGCGAGTACCAATCTCGCTCCTTCGGCAGCGAACGCCAACGCGGTCGCGCGGCCGATCCCACTCGACGCTCCCGTGATCAACACCACCGCGTCACGGAACGTTCGACGCCTGACCATCACACCTCCCGCAACGCAGCAGAGCGAGATCAGACATCTACCCGCGCGCGTGACAATCACTCCCCGGCCGTCTAACACTGCGTTGCGAGGCGCGTCGACACGACGCCACCACCCCTCGTGCCCGGCTATCGAGTCGCAGGACGGCTACCGGGCGGGTTGTCGGATCACCCGAGGGTCAGAGCCTGTTGGGGGCGGCCTCCGCGAGAAAGGCGTCGATGGCCCAGGGTGAGTGCGAGGCCGGGCCGGAGCTGGAGCAATGCGGTGGTGGGGGTACTCGCCATGATGTGATCTCTCCAGGATGTGGCTGCGGTCAGGTCAGCGCACCACGTTGGCCAGCACCTCGTTGAATGCCTCGGTGGAGCTGGGGTGGGTCCAGATCGCGTCCCGCAGGGTGCCGGCGGTCACCCCGCTGCGGATCGCCAGCGCCACCGTGTTCACCAGTTCCTGCGCGTCCACGCTGAGCAGCGCGGCGCCGAGGATGGCGTCGGTCTCGGCGTCGATCACGAACTTCATGAGCCCGCGGACGTCGTCCAGGATGCGGGCGCGGGGCATCGCCGCGATGGCCGCGATCGGCTTGGCGGCTACGCGCACGGGCCGCCCGGTCGCGCGCGCCTCGGTCTCGGTCATGCCGACGCGGGCCAGCGGTGGTGTCATGAAGACGGTGTACGGCACGGCCACCCGGTCGGCCGTGGAACGCTTCCCCTCGCCCGCCATCTGGTCGGCGACGATCCGGTAGTCGTCGAGGGAGATGTAGGTGAACTGGGGCCCGCCGTTGACGTCGCCAACCGCGAAGATGTGCGGTCGGCTCGTGCGGAGATACTGGTCCACCTCGACCGCGCCGGTGGCGGTGGTCCGCACACCCGCAGCATCGAGCCGTAGCTCTGCCGTACGTGGTGCCCGCCCGGCCGCGGCCAGCACCGCGTCCACCTCGAGAGACCCCGCCGTACCGTTCGCCTCGTAGTGGACGACCGCCACGTCACCGGAGTCGGTGACCCGGGTGACGACGGCTCCGGTGACGAAGGTGACGCCCTGGTCCCGCAGGATCTTCTCGGCGGCCTCGGCGACGTCCTCGTCCTCGCGACGCAGGATCCGGCCGGCGCGTTCCAGGACGGTGGCCTCGGCACCGTAGTGGCTCAGCATCGCGGCGAACTCGATCCCCTGATAGCCGCCGCCGACGACGGCCACCCGGCGCGGCAGGTCGGACGATCCGATCAGCTCGGTATTGGTGACCAGATGAGCGCTGTCGCGCAGGCCGGGGATGTTCGGAACCACCGGTTGGGCGCCGGTGTTGATGACGATGGTGTCCGCGGTGATCTCCAACCGGTCGTCACCCGCGGTGACCTCGACCCGCTTCTCGTCGATGAAGGCCGCGGTGCCGGTCACGACCGTCACGGAGTCGAGAGAGTCCAGCATGTCGAAGTTCTTCTTGCGCAGCGACGAGGTCAGCGAACCCGTCCACGCCACCGAGTCGGCGAACCATGACCTGGGATCCGCCTCCGGCGGCCGGACGGAGGCGCGATGGATCAGCGCCTTGGTGGGCACGCAGCC
Organism: Micromonospora sp. NPDC023737; assembly: GCF_040639715.1. Lineage (NCBI taxonomy): Bacteria > Bacillati > Actinomycetota > Actinomycetes > Micromonosporales > Micromonosporaceae > Micromonospora > Micromonospora sp. NPDC023737. The sequence continues at coordinate 410,443 of NZ_JBFAAL010000004.1, forward strand.
GATGTTGATGCACGTTCCCCCGTACATCAGCTCGGACTGCTCCACCATGATCACCCGTCGGCCCTGCCGGCCCATGGCCGCGGCGAGCGTCTTCCCGCCCTTGCCGAAGCCGATCACAAGCAGATCCGTGTGCAGCGCAGTCATGTGATCAAGCGTTCACCGGACCGGGCGAGCCGACAAGACGGCAGAGGCTCAAGTATCGTCGTGATCGGCTCATGGACCCAATCAGCAAACTCATCCGCTCGGCCCGCCCGGAGGGTGCCGTCGACGTACGGTGCCTGCTGGCCGGCGCCCACGTCCTGGACAACCCGCCCAGCGCGACCCGACAGGTGCCTTTCCACCTGCTGCTCGACGGCCGCTGCGTGGCCGAGGTCGGCGATCGTGCGATCGACCTGCGGGCGGGAGATGTGCTCATCCTGCCCCGCGCCGGGCGACACCGCGTACGGGTCGTCGCCGACGGGCCACCGCTGCCCGCCGGGCGGCATTCGGGCGGCTCGGTGACCACGCTTCGCAGCGACGACACGTCCGCCATCGATCTCTTCTGCGGCCACTACACCTACCAGCCGGGCGCGGGAGAACTTTTGTTCGCCGGACTGCCCGACATCGTGCACGCCTCCTTCGGCCTCGGTCCCGGCTCGCCGTTGCACCTGCTCGGCGAACTCATGCGCAACGAGGCCGCACTCGACGCCCCGGGCACCGGTGCCCTGCTCGCATCGCTCTGCGAGGCGCTGCTCGTGCTCGCCCTGCGTGGTGACGGACGCGGTGGTCCGTCGGCCGCGAACCTGCTCATGCCGTGGACCGCTGTGACGGACGCGGGCCTGCGGGCGGTCGTCGACGCCGTGGTGAACGAGCCGCAGCGACGCTGGACGATCGCGAGCCTCGCGCGCATCGCCGGGGTCTCACGGGCGACCCTGGTACGCCGTTTCTCCGCGGCGACGGGAACGGGGGTCGCCGAATTCCTGACGCGGACCCGGATGATGATCGCAGCCGACCTGCTGACCGCCACCAGCCGCAGCCTCGACGACATCGCCGCCGGCGTCGGCTACCGCTCCCCCTCCGCCTTCGGCAAGGCCTTCCGAGCCGCGACCGGCACAACGCCGGCCCGCCTGCGCCGGTACGCCGCCGAAAGCGGCCGCTGACCACCTCGCTGTGTCAGCGCGATCGACCTCGGCACCCCGGCCGAGCCACCGCCAAGGTCCGATCCTCCTCGCGGGCGGCTCCGGTCCGGGACGGGGTAACGTCCGGGTCGGCCGCACCCGATGCTGAACCGACATGTCGCTACCTGGGGAGTTCCGCCGATGACCAGCCCCACCGCCCGTACCGTCCGCGTCGCCGGTATCGCCGACGTCGACGTCATCGTCGACCTGGTCGAATCGGCGTACCGGGGGGAGAGCAGCCGGGCCGGCTGGACACACGAGGCGGACCTGCTCGACGGGCAGCGCACCGACCGCGACATGGTGACCACCGCGGTCACGAACGCGGACGGCTCGGTGCTCGTCGTCGAGGAGGGGAGCCGACTCGTCGCCTGCTGCCAGGTGGAACGCCGCGACGACCACGCCTACTTCGGCATGTTCGCCGTCGCACCGTTACGGCAGGGCGGCGGGCTGGGGCGCGAACTGCTCGGCCGGGCCGAGCACCACGCCGAGCAGGAGTGGGGCGCCGGGGAGATGCGGATGACCGTCATCACCCAACGCGACGACCTGATCGCCTGGTACGAGCGTCGCGGCTACGTCCGCACCGGGGAACTCACGCCGTTCCCCTACGGTGACGAGCGGTTCGGCCTGCCCCGCCGCCGCGACCTGGCGTTCGAGACGCTGATCAAGAAGCTCGGTTGAGGGGCCGCCCTCCGGCCGATGGCCGAGGCTGGTCAGCCGCCGGACGGGCGACGGACAGCAGGCCCGCGAAGATCGGCGCGCCGTACAGGTGAGGAACCGCCTTGCGTCGGCGCCACGGTGTGGCCCATATTCGTTCCATGATCTCCTACCGGAAGGGCGGCGACGCCCTGGCGCTGTGAGCGCCCCCGCGCGGCGCAACGACGCCGCGAAACCCCCACAGGCCGTTCGCAGCGGCAGCCCTCACGACCTGTGGCAGCAGGCCATCCGAATCCGCCAGGAATGGCTCGACCACGCCCTGTCCACACAGCCGGCGGACAAGTCGACCGCCGAGCGGTGCCTGACCGCCATCTACGCCCGGGCATCGCGGCCCCGACCTCGGTTCGAATGGGTCGACTCGCCGGACAAGGCACGCCCCCTGTTCACCGGCTGGCCCACCCTCGACCAACTCTACGAGCTCGTCCGGGACCCTCGGCCGCGTGGGACACCACCGCTGGCAAGCGACATCGCCATGATCGCCTCCCAGCTGCGCGGCGCGCTGAGTGCGGGCGTCACTCACACCGATCCCGAACTGTCACCCGTGCGCACGAGCAAGAGCAAGGAACCCTGGCCCGAACTGGCACCGCTACCCGCGCTCGACAGCGGCGTTCCGCTCGCTGTCGTGCTACACCAAGGCGTACGCACGGCATTGCACCGGAGCCTCGCGCACGGGTACTACCTACCCGTACGTGCGGTGCTCGCGGGCGACGCTCCGGTACCCGTGTGCTGGTACGGGCAGCAGGACGCGTCATGGATCGCCTACTACGACGCGCTGCGTCGACTCGGCCTAGCCAGATACGGGCCTGCCGAGGCCGAACACCTCGACGCCTGGGCCGGCTTGGCTCGCTCCTGCGGCTGGTGGTGGCCCGGCGAGGACGTCTGTGTCGTGGTGGACCGACCCGAAGCGGTACGAACCGAGCCGGTTTCCGGAACAGCCCACGACCAGATCCGGCTCCAACCTCACGGGCTGCGCTACCGCGACGGCTGGCAACCGCTCCTGACCAGGTGACCTGAGTCGATTGCCGGCCGGGACGGGCACCTGCCAGTTCCGGTCGGCCCCACTGTCCACGGTGACGGGACATGAAGGCCGGCTCCGTGGCGCGCAGAACGAGCTGTCCTACAGGTCCATTGCGTAGACCCGGAGCTGGCGACCGGTGTCCGGCTGCACCGTCTCGCGCTCCAGCGACATGCCCAGCTTGACCATCACCCGCGCGGAAGCCTCGTTGCCGACGACGTGGATGCTGACCAGCCGCCGCAGACCGAGCTGCGCACGGGTGTGGGCGACCACGGCCTTGGCCGCTTCGGTGGCCAGACTTCGGCCCCAGAAGGCGCGGCCTAGCCGCCAGCCGATCTCCACGGCCGGCATGATTTCGGGCAGGAAGGTTGGCACCGCCAGTCCGGTGAAGCCCGCCAGCTCGCCGGTCTCTTTGAGTTCCACCGCGTAGAGGCCGAAGCGGTGCTCTTCCCAGTGCCGCTGGGAATTGGCCAGGCGCTCCGCCGTCGCGGCCCGGTCCAGGGTGCGGCCGTCATGTATGTAGCGCATCACCTCGGGCTGCGCGTTGATCGCGGCGAACCCGTCCAAATCCCCACTTTTCCAGCGGCGCAGCAGCAGCCGCGGAGTCTCCAGGGATGTGGCGTCAACGTGGCTTGTCAGGTCAGGCACGTCCTGTTCGTAGCATCTCGGCGACCAAGATGCGATGGATTACCCGGCCGATGAGCTGCCACTCAGCCAACCCGGAAGGGTGCCGATCCATTCGGCCAGGTGGTGCATCTCGTACCCGGCACCGTGCGCAACCACCTGTCGGCGGCGATGGCCATGCTCGCGGCGCCGACCCGGTACGCCGCCGCGCGTATCGGGTCGGGAGCAGGATTGGATCTGACTCACTCCGCGGTGTAAGCGCCCGCCCGGATGTCGGCGAGCAGCGTCGGGCCGGTCGGCGTCCAGTCGAAGGCAGCGCGGGTCGCACCGCTCGACGCCCGCACGTCCATGCCCCAGAACGCACCGATGAACCCGCCGAAGTGCTCGACGGCCTGCTCGGGCGCTACCGAGGCGGTCGGGAGGCCGAGCACCTCGCCGATGGCCTCGGCGATCGCACGGGTCGGCACGCCCTCCTCGGCGACGGCGTGCAGGCGGGTGCCGGCCGGGGCCTGCTCGATGCCGAGCCGCAGGAGCCGGGCCGCGTCGCTGACGTGCACGGCGGACCATGCCTGTGTGCCGTCGCCTACATACGCCGCGACACCCGTACGCCGGGCGGCGGCCACGATCAGCGCGATGAAGCCGTGGTCCCGCGTGCCGTGGGTCGTCACCGAGAACCGGGCGGCGATGCTGCGGACGCCGCGGTCCACGTAGTCGAACGCGAGGTTCTCGGTGCCGCCGCGCGGAGAGTCGGGACCGACGTTCGGGTTCGCGTCGGTCTCCAGGGCCGGGCGGCCCTGCGCGAGCCCGGCCACGCCGGAGGCGACCACGAACGGCCGGTCGGTGCCGACCAGCGTCTCGGCGAGGGTCGCGACCGCGGCGCGCTCGGCCCGGTTGGTCTCGGCCTGGTTCGTCCAGTCGTGCTTGTTGGCGAGGTGGACGACGGCCTCGGCCTCCATGGCGCCCCGGCGCAGCGCGTCGAGGTCGTCCAGGTCGCCGCGCAGGACCAGCGCGTGCTTGGCCTTGAGGGCACCCTCGGCCCGGTCGGTACGGGCCAGGCCGACCACCTCGTGCCCGGCGGCGACCAGCTCGTCCACCGTGTGGGAACCGATCCACCCGCTTGCTCCCGTGACGAATACCCGCATGACGACCTCCGCAGACATGATGTCAGTGACTGAAATGACGCTAGTCGGCCATGTCAGCCACTGTCATCACGCATACCCGGTGATGTCAGTCACTGGCATCACCCCGGGGCGGGAGCCTAGGATCGGCGCATGGCTCGATGGCAGTCCGGCGCACGCGAGCGCCTCCAGGCGGCCGCGATCGACCTCTTCGTCGAACACGGCTTCGGCGGCGTCACGGTCGCCGAGATCGCGGCGGCGGCCGGCCTCACCGAGCGCACGTTCTTCCGCTACTTCGCCGACAAGCGCGAGGTCCTCTTCCCCGGCCACGACGAGTTCGCGCAGAACTTCCTCCACGGCCTAGAGAAGGCTCCGGACGACGACCCTGTCTCGCTGATCACCGCCGCCCTGGCCGGCGTGGCCGAGTTCTTTCCGGACGAACGCCGCGACTGGTCCCGCACGCGTAACACCATCCTGCAGGCCCACCCCGGCTTCCAGGAGCGTGAGCTGCTGAAGATGTCCTCGCTGACGGCGACCCTGATCCGCGCACTGCGGGAGCGCGGCATCGACCCGATCGCCGCGGCCCTGGTGGCCGAGACCGTGGGAACGGTCTTCCGGACCGCGTTCACCGCCTGGATCGCCGAGGACGAGACACGCTCGTTCGCCGAGATCCAGGACGACGTGCTCGCCAGGTGGCACGGGCTGCTCACCGCCCGGCGGTCATAGCCCTTCGGGCGCGTACGGAGGCTGCGGTCGGTCAGGCGAGCGTCAGCGCGCCGGCTCCGGCCCAGAGGATCAGCGGCGAGGGCGCGAGCCTGGTGCGTCCTCGCCCACTCCGTCGACCCCTACGAGCTGTCCGTCCACCAGGCCGGCGAAGCCACCTACACCGGTCTCTACTGGCGCATCGCTCGCATCGAAGACGCGCTGATTACCACCGACGGCTCTATCGGCGCCCGCGTTCTGAATACAGACGACCGGCGATCGCCACATCTGACCGGGTCGCCGATGGGCCTGGGTGGCGGTGCCGGAGTGGAATGGTACGGCGAGGCTGGATCTAATACGCGGAGGTAGCGTGCCGAGGCGGCGACTGTTGCTGGTGACCGCTCTCCTGACTGCCCTGCTGACGATCATCGTGAATCTCGCGGCAGTCGCCATCAACGCGGCCACCTCAGTAGACGGACGCTGGCCCGGCCCCTTGGAACAGCTGCACCGCCACCCGTTCTGGTGGTCAGCCGGGCTGACCGTCCTCGCGGTCACAGTCGGGGTGTTCCTCGTCTGGTGGCAGCACGGACCGCCCGGACCAGGCCCGGCCGACAGCCCCACGCGGTATCGCGAGATCCGTCAGTTCCAGCGCCGCACCGACAAGTTCGTTGGGCGTACCAACGTCATCGCCGAGATCGAGGTGATGCTGGCATCGCCTCACAAGCCGATCATCAACATCTACGGTATGCCAGGTACAGGCAAGTCGGCACTGGCCATGGAGCTGGGCCTGCGGTATGGCAAGGACAAGGACTGCCACCTTCTGGTCGACCTCACCGAGACCACCATCGACGTGGCCCTCGGCCGGGCGCTCACCGCCCTCGGGGTACAGCCGTCCGAGATCCCTGCCGAGACCCGCGAGCGCGCGCAGGAGTACCGGCGGCGGCTGTGGCGATACCGTCCGGTAGTCGTCATAGACAACGCCGTCGGGTCGCCCGACCTCGGTCACGTTCTTCCCGACCAGTGGCAAGACGCCATCGTCATCATCACCAGCTGGGTGCCCATGGTGGGGTTGCCCGGCGAGGTACGGGCCGTGCGGCTGGACCCGATGCCTCCGGAGGAGGCGATGGAACTGCTCTCGGCCACGTCCGGCCGGACCGGCTTGTCCCGCGATCCGTCCGTGGCGACCGTGCTCGCGCAGACCGAGTCGCTACCGCTCGCGCTGGCGATCTGCGGCGGCCTAATGCGGGTCCTCCCCGGCTGGACCTGGGCAGACCTCGTAGGCAGGCTCACTGATGAAGAGACCGGCGCGGTCCGGGCCGTTACGCTGGAACTCCCGTCGGGAGCGCTATCGGTGCAGCGGGCGTTTCAGGCGGCCTACGCCACCCTCAGCCCCGCGACCGCTCAGGCGTTCTGTCTGCTGGGACTGGCACCGTTCCCGGTCATGAGCACCGAACTGCCGCTAGCCGCCTTCGACGGCAAGCGGCAGCGGGCGGTGGACCTCCTTCACGATCTCCAGGTCAGGCAACTCGTACAGGTTGATGGGGCAGTCAGCCGCATGCATAACCTGCTGTGGTCGTGGGCCCGCGAACGCCTCAAGAGCGTCGCTACGGAGATTCGCGCAGATGCCGTAACCCGGGTCATGAGCTGGGCGATGGAGGTCATCGACACCGATTATGCGCGCTGGCTGCGGGAGTCCGGGAACAGGGTCGCAATGCTCGGTATCGTCGCCGAGCATGACTTCACGCTTGGCGACCTCTACATCGAGACCCCGTTGCGGATGGACGGCGAGATCCTGACGCTGTCGCAGCTCTTCCCCGGCCGACGGAGCGCGATCATTCTGGTGGGGGCCGGCGGCAGTGGCAAGACCACTCTGGTCAACCACTTCTCCGCCGCGTGCGCGAGCGGCCCGGTGCCTACGCGTGCGCTGCCGGTGATTCTGTTCGCTCGTGACGTCCGCCCCGGCGACGAAGAAATGAGGCTGACGGACCTCCTGACGCGGAGCCTGTCCGAACGGGCGGGCATCCATATTCCGCCGGACGCGTTCGAGCTGGCCGTTGCGGGTGGCAGGCTCATGGTGATCATCGACGGTCTCGATGAGGTCGCCGAGTCTCTGCGCGGCGCGTTCGTCGCCAGAATCGAGGCGTTCCGCATCGGCCACCCGTCCGTTGCGGTCCTCGTCACCACACGTCCGTACGCGAAGCTGGCCGGAGATCTGCCTGGCTTCACCACCGCCGAGGTACTGGCCTGGAGCCCGGCGCTACGGCGGCTCTACCTGGAACGGCTGAGTGTGTCGCTGCGAAGCACTCCCTGGACCGCCGACGAGATAATGAACCTGCTGGACAGCTATGACCTCCAGGGGATGATGGGCGACCCCTTGGTCCTCCAGCTCCTCGCCACCGTCTGGTGGCGCGAAGGCCGTCGGCCGGCGTCCTTCATCGACGTGGTCGAGTCTTACGTCGAGCAGATCATCCTCGATCGTGAGCACAGTCGGGTCCGTAACCTCGTTCCACCGCGGATATTACGCCGGCTGTGGGAGGAACTCGCCTATCAGATGCAAACCAGCACGGACGAGCGGACGTCGATCGGCGAAGACTCCGTTGTGCAGATAGCCGCCCAGGTAGGGATTGGTAGACGGCACGTAACCGGCAATATTCTCCAGGTCTTTGCGGAGCGCCGTGCGGGGCTGATCAACGAGGTGGGACCCGGTCGATATGCGTTTCGCCAGACCGCTCTCCGCGAGTACTTCGTCGCGTCCCGCCTCGCCGGAGGGAAGCCCGAGGAGGCCGCCCTGGTCCTGTCGGCTAACCGAACCGATCCGGCATGGGCGTCGATCCTGACCGCCGTGGCCGATCTAGCTGCCCGCAACCGAGAACCCGAGTTCCTCCGAGACCTCCTGGCCGCCGCTGCCCCGCAGGTGAGGCACATGATCCGGGACCATCTGGCACGCCGAGAGCTCCGGTGAGGCAGCCGCACCGAGCCCGAGGGCCGACCGATCCGGACGAGCTAGTGCTCTGACCGTGAACGTTCATGGTGTTGGGGTCAGGCCGCTCGGGTGGCGGGTTGGCCCCATCGTTGTTGTCGTTCGCTGCGGATGCGGGCACGTTCGCAGCGTTGGGCGGCCAGGACGTCGGGGTGGCGGGGGTTGGCGTTGCACCGGCGTAGGTAGGACTGCAGTCTGCGGGTCAGGGCGGGGTGTTGGGGTGGTTCGAGCCGGCGATGACGAAGGTGCGGAGCGGCCCGTCGCCACGACCGACACCAGGGCCTGCTCCGCCCGCCGACGGTGGGTCAGCAGCCAATCCGGGAAGTAGCTGCCCTGGCGCAGCTTCGGGATCGCCAGATCGATCGTCCCGGCCCGCGTGTCCCACTCGCGAGGCCGGTAGCCGTTGCGGGAGTTGACCCGCTCGTCGCTGCGCTGCCCGTACCCGGCGCCGCAGATCGCGTGCCCAACGTGCCGGAGTACTGCCGACCCACGCACGGCGATCCGCTGCCGTCTTTCGGGAACCCGGTGTCGTCGACGACCCACGCATCCGGCCCGATGACCTCGACCGCCCGGCGGGTAAGCCGCTGCCGCACCGCTGCGGTGTCCCACGTCGAGGTCGTCACAATCTGCTGCAACCCCTGATGGTCCACACCCAGCGGGGCGGCCATCGGTCGCATCGACTGCGCCGCCCGTCCAACAACAGCCCGCGAACATACAACTGCCCTTTAGGACGCTGGTCAGAACGGGCCAACGGAGCGAACACCTCCGCGGCGAACGTCTCCAACCGTTGCCGCACAACCGAAAGTTCGTCAGAGGTCACCGCGACATGACACTGCTGCCAGCCCTCACCGCCCCCTCGACACGCCGACCTACCAACGCACTACTAAGCGTCCCGTCCAGGCCCAGCAGCCGGGGTCGTATCGCTGACCGTGCTCGCAGCTCTTCACTTGTGACCATCCGAACCAGACACTCAGATGATCATTGATGAGCTGCGAGCCGTTCACGCCCGGGTCGGCTCAACCGCGAACCCCGCTCAACTTCGAAGAGCCGGTAGAACGTGTCACACAGGTAGGTCGGCCAGAACAGCGGGCCACTCAGGAAATGGGTGCCATCGATCAACGGATGACCCTCATACCAACGAAACCCGACTGTCGCGCGTAGGGGCTTTACGACGTCTTGCTCGCCAGCAGGTCTCGCATCCAGTTGATCTGCGCCTGCTGCGTTACGTACATGTCGTTCGCCCACAGGCCGAGGGTCTCGTCACTGCCGTTGGCGAGGATGTCTGCGCACATGTCGAGCGCGCCCTGGTGGTGCCGGATCATCAACTGGAGGAACATCACCTCAAAGTCAGCGCCGGTCGCCGCGCTCAGGGCAGTCATCTGCTCCGGGGTGGCCATCCCCATCATTTCGAGCATCATCGGGTCCTGCAGGTGTTCCTGGTATGCCTCCTCGGCATTCGTGACCTCGAGGCCATTCCAGGACTGCCAGGCCTGCAACATCGTGATCTCGAGGCCCTGCTCGGCATCGATATTGCCGGCGATCGAGAGCACGGCCTGGTCGTTGGCCCTGGTGGGCGCCATCCGGCTCATCAGGAGCGCCTGGTAGTGGTGCGGGATCATCATGCTGGCAAATTCCGAGTCAGCAGGACTCACCGGGACCGGCGTTGCCGTCGGCGTCGGCGTCGGCGTCGGCGTCGGCGTCGGCGTTGCCGTCGGTTTTGGCGGCTTTCCGCTCTTGGCTGCCAGCGGCGGCGCGGCCGACCCGACCGTCACCAGTGTAGTTGTCGCGAGCAGCGAACAAGCGGCTACCAGTACCGCACCTATGGCTAGACGAAATCTCATTGTGCGCCCGTCCTTTCTGAATTGCTTTCAGTCTCGCCACCCTACGAGACCGGATGAGCGTGGATGATGCTTGAGAATATGGGCGGCAGGGCCCCGGCAGCACGCTGCCGGGGCCCGTTCGCGTACGTCAGCTGCGGTTGCCAGTGTCTTTGTAGTCTTCCTGGGTCTGCGGGTTCAGGTAGGGCAACTTATTGAAGTTGGCGCTGCTCACGCCCTCGAGGCCCTTGATCTTGAGTACGTCCAGCCCCTTGGTGATGTCGCTGGAGTAGATGTACCCGTTGTACCAGTACGCCGACCAGCTGCCGCCGAGGACCAGGGACGTCTGGCTCAGGGGACCGCGCTCGAAGAAGGCGATCTCCTGCGGGTTCGAGCGATCGGTGAAGTCGAACACCGAGACGCCGCCCTGGTACCAGGACTGCACGTACACGTCGCGGCCCTTGACCGGAAGCAGCATGCCGTTGTGTGCGACACAGTTCTCGGTGTCCTGCTGGGCGCGCGGGATCTTGAAGTAACTGCGGAATTCCAACCGACGGTCGTCGCCTTCACCGACGATGTCGTAGATCGCGTCGGCTCCCCTGTTCGGTCCGATCGCCTCGTTGCACGTGGGCGCGTTTCCACCGCCGAGCTCGTCGGTGAAGATGACACCCTTTCCGCCATTGGTCAACGTCGCCGAGTGCCAGAAGGCGAAGTTGGTGTCGCGGACACCGCCGAGCTTGCGCGGGTTCACGGGATCCGAGATGTCAATCAGGACGCCGTCGCCCATGCAGGCGCCCGCGGCGAGCTTCCCCTCAGGGAAGACCGTGATGTCGTGGCAGCCGGAGGTGTTGTTCGCCCCCGTGATGTCGGGGAAGAGTAGCGGCTCGTTGACGACCGACGCGGTCGTCGGGTTGTCCAGCGGGACCTCGACGATGGAGATCGAGTCGTGCGGCGGCTGGCAGTTGGGGAATCTGATGTTCGGGCTGTAGGAGGAGACGTAGAGGTAGGCCGTGTCCGCGTCCCCCGGAACGTACGTGTGCGTGTGGGATCCGCAGTCGGTCCGCACCGCCTTGACGTACACCGGGTTTGCCTTGTCGGTGATGTCGAAGATGCGGATGCCTTCCCAGGCCGTCGGCTCGGCCGCGTTCGACGAACTGCTCGTGCAGCTGTCGTCCGACCGCGGCGCGTCTACCGACATGAACAGCAGGTTGCCGTCGGGGCTGACGGTGACGTCGCCCTGCGAGCCGGGACAGTTGATCTGGGTCACGGTCTGAGGCCGCTGCGGGTGTGAGATGTCGTAGATCGTGATCCCGCCATAGCTGCCCTGGAACAGGTAGTCGCCCCAGAACGCCATGTCACTGTGGGTCTGGCCCTCAAGCGGACCCTGCCGCGGGATGTTCGCCACCAGCTCGATGTTCTTGCTGTGCGAGATTTCGTCCACCGCGAGCTGGTCACCCTCCGCGGCCGCTGGGCCGACTAGTGCCAGCGACGCGGCGACCATGACGCTGCTGAGCGCCGCCGCGCGCAGTCCCCAGCGCGATCGGCGCGCCGGACCAGGGATTAACATGAAAGCCAGCCTCCTCGTGTCAGGACGTCGCACCGTTCGTGTAGCGCTGCGGATCGCGATGCCCGGGTTTGTGCTCATGGCGTGGCCATGGAACCGCTTCTCGTGCTGGTTAAGTTGGTTGCCACAGGCACGCACTGGTTTCAACGCCACGCTACGGAAGGCCCGATTGGTCGTCATTAGACATGTGCAGGAAGCCCGTGATCCATTCATGGACATATGTCGAGACGGAGGAACGATCCACGGGCTGATGTCGAGCTGATGCTGAAGGACGGCGGCTGGGTGTGGAAGCTGACGATCCCGGGCAAGAAGGACTGCTCGACGCCGACGCCGACCACGTCGACGACACCGGTCGCCGGCACTCTGCCACTGAGCGGCCCGGCGGCGGTACCAACATCGGTCTGATCGGCGGACTGCTCGGCACCGCGCTGCTCGCGTTCGGCGCGGCGCTCGCCGTGTTCGCATGTCGTCGACACAACGCGATCAAGTTCACTGCCTGAGTAAGGCCCGCCCATCGTCTAGCTGGCAGGACACCGGACCTACGTGCCGGAGACCCGAGGTTCGAATCCTCGGTGGGCGACGTCCCCTGTAAAAGCGACTAGAGATGGAGATCTCTCTACATGCGCATGTCCCGACGGAATCTGCTGCGTGCAGCGGCGGCCACTGGAGCCACAGCCGCAGTACCGCTGATCGTGTCCGGTTCACAGGCTTCAGCGGATGTGGTTCCCTTCGACCCACAGCAGCGGTTCATCTTCGTGGTGGGCGGCGGCAACGGCGTCATCTACGGCGTACGGTCCGACGGTTCGTTGATCTGGTACCGTCACGAGGGCTGGGCGACCGCGACCACCGGCTGGGCTACCGGCTCGGGTCGAGTCATCGGCGCCGGCTTCAATCAGTTCGTCAACGTGTTCGGCGGACTGGACGGTTCGCTCTACGGCCTACGCGCAGACGGCACCATCCGGCGTTACCGCTACGTCTGCTCGAACTTGGAGACGGGCGAGGGCTCGTGGATCGGCGGTAGCGGGATCCAGATCGGCAGCGGGTTCGCGAAGTACCCGCGTATGGCCGGCTTCAATGGTTACTTCTACGGCATCACCGCGAACGGCGATGTGTACGCATACCGGTTCAACCCGGCAATCGGCACGTGGATCAACGGCAGCGGTACGCTACTCAGCGGATTCAACTCGAAGACGTACCAGATGTTCGCAGACGACGCGGGCGTCGTGTACACCGTCAAGTACGGCACCATCACCTGGCGTAAGAACAACGGCAGTGCCTGGACAACCGGCTCTGATTATCAGATCGGCACCGGCTTCACCGAGCTGATGTACGTCGGTCTCATCGCTGCCGGACAGGGCGCGCTCTACGCGGTCAAGCCGGGCGTGTCCACCGAAGCGTGGACCGGTCGTCTGATGGAGTTCCGCCTGAACAACTGGCTCACCGCTGGTGCCGACGGATCGCGCTCCTGGGCGAACGGCGGCGTGGGCGTGCAGGTCGATTCCGGGTGGACCATCCAGAAGATGGCAGCGCTCCAGGGATACGCACGTACACCCAGCGTCACCGCGGGCGAGACGGCTCACATCGCAACGTCGAGTTCGTTCGAGACGTTCACCGCCACACTCGTGCGTGTCGCCCCGAGCGCTGCGACTCCCATCGCAGTCGGCGACCCGATCACGGTGAATGGCGGCATTCAGTCGATTCCCACCGGGTTCGTGCACACGGGCTGCGACTGGGACGACACCATCGACGTGGCGATTCCAGAGACCACCGAATCCGGCCTCTACGCGATGCGTCTGGAGGGTCCGCACGGTATGCATCGGTACGTGCCGTTCGTCGTCAAGCCGGCTGCGACCGCTAAGAAGAAGCAGTTCGCGGTCATCCTGTCGACGAACACCTACCTCGCATACAACACCTACGGGCAGCACAGCCAGTACTGCTCGGATCTGACTGGTGTGCGATCGCTGTCCCTGCGAGTGCCGTCGACCGAGATGAACATCGAGGTCACGGGCAACATGGAGCACACCCTCTACTCGGACATCCTGCTGACTCGCTGGATGACCGAGCACGGGTTCGACTTCGACGTCTACAACGACACGGACCTCCACCTCATCGACGACTGGACCGACTACAACGCGATGATCCTTGGCAGTCACCCCGAGTACTGGTCGGAGGACATGCGCCAGCACGCGCTGGACTACATCGCTGGCGGTGGCCGCTTCATCTACACGGGTGGCAACGGCATCTACGAGCGGGTGACGTTCAGCGCCGACCTGAGTGTGGTCAACTTCCGTAAGACCACGGGTGGTCGTGACACCTTCGTCGAGCTGGGTCTACCGCCGTCGCAGCTGACCGGTGTCAACTACAACAGCGTGAGCTGGTTCACGTTCGCGCCGTACAAGGTGACGAACGTGAACGCGATCCTCGACGGCACCGGCCTGAACATCGGCGACGAGTTCGGTCACAACGGGTACAACCAAGCGGGTAGTGGCTGGGAGATCGACACGATCCTCGGACTGCCGCCTGCTGCTGGCGAGGCTCTGCCGACTGACGTCATCGCACAGGGTACGAACCCTGGTGCTGGCGCATCCATGGTGTTCATGCGTACGCCCGGCGGCGATGGATTCGTATTCAGCACGTCGTCCATCACCTTCAACGGAACGCTCGCTGTCGACCCTGTGTCGTCCAGAATCATGGAGAACGTGCTCACGCGCGCACTCACACCGATCACTGTCACCCGGAAGACCGCGCCGAAGACGACCATCACTCCGATGAAGCCCGAGGTGGAGCCGAGCATCCTCGAGTAATCGAGTCACCACACAAGTTGACATCTGAAAGGCGCCTCGAGACTTTGGTCTCGGGCGCTTTTCTTGTCGCTCAAACTGTCCACATATGGGATGAAGTATTCTCATAAGTGAAAGGGATGACAACGACCGCCGCACGGACAACTCGATCCATGAGAACGGATGACCACCCCTGAACCCAAACTCTTCGCCTTCTACGGCCGCGTGTCGACGGAGGATAATCAGGACCTCGAATCTTCCCGCACGGGCCCATCCTGCGTGGTCACCAGCGAATTGTCCAGGTCCCCGGGCGTCCAGCGGGCAGGCGAGTTACCCGGACGCGGGCTCCGGGGCGGCGCACGGCACCGGTCCGGAGCCCGCCGCGGCAGCTCACAGGTCGACGACGATCTTCCCGAAGACCGCGCCGTCGCGCAGGATGGTGTACGCCGCGGGCAGCCGGTCGAAGGCGATGTGCTCGGAGATCAGCGGGTGGACGTCGTGGGTGGCCATGAACTCGGCCAGCTCGCGGTGCATGGCGACGCTGCCGACGGCGACGCCGCGCACGCTCAGCTGGTTGGCGGTCAGCAACATGGTGTCCGGTGCCTGCGGCACCGGGTCATAGAGACCGACGACGGCCTGCTCGCCGCCGGGCTCGAGCACGGCCAAGCATTCGTTCAGGATGCCCCAGCCCACGGTGTTGACGACCTTGGTGATACCTCCGGAGAGGGCCTTCGCCCGTTCACCCCAGCCCGGCTCGGTGGTGTCGACGATCCCGGAAACGTTGAGTCCCGTCCATCGCGGGTCGTCGTGGCGGCTGCGCAGGGCCACGTAGACCTCAGCGCCGACGGCTTGGGCGAGTTGCAGCACGTACAGGGACACGCCGCCACTGCCGATGACCAGCACCCGATCGCCCGCGGTGACCGGGTTGGTGCCGAAGACGGCGTTCCAGGCGGTGACGCCGGCCACCTGCAGGGTCGACGCCTCGGCGTCGTGGAGGTGGGCCGGCGCGGCAATGAGGGTGCCGGCGTACGCTCCCAGCGACCCTGAGGGGACGACTTCACCTCGGTGCTTGAGGGATAAAGCACGCTTCCGTTTCTGTAGGGCCGGTGCCACAATCGCCGCCAGTCGAACGTTTGCGTGGGTGGCAGGGGGACCGGTCGTGCTGGAGTTACTCGGGCTTAGCGCCGAGGCCGAGGCGGTCTATCGGGTCCTGCTGGCACACCCGTACTGGGACGGCAACCAGATCACCGCCCATCTCAAGCTCTCCAGGCAGCAGTTGAAGGCGGCCCAGCAGCAACTGGCCGAGCTCGCCTTGGTGACCGAGCGGGAGTCCCGGTGGGTGCCGGTGTCGCCGGCGGTCGGCCTGTCCGCGCTACTGGCTAGCGCCGAGGCGGAGGTCGTCGCCCGCCGGCAGCAGATCGAGGCGACGCGAGCCGCAGTGATGGCCATGACCGCTCATGGAGGCCTGGCGGCGGTCGAGCCCGCCCGTCGGCTCGACGGTCTTGACGCGATCGATGCTCGGATGGCTGAGCTTGGTCTGCTCGCCCGCCGGGAGATTCTGCACATGACGCCGGATCGCGGCCATGACGTCGAGGTGCCGGAGGGCGTCGTTGTGCGGCATCTGGTGCAGGCAAGCATCCGGTACGACGGCGACCTGCTTGCCCGCGCGCGGCACCTGGTGGCGGCCGGCCACGAGGTGCGCACCGTGCCGGCAGCCCCGATGCCGATGGCTGTGTTCGATCGCGCCACCGCCCTGCTGCCCGTCGATCCCGGCGCGGCCGAGGTCGGAATGCTGGAGGTCACCAACTCGGGCGTGGTTGCGGTGGCCTGCGCGCTCTTCGACGAGTTGTGGTTCGACTCGGTGCCGCTCGACCACCCGATCGGCGGAACGAAGGACGATCTGGATCCGGTGCAACGGCAGATGCTTCGGATGCTCGCCGAGGGCCACACCGACGGGTTGGTCGCGCGCCGACTGGGTGTCTCCCTGAGCACGGTTCGCCGCAGGGTCGCCCTACTGATGGACCGGTTGGATGCCCGCAGCCGCTTCCAGGCGGGCATCCGTACGGTTGAGCGCGGGTGGCTCGGGGCTCCCCAGCCAGGGCAGGAGTCCGTCCCGCTCGGCTGAGCGGAAGCGTTCAGCCACCTTCCTCTCATCCCGCGGCCGGTGACGGGGCAGCTGCGAATTGACACTCTTCATCTGCCGACGTCGCTGAGCGCGGGAACGGGGACAGCCGTTGCTCGAACTGCATGCACTACCTTTGCGCTCCAGCGGGGTCGAAACATTCCCTTTGCTCGCTCTATGGAGGTAGTCAATGCACCGCCGTCCGCATCGCGGTGGCCGCGTGCCCAAGGGCTGGTTGACCCGGCACCTACGCCGGCTCGGCTACCTGGCGGCCGTCATGCTGCTGGCGACCGGCTCGCTGGCCGTCGCGCCGGTCAGTCCGGTCGCCGCGGGACCGATGCCGGTCAAGCCCGGTGACCTGGAGTCGATCCACGGTCGCAAGATCATTAGCCCGACCCGTCCCGCCGATCTGTCGCAGGGCGCAGGCCGCGAACGCGTGCCCGCTCCGGTGTGGCCGGCTCCGGAGCGCGCGATCGCTCGACTGGGTGATGCCGGGGCGGCCATCCGCGCCGGCCGCACTCCGGTCACCGTTCGGGCCGCTGACGCCCCGGCCCGGGCGGCCCAGGCCAGCCTCGGCGTCGACCTGCTCGACCGGGCCAAGGCACCGGCCGGTCTACAGGACAAGGTGCTGGTGCGAGTGGCGCGGGCGGATGCCGGCGCCACGCCGATCAAGACTGCGGTCAGCATCGACTACGCGGGCTTCGCGACCGCGTACGGTGGAGACTGGGCCAACCGGCTGCGCCTGGTCAAGTTGCCCGAGTGCGCGTTGACCACACCGGAGGCCCCGGGTTGCCAGGGCGTCGCGCTGGCATCGCGCAACGACACCGCGAGTCGGCGGGTGACCGCCGAGATCACGATCCCGACGGCGTCGGCCGACAAGTTCACCTCGACAGCACGGACGACGACGTTGCTGGCGGTGGCGGCCGGCCCCAGCGGTAACTCCGGCGACTACAGCGCGACACCGCTGCAGGCGTCGTCCACCTGGTCGGCCGGCGGCAACTCGGGCGCGTTCTCCTGGACGTACCCGTTGCGCAGCCCGCCGGCGCTGGGCGGACCGGCCCCGCAGATGTCGTTGGCCTACTCCTCGGCGTCCATGGACGGACGCGGCGAGACCACGAATAACCAGCCGTCCTGGATCGGCGAGGGCTTCGAGTACTGGCCGGGCTTCATCGAGCGCCGGTACGCGCCGTGCTCGGACGACCGGGAGAACTCCGGCGCGAACAACACCGAGGACAGCGGCGACCTCTGCTGGGGCACCGACAACGCGACGCTGTCGCTCAACGGCGCCGGCGGTGAGATGATCAAGGATGCGAGCACCGGAGCCTGGCGGCTCAAGGGTGACGACAACTCCAAGATCGAGCGCCTGACGAACACCACCAACGGCGACAACAACAACGAGTACTGGCGGGTGACCACCGCCGAGGGCAACCAGTTCTACTTCGGGCTGAACCGGCTGCCGGGCTACACCGGCACCGCCCCGGCGAACAAGACCACCAACTCGGTCTGGACCGCTCCGGTGGCCGGCAACCACTCCGGCGAGGCCTGCCACGCCACCGCCTTCATCGACTCGTTCTGCGACCAGGCCTGGCGCTGGAACCTCGACTACGTCGTCGACCGGCACGGCAACACGATGTCGCTCTACTACAAGTCGGAGACGAACAACTACGGGCGCAACAGCAAGAAGACCGACGTGGAGACTTACACCCGGGGCGGCACGCTCGAACGCATCGACTACGGCACGGACAACCGCTCCGGCACGGACACGGCGAACACCGCCACGCCGGCACCGATGAGCGTGGTCTTCACCTCCGCCGATCGCTGCCTGTCGAGCTGCGGCACGCACGACCAGGCGCACTGGCCCGACGTGCCCTGGGACCAGTCCTGCACCTCGTCGACGAGCTGCACCGACGACCAGCTCAGCCCGACCTTCTGGAGCACCAAGCGGCTCTCCCAGATCACCACCAGGGTGTGGAGCGCTGCCGACGGCAAGTACCGCGACGTGGAGAGTTGGACGCTCACCCACACCTGGCCGGACCCGGGCGACGGCACCCGGGCGGGCATGTGGCTGGAAGCCATCTCGCACTCCGGTAAGAACGCCGGCACGGTGACCATGCCGGACGTCAACTTCGACTGGGTCCAGCTCACGAACCGGGTCGACACCGCGACCGACGGCAAGCCGGCGATGAACTGGATGCGGATCAGCACCATCTGGACCGACGCCGGCCTGAAGCTCAGCGTGCGGTACACCAGCCCGGAGTGCACGCCGAGCAATCTGCCCTCGTCGCCGCAGAACAACACCAAGCGCTGCTACCCGGTGAAGGAGCAGCAGTGGGACAAGACGATCAGGACGGAGTACTTCCACCGGTACCTCGTATCGACCGTGACCCAGGCGGACTGCGTCACCGCCACCGGCCCCGACTGCGCCAACGCGGTCGGCGCGCCGGACGTCACCACCAGCTACGAGTACGTCGGCACGCCGGCCTGGCATCACACCGACGACGACGGCATCACCAGGGACAAGCTACGCACCTGGTCCGACTTCCGGGGCTACCGGCAGGTCAACACCCGGGTCGGTGAGCCCGGCCAGGGCAAGCAGACGCTCAGCGAGGCCGTGTTCTTCCGCGGCATGTACGGCGACCAGGACGGCTCCGGTGGCACCCGGACGGACAAGCTGCCGGCCATCGACGGCAACGGCGACGGCGACACCAGCGACAGCGCCGACGCGCCGGCGGTGAACGACGAGGACGCCTTCTCCGGCACGTTGCGGCAGAACACCGTCTTCAACGGCGTCGAGTCGGCGCCCGTCTCCACCGAGTTCTCCACTCCGTGGCAGTCCGGCCCCACGGCCACCCGCACCATCGGTGGCTCCACCACGTACGCCCGCCACATGGGCACCGCGACCACGTGGAACGCGACCGTGCTGGCGGCCGGCGGCCGGAAGGTCACCCGGGCGGACCACACCTACGACTCGTACGGCATGGAGACGCAGCTCAACGACCACGGTGACACCGCGGTCAGCGGGGACGAGCAGTGCGCCAAGACCACCTACTCGCGCAACCCGGCCGCGAACATGCTGGGCCTGGCGGGCCGGGTGGAGACGTACGCCCTGGCTTGTGGCCAGTCCCCGACGCGAGAGGCGGACGTCATCTCCGACGTCCGCTCGAGCTTCGACGGGCAGGCCTACGGAGTGGCGCCGACGAAGGGCAACACGACCCGCAACGAGCGGGCCAAGTCGTGGAGCTCGACCGGCGGATCGTCGTGGCTCACCACCCAGACGTACGCCTACGACGCGTACGGCCGCAAGACGGACGAGGGTGATCAGCGCGGCAACCACACGGTGACCGCGTACACCCCGGCCAGCGGCGGACCGGTCACCAAGCTCACCGAGACCAACCCCCTCGGCTGGGTGTCGACCAGCGAGCTGGACCCGGGCTACGGCAAGGCCACCGCGAAGATCGACATCAACAACTGGCGAACCGACATCAGCTACGACGGGCTCGGGCGGATCACCAAGCTGTGGCTGCCGAACCACGCGAAGGCCACCTACCCGACTCAGCCCAGCACCGAGTACGTCTACGTCAACCGGGCGTCCGGCGGGATGAACTCGGTCACCACCAGGAAGCTCAACGCCAACGGCAACTACGTCACCAGCCACGCGCTGTACGACGGGCTGCTGCGCCCGCGGCAGACCCAGCAGATGTCGATGGCTGCCGGTAACGTCGGCACCGTCTTCACCGAGACCAAGTACGACGCGGCCGGCCGGACGGCACTGACCAGCACCTACTTCGACGCCACCGTGCAGCCGTCGACGACGCTCTTCACGATCCTGGACTGGCAGCCGAAGGTCCAGACGGCCAACGAGTACGACCGGGCCGGTCGGCAGACCGCCGTAACGGTCAGGTCCTCCGGTGCCGAGAAGTGGCGGACCACGACCAGCTACGGGGGTGACCGCACCTCGGTCGTCCCGCCGAAGGGCGGGGTGGCCACCACCTCCGTCACCGACGGGCAGGGCCGCGTGGTCGAGGTACGCGAGTACCACGACCCCGCCGACGTGGGCAGTGACGACCCCAGCACCTACGACCTGCAGAAGTATCACTACGACGCGCGCGGCAACCAGGATCAGACGATCGACAACGCGGGCAGCGCCTGGAGCTACCAGTACGACCTGATGGGTCGCCAGGTCGGCGCCGTCGACCCGGACAAGGGCGCCTCGACCGTGCACTTCGACGACAACGGCGACCTCGACTGGATGACTGACGCCAAGGGCCAGAAGCTCGTCCTGACCTACGACTCGATCGGCCGCAAGACGGCGCAGTACCTCGGCTCCACCACCGGGCCCAAGATGCTGAGCTGGGCCTACGACCCGACGCGGGGCAAGGGACAGTTGGCCTCGTCCAGCCGGTGGATCGGGAACGACGAATACCAGACGAGGGTGCGCGGCTACACGCCGCTCTACCAGCCCACCGGCGAGGACATCACCATCCCGGCGTCGGTGACCGGCCTGGCGGGGACCTACAGCACCACGCGTAGCTACAAGGTGGACGGGTCGCTGGCGACCATGTCGTACCCGAATGTGGGCGGCCTCGGCGCCGAAACGCTCACCTACACCTACGACGACGCGACCGGCCAGGCCGAGCAGTTGCAGACCAACGTGCCCGGCTTCGGTCAGTACGTCGCCAACACCGACTACACGGCGTTCGGTGAGACCAGCTTCATCCAGTTCCAGACGACCTCCGGCAACTGGGTGCAGCGTGGCTACAACTACGACGAGGTGACCCGCCGGCTGACCCGGATCCAGACGGTCCGGCAACTGAGCCCACAGGCCGTGGCGGACGTGAACGTCACGTACGACCCTGCGGGCAACATCACCCGACTCGCCGACACCCCGGCCGGAAAGACAGCCGACACCCAGTGCTTCGCGTACGACTTCCAGCAGCGGCTGACCGAGGCCTGGACTCCGGGTAACGGCGACTGTTCGGTCGTGGCGGACTCGGCGGGGCTCGGTGGCCCGGCCCCGTACTGGCACTCCTGGACGTTCGACGCGGCCGGCAACCGCAAGACGCAGACGGTCCACGCGTCGACCGGGGACACCACCGCCACGTACGACTACCCGGCGGCGACGGCGGCCCGGCCGCACGCGGTCACGACCGTGACGGTCAGCGGCCCGGGCGTCAACCGCACCGACTCGTACGGCTACGACGGCAACGGCAGCATGACCGCCCGGCCGGGTGCCAGCGGGGCCCAGAAGCTCGACTGGGACGCGGAGAACCACCTCACCTCGGTGACCGAGGGCACCACCGTGACGGGCAACGTCTACAGCGCGGAGGGGACCCGACTGCTGCGTACCGACGCCACCGGCACCACGCTCTACCTGCCCGGCCAGGAGGTGCGGCGCACCAAGGCGACCGGCGCGGTCACCGCCACCCGGTTCTACAGTTGGGCCGGGCAGGACTGCGCCGTGGTCAGCACGGGTGGGCCGCTGACCTGGCTGGTCACCGACGCCCAGGGCACCCAGCAGGTCGCGATCAACGCCGGCAACCAGGCGATCGTCCAGCGGCGCCAGACCCCGTACGGAGGGGCCCGCGGCACCGTGGTCCCCTGGAGCAGCGAGCGCGGCTTCGTCGGCGGCGACAACGACCCGACCGGGTTGGTGCACATCGGGGCGCGGTACTTCGACGCTGCCCTCGGTCGCTTCATCTCGGTCGACCCGGTCTTCGATCCCAACAAGCCGGCGAGCTGGAACGGGTACAGCTACGCCGACAACACCCCGGTCACCCTCTCCGACCCCACCGGTATGGACAGCTGCCCGGTCTGCAACATCCCCGGGTTCGCGCCGGCGTGGAAGGCGGGTATCTACGCGTTCGGCAAGACGGCGGGCACGGTGACCTCGGCGGTCGACCGGGGGGCCAGGGCGGTGGACAGCGGCCTGGGGTACATGTCCAGCAACTACGGGGGCGTCTGGAGCGACATCTACCACAAGGAGCGGGCGGTCACCACGGCGGTCATGGGTACGCCGAGCGATCCGAGCCCGGTGCGCTGCGGCTGGGAGTGGGTCAGCGGCACCGGCGACGATGACCGGACCCTGAACGGCGACCACAAGATGACCAAGCAGCTCCAGCAGCACGGTCATGTGCAGAAGGCCCGCGAGATGATCGCCGAGCAGATTCTCAAGGGCAACGAACACTACCTGCCGGAGTCGAAGTATCACGGGGTGCCCAAGGAACCGTATTCGTACGAGTTGAACACGCACAATCTGATCGACGACATCAAGCACAACGAGACGGCGTTCTTCCTCGGCTCGTACGACCTCACATGGAGGGTGGAGTCAATCGACCGGAAGGCCGGCACGGCGACGGTCATCTTCGAGGTCGACAACGAGAGCGACATGAACTCCGGCACTCACACCGCTCCCTTCCTCGGTGGTTACAGCCAGGAGTGGGACGAGAAGGTGGGCAGGTGGGTGAACAGCAAGTTCGCCAAGGGACCTGGTGCTCCCAAGCACCAGAAGATCGTCTGGAAGGAGACCATCAGCCTCCGCAAGCCGAAGCCACCGGTGTCGCCACCACCGTCGCTCGGTGGAATCTTCGCCGCTATCCGATCGATCCTCTCCAGTTGGTTCGGCTGGTGACCGGCCGGTGGGGTGGGTCGGGCGCCGACTCGGCAGACCCCACCGGGCCCCGGTGAGACGTATCGTTCGTTGATGATCCGGGCCGGCCGCCGTGGCCGGCCCGGATCCGGAACACAGAAAGAGGCGTGTGATGCGGTTCTATGGGCGCCGGTCGGCAGCCCTCGCTCTCACGGCCGTCACGCTCGTGTCGGCGTGCGGTGGCCCGCCGCCCGAGAAGCGGTCGATCGAGGAGTTGCTCGCCATCGGCCAGGCCCGGCTCGACGAGATCACCATCCCGGCGGGTTGGCGGCTGCGGGGCGCGCCGGTGGCCGAGCGATCCCGAGGCAAGCTGCGCTGGGAACGCCACTACCAGGCCTACAGCCCGGTGGACACAGCGGTTCGCGAGCTGGACAAGCAGATCGTGGCGGCCGGCTGGAGCCACCACGCGAACTGCGACAACGGCCCGGGGGTGGCGTGCTGGACGTACGACAAGGGGGGACTGACCATCTGGCCGTCGGCGATTGACGGTACCCCCTGCCCGGCGGGCCACCCGGTCTGCGCTGAGGTGATGATCTCCATGCGGGAGAACTTCGAGGAGCCGATCTGATCAGATCCAGCCTTGGCGGACCGCCTCGGCACCCGCCTGAAAACGGCTGGTCACCCCGAGCCGGTCGGTAAGCTCGGCCACCACCCGACGCACGGTGCGCGCGGAGAGGCCGAGCTTCCGGCCGGCCGACTCGTCGGTGTGACCGGCGTCGAACAGGTGCAGCAAGGCACGGATCTGCGGCGTGAGCCCGCCGTCGCCGGCCTCCGGCCGCTGGCCGAACGGCGTCCCGCTGTTCCAGATCTGCTCGAAGAGCAGCCGCAGCGCGGCGACTGCCCCGGCACTCCGGATCTCCACCGCTCCCCGTGCGGGGTGCTCGACGTCGGCTGGGACCAGCGCCACCGACCGGTCCGCGACGAGCAGGCGGATCGGCACATCGGGCACCGTACGGGCGGAGACGCCGTATGTCGCCAGCCACTTGGCGTACGCCAGCATGTGGGGCCGGTGGCGGGCGCTGTCCGGGCAGATCTCCCGTAGCACCACGCCACGGGCCAGGGCCCGCTCCTTCAGGTGCCGATCCAACTGCAACGCCTCGGGGCTCAGACCGAGGTCGGTGCTGAGGACAAGACACTCGCTCACGACGCTCGCCGACAACTCCGTCAGCCGCTCCTGGACCTCGGTCGGGCCGTCGAGCCGCACGATCTCGTCGCGTTCCCGGCTGGCGTCGTGGACCGCGGCGAGCGAGGCGATCGCGGCACGCGCTGCCTCCAGTTGGCCCTGCCGGGTCACCAGATCGGCTTCCGCCTTCGCCAGCAGGGAGAGCAGCCCCGCGTGCGGACTGACCGCGGCCAGGGACGGCGAGGCGGCGTCGCGGGGACGGACCAGCGCCTGCTCGGCCATCGCGTTGAGCGCGCTACGAACGGCCTCCTCACTGATCCGTAGCCCGGCCGCCAGCTCCTCGACTCCCCAGGTCGGATTCTGGATCATCGCCACATAAACGGCCTCGACCTTGGTCGTCAGGCCCACCGACTCCAGCACTTGTTCTCCCTCTGCCCCCGTAGACATTCATTCTCGCGGTGCACCGGCCGGTGATCCATGAGTGGTCTTCGCTTGGCCGCAACCGGCCGCGCCAGATCAGGACAGCCCTCACCGGGTGACCACGGATCGACTTGTCGTCACCATTGGCCTGGACGGTGCCGATGGCGAAGAGGGGCAGAGTAGCGGTGGTAACTCGTTGTCGCGCTCCGATCCCCCCGCCCCTGCGCCCCTTCCCGGCCCGTTGGCAATGGCCATGTTGATGTCCCTGATCAGCCTGGTTCCGCCGCCGGCCGGCGGCGGGGCACTCACCCCTGCCGTCGTGACCGATCTGCTCTGGCCGCACGCGACCCCCGCCGACGCCGTGCAGCACCTGCATGCCTGCGTTGGTACCGGCCGGATCGAGGTGGCCGTGTTCACCCTCGCCGTGGACCAGGCCGTCGCCGACATCACGGCATACGTGGTCTGTCTGCGCGCCGTGGAGCGGATTCCGGTGTTGCGGCGCTGGCGGGTCGTGCCATTGAGCCGGTGACCCGAACCGGACCGGCCCGGGCCCGCGTCGCTGATGTGGCAACTATCGGCCAGGCCTGTTTAGGTCGTCACCGTTGTGGTGACGCCGGTCCCGGTTGCCCTGAGGCTCTTGCCGGAGAACACATCGCTCACTCACGTCGAAGGGTTGCCATGAACCGGATGCGGCGAGGCCGTGCGCCGAGTGGGGCGACACCGCCCCAACTGGCGGCGGCCGTAGCTCTGTGCACCATCGCGTCGATGCTCACGACGACGCCTGCGGCGGCGGAGACCGGCAACTCCGTCAGCTGCCCGAGCTCCACCGCGGATTCCACGGCGGCCAGCCGCGCCGCCGCCGCGTGTGGCGCGAAGGTCGAGATCATGTCGGCCCGCAGCGAGTACGGGCAGGGATTCGCCAATCCCGACGGCACCACCACGCTGATAACCAGCGCCTCCCCGCGCTGGGTGCACCGCACTGACGGGTCGTGGGCGGATGTGGACACCACGCTGACCGCAGTCGGAGGCGACGGCGTCGCGCCCCGTGCGGTCACCACCGATGTGCGGTTCTCGGCCGGCGGCACCGGTCCGCTCGTGACGCTCACCGCGCGGGGTGAGAAGTTCACCATGGCGTGGCCGGGGAAGCTTCCGGCGCCGACGCTGGAGGGCTCGACCGCCCGCTACGCCGAGGTGCTGCCGGGCGTGGACCTGGCGATGACCGCCACGGCGACCGGTTTCCAGCACGTGCTCATCGTCAAGGATGCCAAGGCGGCGACCAACCCGGCGCTCAGGAAGATCAACTTCAGGGTCGGCGGCGACGTCAAGGCGAGGGGCACCAGCGACGGCCGCGTCGGCTTCACCGACACCGCCGGCCGGCAGATCGCGAGCACGGCCTCTGCCTCGGTCTGGGACTCCACCGTCGACCCCACCGCAGCCGGCGAGGTGCTGCCCGGAGTCGCGGCCGACAACCTCCGCGCCGCGCCGTCCGAGGAACTGATCTCCACAGCGGTCCGACCCGGCCTCTCGGCCCGGTCGAGTCAGCTCGCTGTCGGGATCAGCACCGCCGGTGACCTGGAACTCACGCCGGACGCGGCGATGCTGACCAGCGCCAAGACGGTCTACCCGGTCTTCATCGACCCGGCCATCGCACCGGCCGCATCCAAGTGGGCGTACGCCAACACGATGAACTCGAACTGGGACGTCGGCAAGCTCGGCTGGGTCGGCAGCAACCCCTACGACGGCGTGCGCTACCGCACGTTCTACGACTTCCCGAGCACGTCGGGCTCGCTGACCTGGAAGGGCACGAACCGCAAGATCCTCAGCGCGTCGGCGAACATCTGGCTCTACCACTCCTGGTCCTGTGACGACACCTGGACCCACATGTACCGGCCGACCGGTGGGGCCATCACGGTCAGCAACGGCGCCCGCATGTCGTGGTCGACCCGCCCGCTGGGTTCGAGCGCGGTCTGGCTCGACTCGGCGGCATCCCACGCCAACAAGGCCGGTGGCTGTGGTTCGGCCCAGCCGGACATGCTGGTGAGCTTCACGGGAACGACCCTGAAGAACGATGTGCAGAAGGCCGCCAACGGCTCGTGGAGCACCTATCCGGTCGGGCTCTGCGCCTGCAATGAGTCCAACGAATACGAGAGTTCCCAGGACCGGTGGAAGAAGTTCTACACCACGTCGAACACGGGCGGACACGGTGCGCCCGCGCTCTCCGTCACCTTCGACACGGTGCCGACGGCGCCAAGCAACCTCAGCCCGTACTCCGGGGTGGCCTGCGGCGGCGTGGTCGGGACGACCTCGCCGGTGCTCTCGGCGCGGTACAACGACGCCGACACCGCCGACACGCTCACCGCCACCTTCGCCTGGAAGGACCTGGCGACCGGCACGGTCACCCAGGTGGCCGGGCCGGCCAAACCGGCCGGAAACACCGGATCGATCACCCTGCCCCTCGGCGCCGCCACAGAGGGTAAGAAGTACTCGTTCCAGGTGATCACGAGCGACGGGCACTACTCCTCACCGTGGTCCAGCTGGTGCGATTTCACCATCAACGCGTCAGCGCCGCCAGCGCCGAACGTCAGCTCCGTCGCTTACCCGGCCGGCACCACCGCGCACGGTGGCCCGGGCGTTTCCGGGGACTTCGCGTTCAGCGTCTCCGGCACGACGGGGCAGGACGTCACCTCGTACACCTACGGCTGGACCAACCCGCCCACCAAGACGGTCACCGTGGCGGCCGGCAAGCCGTCACCGGTACTCCAGCTGACCCCGCCGCGCTACGGCCTCAACACGCTGTACGTGTACGCCAAGGACACCGCCGGCACGCCCGGCCCGACCAAGCCCCACACGTTCATGGTGGGTGCCCCGTCCGCGGCGATCGTCAACCTGCCGCTGGACGACATCCGCGGGCACAACTGGACCGATCAGGTCAGCGGCAACGCGCTGACGCTGAGCAACCCCGCACCGACGTGGGTGCAGGACTCCCGGATCGTCGGCGCGAAGTCGGCACATTTCGATCAGCTGCAGTCGGGCACCGAGGCCGTTGCGGCCTTGGACACCTCCAAGTCCTTCAGCGTCGCAGCCTGGTTGAAAATGACCACGATCGGCCTCGGCAACATGACTGCGATCGGCCAGGACGGAGCGACCTCTGGCGGTGCCGGTGGCCTCTATCTTGGCGCGCGGTACATCGACGGGACCGTTCACTGGTCCTTCTATATGAAGGACACCAGCGACTCCTCGAGCGGTGGCGTCCATGCCTCCAGCGACGGCACCATCACGACGGCGGACCTGAACAAGTGGGTGCACCTGACTGCGGTCTACGACGCCGGCGAAAAGGTCATGCGTCTATACGTCAACGGTGCCCTGGCGAAGGAGTCCGCTCGGGGGGCTACGC
Organism: Micromonospora sp. NPDC023737; assembly: GCF_040639715.1. Lineage (NCBI taxonomy): Bacteria > Bacillati > Actinomycetota > Actinomycetes > Micromonosporales > Micromonosporaceae > Micromonospora > Micromonospora sp. NPDC023737. The sequence goes on from NZ_JBFAAL010000004.1 coordinate 438,619, forward strand.
CATGGAAGGCCACCGGCCCGCTCAGCATCGGGCGCGGTTGGTACAACGGCGGCATCGTGGACCCGTTCTACGGTGACATCGCCGACGTACGCGTCTGGAACCGGGTGATCACCGTCGACGACCTGAACGGTACGGACGCCGACGCCGCCAACGGCATCCCGGCCATGCCCGGCATCCTAGCCGCGACCGAGATCGCGAACTGGGACTTCAATGGGGGCGCCGACTGCTTCTGCGACAGCGTCACGGACACCGCGTACTTCGGCCGGCCACTGACGTTGGACTCCGGCTGGGCCAACACACCGCCCACCTCGGCCTTCGTCTACGGCGGCCATGACGGGAACGAGATGCTCGAACTGGATGGCCTCGCGGGGCAGGCGAAGACCTCGACGCGGGTGCTGCGCACCGATGCCTCGCTGTCAGTGTCGGCGTGGGTCTACCTGACCAGCGCCGGCACGAGCGACCAAACCGTCGTCCAGCAGGGCGGCGGGGCGGGCTCGGCCATGAAGCTCTACTACGGCGATAGCAAGTGGGTCTTCACCATCTCAAATCCGAACGGTAGCGGTGGCCTGAACTGGTTCGGTGCGATTTCGGACGCGCCGGCGGAGATCAACACCTGGGTGCACCTCGTCGGCACGTTTGACGCCGGCATGGGGCGGGTGACGCTCTATGTGGACGGCGTCCCACAGAGCTTCAAGCCGACCGGCGCGACTGGTTGGGACACGACCGGGCCGCTGAACATTGGCGGGCTGGCGGTCAACAGCTTTCTGCAGGGGGACATCGACCAGGTCCGGGTCTTCCAGGGTCTGCTGAGCGCCCGAGAGGTGGCTAACATCTTCGACGCCGGCTGAGGCCGGCCGCGCGAGGCGGGCGGATCGGGGGATCACACCTCCCGGCCCGCCCGCCTCGCGTTCGTAGCGAACCCTGGATGCGGCCAGCGGTGCCGCGGCCGGTGAGGCGCAGGCCTGGGCGAGCGATCACAAGCCCCCCCAGCGCCCCGAAAGAGCGCAGCTTGGTCGGGGGCTGTCTCGCTAACGGTGTTTCCGGCGGTCTTGGTTAGTAGGTTTCAGCGGCTGGGAAGCGGTCGCTGAAGGTGATGGCGAAGGCGTTCAACGCGGGTTTCCAGCGCATCGTCCATCGGGTTCTGCCTGCTCCGGTGGGGTCCAGGGACCGGGTCACCAGTACAGACACTTCAACGCGGCCTGCTCGTTGGGGAAGTGGCCGCGGGCCTTGACCGCCCGCCGGTAGCGGGCGTTGAGCGACTCGATCGCGTTTGTGGAGCAGATGACCTTGCGGATCTCCAGGTCGTAGTCGAGGAACGGTATGAGCTCCGCCCACGCGTTGTCCCACAAGCGGATCACCGCCGGATACCGGCCGCGCCACTTGTCGGCCAGGTCGTCGAACGCCGCCCTGGCGGCGGAGGCGTTGACGGCGGTGTAGATCGGCTTGATGTCGCGTTTCAGCTCGTCCCAGTACTTGCGTGAGGTCAGCCGGAAGGTGTTGCGGATCAGATGGATCACGCAGGTCTGCACCACCGTCTGGGGCCACACGTTCGTCACGACCTCGGGCAGACCCTTGAGGCCGTCGCAGACGAGGAAGAACACGTCCTTCACGCCCCGGTTACGCAGGTCGGTCAGCACGCTCATCCAGAACTTCGCGCCCTCACCACCCGTGCCGGCCCACAGCCCGAGGATGTCCTTCTCCCCATCGAGAGTGACCCCGATCGCGGCGTAGAACGGCCGGTTTGCGACCTGCCCGTCACGGAACTTGACCACGATCGCGTCGATGAACACGGCGGCGTAGATCTCGTCCAACGGGCGGTGGGACCAGTCCGTCATCTCCTCGATCGCCTTGTCGGTGATCCGGGAGATCGTCTCCTTCGACATCGAAGCCTCGTAGATCTCCGCGAAATGCGCGCTGATCTCCCCGGTCGTCAGGCCTGTGGCATACAACGAGCCTTTTCCAAGCTGATCTTGCAGCTCAGGGCGGGTGCGGCAGGCCCGGTGATCGGTGGGTGCGAGGCTCCAGGTAGGACAGCTGTCGACCAAGACTCGAAGCCCCGACCGGGAGCCTCGCCATGCTGTCCTACCCTGCCACGATTCCGTTGTCCAGCCGCACCCTGAACCACCTGGCCGAACGCATCCGCGGCTACCGTAAGCAGCGCCGATCCCGGTGGCGGCGCCTTGAGCCCGGGCGGCAGGCGCTGCTCGCTCTGGCACATCTTCGTAATGGCGACACCTACACCCGACTCGCCGCCGGCTTCGAGATCGGTGTCGCCACCGCCTGGCGCTACGTCCAGGAGGCGATAACCTTGCTCAGCTCGGCAGCCGACGACCTGGACACCGCGATGCGACGCATCCGGCTGCTGGCGTACGCGATCCTGGACGGCACGCTGATCCCGATCGACCGGGTCGCCGAGCAGAAGCCCTACTACAGCGGCAAGCACAAGCGCCACGGCGTGAACGTGCAGGTCATCTCCGACGCAGCCGGCCGGCTCGTCTGGGCATCACCGGCACTGCCCGGTTCGGCACACGATCTGACCGCCGCACGCAGTCACGGCATCATCGACGCGCTGACCAGCGCGGACGTGATGACCTTCGCCGACAAGGGCTACCAGGGCGCCCACGGCAGCGTGCGCACGCCGTTCAAGCGGCGCCGCTTCCGACCGAAGCTGTCATACCGGCGGAAGGCCATGAACCGAGCCCACGCGAAGATCCGCGCCCGCGGAGAACGAGCGATCGCCACGCTCAAGACCTGGAAGATCCTGGTCAAGCTGCGCTGCTGCCCACGCCGAGCCGCCGCGATCGTTCAAGCCATCCTCGTCCTGCACCAGGTCGAATCGAACCGCTACGCAGGATGAAAATGGCTCAGTGGTCCTCGCTGGTCACTCAAGATCGTCCTCTGATATCTCGCCCCGGTGCCCGCACGGCGACAACGGCGGCCACCAGAGGTGGACAGCGACCGCCACACTGACTCAAACGGCCGGAGGAGTCGTGATGATGTGAGCTGTTCTGAAAGAGAGTCTCCGGGGAGAATTCCGGCGCGACGCGTAGGATCATGGCCTCAGCCCCTCGTGCCCCAGCCTCGACTCTTCTTCCTGCAAGAGGGCACACACGTCATTCCCACCATCAAAGTCCCCTCGACAGGGGCTCAGGCAAGCCTGCATGCACTTCAGCAACGCATGCTGAACACACTGGCTAATTCGGTGGAAGGTATCAACATAGGGCGAGCAGAACGGTTCATTTCGAGCCGCGGCCTACGAATCGCCCCTTACAGATTACTCAACCAAGCCGACACAGAACGAGCCCTGGATCAGGATCTGGGCGACTTGGACGGCCTTAGCGGAAGCTACAAGGCATCCTACGACGTTGCGCTTGTTCCACGTCGCGATCGATTGGAAGCGACAAACGGTTGCGAGCTCACCGAAAGCATCCTCGTACATGAACTCGCACACGGGAGCAACGAGCATCATGACCTTGTGTACATCCGGGATGAAACCACGGGGGAGCAGACCATTCTGCATGGACGTTCGGGGCACCGCGTATATGATTCCCATGGAGAACCTCGCGGTCGACTCATAGAAGAAGCGTTCGCCGAGCGGGAGCGCGGCAAGTACGTCGAGCAGGTGCTCAAACTGCCCCGCGGATTTGCACACCGCGTCCTGAGCAATGAATTCTTCGCGGAGGGCGGTGCTGTGGTTGATGCCAAGTACAGCGTCCGTCGCACGGACGGGCAGCCATATGTTATAGGCGAATCCTTCGTGGCCCAGGCCTTTGACCTACTCTGCCAAGTGGATCCAGCCATGGACAGGGCCCTGAGACGTGCGCACCAAACTGTCGAAGGATTACGAGACCTCGCCCGAAGACTCGAACGAATACAAGTAGGCCTCTATACCCATCTGCGCGACATACCATATAGCCGCGAACATTACCGGCAATGCCTGATAGATATTCAAGAGTTGATAAGGAGCTTCGCCTCGCCATAATTCAATGTCAAATTATCGACTGAGGCGGGGCGGGGCAAGCATTCCTCGCCCCACCGGTCCACACTGACGATTTGGGCCGACCCGTGGGAGTATCCGATTTTCGGTGTAACCGGTCCGGCGCGGTTAGTTGGTGGTGCTGGGGGTGATGCGACCTTCGAAGGTGATCGCGAAGGCGTTGAGGGCGGGTTTCCAGCGGACTGCCCACTTGGCTCGGCCTCGCCTGGTGGGGTCGAGTGACCGGGTGACCAGGTAGAGGCATTTCAGGGCGGCTTGTTCGGTCGGGAAATGCCCGCGGGCCCGCACTGCCCGCCGGTAGCGGGCGTTGAGGGACTCGATGGCATTGGTGGAGCAGATGATCCGGCGGATCTCCACGTCGTAGTCGAGGAACGGGATGAACTCCGGCCAGGCCGCCCGCCACAGCTTGACTATCGCCGGATACTGCCTACCCCAGGCGGTGGCGAACTCGTCGAACCGAGCCGCGGCGGCGGCTTCGGTGGCGGCGGTGTAGACCGGTCGCAGGTTCTTGGACATGGCGTCCCAGTCACGGCGGGAGGCATATCGGAAGGTGTTACGGATCAGGTGAATGATGCACGCTTGCACCACAGCTTGCGGCCAGGCCGTGGTGATCGCGTCGGGGAGGCCCTTCAACCCGTCGCAGACGGCGATGCACACGTCCTCGACGCCCCGGTTCTTGATCTCGGTGAACGCCGATAGCCAGAACTTGGCGCCCTCGCCGCCGTCACCGGCCCACAGGCCCACAGGCCCACAGGCCCACAGGCCCAGGATGTCCCGCTCACCGTTGACCGTGACGCCGACGACGACGTAGACGGGCCGGTTGACGACCTGCCCGTCACGGACCTTGACCACGATCGCGTCGATGAACACGACCGGATAGACCCGGTCCAGGGGGCGGTGGCACCACTCGGTCATCTCCTCGACGACCTTGTCGGTGATCCGGGATGTCGTGTCCTTGCTGACCCTCGCCCCATAGACCTCGTCGAAGTGCGCGGCAATCTCCCCGGTCGTCAATCCGTGGGCGGTCAACGACAACACCAGGTGGTCCACGCCGGTCAACCGGCGCTGCCGCTTGCGCACGATGACCGGGTCGAAACTGCCGTCGCGGTCCCGAGGCACGTCGATGCGCACCGGCCCGATCTCGGTCAGTACCGTCTTCGCCCGGGTTCCGTTACGGGAGTAGCCGCCATCACGGCCGGCCGGCTCGTGCTTGTCATAACCCAGATGCTCGGTCATCTCCGCTTCCAGGGCGGTCTCGAGCACTGTCTTGGTCAGCCCGGACAGCAGCCCGTCCGGGCCGACCAGGTCCACACCCTCGGCGCGGGCCTGCTTCACCAGCTGCTGCGCGAGCTGCTCAGTATCCATCGACAGAATCGATGATCTCGGTCATTGTCTGTCCTTCCCGCCAAGCCGACCAGGCTCGGCGTGTCAGGCCAGACCGGTTACACCGTTACTCGGACAGTCCCGGCGGCGGCGTCGATGAGCCCGTCGGCGATCGCCCGGTTTTAGAGGGCGCGGGCGGGCCAGCAGTTGCCGGGCCGTGGCCACCCAGGCGGGATCAGCCGACATAACCGCTCCCGATGACCTCGACGTGCAGATCAGCCAGCAGCAGCGGCTTGGCCGGGAGCGATGGCGCACATCTGCCGGTGTCGCACACCAACGTTGTGGACTCAACTAGCGATTGAATCGCTTGTAGCGCCCGACTGCAGAGGCGCGGGCGGTTTGGCGCGGAGCTCAGCCACTGCCCGCAGAACGATTGACACTGTGTGAGGTGTGCCATAGTGTGAAGGCACTGGCTAATGAAACGTTTCAGTCCGCGCCAGGTCGCACAATGGAGCGCTGCTGGGGTGTGGGTTACGGCACCCTCCGTGCGCGGCTCACTCGCGCCCTTACGGCGCTGTTTGTCGCCCCGTTTCCATGCCCTTTGACCGGGCGTCGGGGAGGAACTCGATGAGCAGCTCGGAAGGAGCAGTAAGTTGAACGACTCGACGATCCGGCCGAACGTGGGGAAGCCCATTTCCCGCCGCGGCCTTCTGCGCGGCATGTCCGCGGCCGGTGCACTTGCCTTGACCATCGGCGCCCTGAAGCCCGCTGATGCCTACGCTGCCGGGAACCCGAGCGGCGCGGCTGGGCCCCTCGCAACATCTTTCGCCCAGGACCTTAAGGGCAAGTACCTCGACCCGGACCGAACTTTCAGCAGCGACGTGCGGTGGTGGCTGGGCGATGCTGCTCACACCGACGAGACCCTGCTCGAACAGATCCAGGCCCTCTACGACGGTGGGTTCCGGGGAGTCGAGCTCTGCATGCAAAACGACGCTGGCGCACCCGACGCCGTCTACGCCTATGGCTCTGACATGTGGAGCCACAAATGGAACTTGATGATGAACAAGCTCCTCGACCTGGGCATGAGCGTCTACCTGACGTCGGGCACCAACTGGTCGACCTCCAACGTGCCAGGACTGGACCCGGACAGCCAGGCGGCGATGCAGAACCTCACGTTGGGCACGGGCACGGTGAACCCCGGCGAGACCCTGACGGTGCTGCCAGCACCGGCGCCGAACGCCCGGCGAACGGGGGCCAGGTTCGTCACGGCCTACGCCTACAAGGTGGTCTCTGACAACGCCGTCGACCCCGAACGACATGTCGACTTGTCCGTCACCCAGGGGACCGACGTCTGGACCCAGAGCCTGAGCTGGACGGCTCCGAGTGACGGGACCTACCGGGTCTTCGCGATCTGGACGCAGGGCACGTACCAGGCCTCCTCACCGTCAACGGAGACAAGCTACGCCACCAACTACTTCGACGCGCGCGGCGTTGCGGCACTGAGGGCATTCTGGGAGCAGCACTACCTGAGCGATCCGACGCTGCGGCAGAAGATTCTCGACGGGGACGTCCAGCTCTTCATGGACTCGCTCGAAATCAACCCCGGCACGGCTGGCATCACGTGGTGGGCGGAGGACATGGCCGCGGAGTTCGAGAAGCGCAAGGGCTACGACATCATGCCGTTCGTCTTCCTCATGTACGGCCTCCCCCAGGTCAACGCCGTCTACAACGCCTACATCGACCGCGCCAAGGGCACCTACGATCTGGCGGGCGACGCTGATCGGCGCGAGAAGATCATCAACGACTTCCTTGACGTCCTCACCAACCTGTATGTCGAGAGGATGCTGACGCCCCTGAAGGAATGGCTCAACTCCGTAGGCATCGAGACCCGCGCTCAAATCTCCTACGGCCGTTCGTTCGAGATCTCCGAGCCCATCATGGCCGTCGACTACCCCGAGGCGGAGAACTTCAACCAGTACGACCAGGTCGACATCTTCCGGCTCTGGTCGGGCGGCGCCAAGCTCACGAACAAGGTGCTCTCCAGCGAGTCGGGAGCCGAGCTGCCGCAGTACACGACGCGCCAGATGCAGGTGAAGGATTTCTACCGCACCTACGCCGCCGGCTTCCAGCGCATGATCTGGCACGTGTGGGCTGCCGAGTTCGCCTACGGGAACTACGCATGGCCCGGCTTCAGCCGCAACTTCTTCCACCCCGGGACCCGGCACCCCAGCGCGCGCGACTATGACGAGTACAACGCGCACCTGGGTCGCGTGCAACAGCTGCTGCGGACCGGCAAGGCACGGTCCGACGTCGGGTTCATCCACAACAACTGGAACCAGGGCCTGGCGTTCCGTGCCGAGAACAACGGCACCAACCCTCGGGTGGCGCAGATGAACTGGCAGCTGGCTCACATGGGCGTTTACTACCGCTCGACCGAGCTGCAGGATAACGGCTACACCTACGACTACTTCAGCCCGGCCTTCTTGTTCGAGGACGGCGTCTACTTCGACAACGGATCCAAGACCCTCGAACCGGCCGGCTACAAGGCCATCGTCCTTTACCAAGACTGGCTGGACCTCAAAGGGGCCAGGAAGATCCTCTCCTTGGCGAGGAAGGGTCTTAAGGTCGTCATCCTGGGCGATGCGGCCACGAGGACGCCGTTCAACGACGGCCTTGACGCGGAGCTGAAGGACGTAATCGACAAGTTGAAGAAGCTCCACACCGTCCGGGTCGCGAGTGTTTTCGACGCCGTCGACGACTACTTCAGCGCCACCCCTGGTGGTTACCACGACGACGTCATGACCCAATTGCAGGACATGGGCGTTTATCCTTACGCTGGATACGTGGAGGAGAACCAACAGCTGCTGACCCAGACCCGCGAGGACGAGGACGGCAACCGCTTCCTCTACGCCTACAACTACGACGACGGCTCCTACCGGAACCAGAGCCTGCGACCGGAGGTCCGGGACGCTCCCAACCCCGGCAAGAACATCAAGACCAAGCTCGTGATGGAGGGCGAGTTCGTCCCCTACTCCATCGATGCCTGGACGGGCGACGTGACCCAGCTCGCCATTTACGAGTGGTCCAACGGCCGCACGCTGGTGCCCATCGACCTCGACTTCAACAACATCACCCTGATGGCGTTCGAGAAGGTCAAGAAGGGACAGCTGCACAAGGGACCGCGCATCGTCTCCACCAACGCCGACTCGGCTTATGCCTTGCCGGACGGCGTGGTCATTCGCGCCAAGTCGAGCGGGATCCTGTCCACGAAGCTCAGTAACGGCAAGCTCTACCGGAGCAACGTCACCGTACCGGCACCCTACGACATCACCGGCTGGGACCTGACGGTCGAGTCTTGGCGGCCCAACAGCACCGAGAGGAACCTCGTTCGCACCGAGACCATCGACGGTCTTACGTCCGTCAACACCCTGACGTCGACCGTCAAGACCCCGATCAACGTTCACCTCGACAAGCTGGACACGTGGAACAACATCCCGCAGGTCGGCAAGGCGGTCTCGGGGACGGGACACTACGAGGCCAGCTTCACATGGGATGCCAGCAAGGCCAGTGGTGCATACCTCGACTTCGGCGACCAGCTCACCGAGAGCATGAAGGTCTGGATCAACGGCCAGAAGGTCGGCGGCCAGGTGTCCACCAACCCAACTAAAGTCAAGAAGAACGTCGGCGGAGTAGGCAAGCCCACGATCGACGACGGCACCGGTCAGCAGGTCCCGCTGGTGGGGCACATCCAGTACACCGGAGGCATCAGCCTGACCAAGCCGGTCATCGACATCAGTCCCTACCTCAGGGACGGCGTCAACAAGATCGTCATCGACTACAGCTCAACGCTGCAGAACCTTCAGCTCGACCGGGGAGTAATCCCGGTACAGTTCAACAGCAGGAGCTGGTGGCAGAACGACCAGGTATATCTCGACTACGGGCCAAAGCAGGCCAAGGTTCTGCCATTCGTCGAAATGATGTACTCCGCTAAGTAGTGAGCCCTGAGCCTATGACCGCGCTTCCGTTAGGGACATAGGACGAGAACGCTGCCGGGGCCGGAAATCGGCGTCACAAGCACTCCGATTTCCGGCACCAGCACACAGCACCCGTTTGTGGAAGCACGACACGTAGTTGACGCCGCCCTGGACCTTAGTCTCGGGAGTAGAGATGATCTTCAGTTTGCGCCGGCACGCGCCAAGCCTTGCGGGTGACGACAATGACATCCGCCCTGGTCACCGCAAGTTTGAGCGCTCAGGCGGACCCCCCCGGATATTCAGCCATGAACATGGATTCTTCGTGAATTCATCTGGAGATTCGCAAGATCGGTTGATCTCTCGCGAATCTCCAGGAATTCTGGTGTCCGAGGGGCGACGACGACGCATATTCATGTTCATCATCAGCGGTGAGCTGGTGCTGACACCTTAGAGCGTGTTTGAGAGGGTCTGTTGTGGACGGCGTGGTGACATGACATCGGCTGCCGGGACGGGCAGGGTGGCGCGGTGTCTGCACGCCGCGGTCACCCCTCTGACCTGACCGATGCCCAGTGGGCGCTGATCGAGCCGTTGTTGCCGGAGCCGAGTACGGACGGCCGGCGGTAGAAGCATCCGCGGCGGGAGATCGTCAACGCGATCTTGTACGTGGTGCGGTCGGGGTGTCCGTGGCGGTACCTGCCCGCTGACCTGCCACCGTGGCAGACGGTGTACTGGTATTTCACGCGGTGGGAAGAAGCCGGTGTGACGGAGAAGCTCCTGGCCACGCTGCGGGTCAAGGCACGGGTGCAGCAGGGCCGCGCTCCGGAGCCGTCTGCGGGGATCATCGACTCGCAGAGCGTGAAAGGCGCCGACACCGTCGGCCGGGACAGCCGAGGCTACGACGCAGGCAAGAAGATCAACGGCCGGAAGCGGTTCATCATCACCGACACCCTGGGCTTACTGGTCACCGTCACCGTCGTGGCCGCGTCATGGCAGGACCGTGACGGTGCCAAGACCGCCCTGCTCAGTGCCTACATGCTCACACCGATCCGGCGCATCTTCGCCGACCAGGGCTTCGCCGGCCGCTTGGTCGACTGGACCCGCGACACCCTGCGCACCACGCTGGAGATCGTCCGCAAACCCGCCGACCAGCGCGGCTTCGCCGTTCACCCCCGCCGCTGGGTCGTGGAACGCACCCTGGCCTGGCTCACCGTCTGCCGCCGGCTCGCCCGCGACTACGAACGCCACCCCACCGTCTCCGCAGCCCTGATCCGCTGGGCCGCCATCGCCGGCATGACCCGCCGCATCACCCGCCGCCGACCCGCACGCCGACAAGCCCGCCGCACCTTCACCTGGACCTGACCAACCCCATCTCAAACACGCTCTTAGAGCGTGTTTGAAAAGGTCTGATGTGGATGGTGTGGCGGGGTGACGTCTGCTGGCGGTGCGGGCAGAGTGGCACGGTGTCTGCGCGTCGTGGCTACCCCTCGGACCTGACCGATGCCCAATGGGCGCTGATCGAGCCGCTGTTGCCGGAGCCGAACACGGACGGCCGCAGGGAGAAGCACCCGCGGCGGGAGATCGTCAACGCGATCCTGTACGTGGTGCGGTCGGGATGTCCGTGGCGCTACCTGCCCGCTGACCTGCCGCCATGGCAGACGGTGTACTGGTACTTCACCCGCTGGGAAGAAGCCGGGGTGACGGAGAAACTCCTGGCCACGCTGCGGATCAAGGCCCGCATCCAGCAGGGCCGAGCCTCGGAGCCGTCAGCGGGAATCATCGACTCCCAGAGCGTGAAAGGCGCCGACACCGTCGGCCGAGACAGCCGAGGCTACGACGCAGGCAAGAAGATCAACGGCCGGAAGCGGTTCATCATCACCGACACCCTGGGCCTGCTGATCACCGTCACCGTCGTGGCCGCGTCATGGCAGGACCGTGACGGTGCCAAGACCGCCCTGCTCAGTGCCTACATGGTCACCCCGATCCGGCGCATCTTCGCCGACCAAGGCTTCACCGGACGACTCGTCGACTGGACCCGCGACACCCTGCGCACCACCCTCGAGATCGTCCGCAAACCCACCGACCAGCGCGGCTTCGCCGTCCACCCCCGCCGCTGGGTCGTGGAACGCACCCTGGCCTGGCTCACCGTCTGCCGCCGGCTCGCCCGCGACTACGAACGCCACCCCGCCGTCTCCGCAGCCCTCATTCGCTGGGCCGCCATCGCCGGCATCACACGCCGCATCAGCCGCGGCCGACCGGCACGCCGTCAAGCCCGCCGCACCTTCACCAGTGCCTGACCAACCCCATCTCAAACACGCTCTTAGACAAGAAGATCATCGACCGAGGGCTGTTTCCGTACTCGATCGGTGTCCCTGCAGGACCTTCTGGGGTTAAAGATCAAGTTAGGAGCTTCCGTTCGACGGGCCGGTCAGCTGGTCGTGTGAGACGTGCACACCGAGTGCCAGCGCTGACGAGATCAACGTCGCCCGGGCTGCATTGCAAGCGGTGGGGGCAACGACGGACGGCTCGTCCAAGCAAGACCGCCCCGCGTCGGCGCAACGGCCGTCCTCCTACCACCTCGTTGCGCTCGACGCCGTAGGCCAGGTCCCCGCTGCATAGGGCGACGTGTCGTCGACCCACCCAGCAAGGAGCTGGCCGGCCGACCCTGCCGATGACCAACTCGCCGCTGACCAAGCCAAGCCCCTTAGGCGATATTCAGACCGTCGCCGCTGAAGGGGCTACTCGCAGACGTCGCCGTCGTTGTCGCGGTCGATGTACCAGTAATATTCCGGGTCCTCGCCCTGGTGATACGGGCCGTAGCCGTGGGACTTGGCCTCGGCGCAGGTGCTGAAGCGGGGGTCGTTGTCCCCGCCGCCGCTGTCCCCGCCGCCGCTGTCCCCGCCGCCGGTGTCGCCGTTGCCGCCGTCCGGCTCGCAGGCTTCGCCGTCGAGGTCGCGGTCCAGGCCCGTCCGGTACCCGGGGTCGCCCCGGTGCAGAGGAGCTGCGCCAGCGTCGCGTACCGCGTCGCAGTTCTTGTAGTAGACCTCGGGGGCCTTGGTCTTCTTCGGGCTCGGCTTCGGCGACGGCTTCGCGCTGGTCGGCGCGGCCGTGGTCGGCGACGGCTCAGCGGGGCTGGCCTCGGTGGTGATCGAGGGCGCTACCGCCTGGACATCCTGGGGGGCCGCGGTCTTCGGCGATTCGCTCGGCTCAGGAGTAGGCGGGCCCGCGGCGATGCCGATGCCCATCAGGCCGCCGCAACAGGCGAGCACGGCAACCCCGCTGACCAGGAGAACCTTCACTGCGGTCGTCTGGCGGCGCCACCACGACGGGCGCGGCGGCGCGAAGGCCATGGTCGGGTCGTACGGCGGCGGGGGCGGTGGCGGTGGCGGTGGCGCCTGGCCGCGCCACGGGTCCTGGGGAGGCAGCTCAGTCACGCAACGCAGTGTGAACCAGCGTGTCAATAATTGATACTGGACAACCGGTCGGAGGCTGTGTCAGTCAAGCGACAGGTTGATCAGGAGCTGGACTGCCGGGTTTACGGTCGGCGGGTGGGATTCTCCATCAAGCTCGCGCCCGGTATACGCGTCCGCGCCTCATCGCGGGGGATCCGCACCAGCCTCGGGCCGCGGGCTGCCAGGATCCACGTCGGCGGCGGCCGTACCGGCTTCTCCACCGGCGTCGGCCCGGTCGGCTTCTACACCTCCCTCGGCGGTGGCCGCAGCCGGTCCGGTGGCCGCGGTACCTCAGCGACGGCCTATCAGCGGCAGTTCGCCGCGCAGCAGCGCCAGGCCGCCCAGGCACAGCGGGCGGAGGAGGCTCAGCGGCTGGCGCAGGCGTTCCTGCGCATCCTTGACGTGCACCGGGTGAGCTTCCCTGCCGCCACCCGACCGGTCACGCCCGAGCCCACTCCGCCAGACCGAGCCAGCATCTACAAGCATTACGAGCAGCACGCCTTGGCCGGAGTCGGCCTCTTTGAGTGGGGCAAGCGGTCCCAGGCCAAGCAGCAGGCCGCACAGTGGGCCGACGCCGAGGTGCAGCGACAGTGGACCAGCCTCCTGGAGCAGAAGGCCGGCTGGCAGCAATACCTCGACCAGCGGTGGCGGCAGCTGTGCAGCAACGACCCGGACGTGGTCCTGGAAACCCTGGAAGAAGCCTTCGAAGACAACGAGGCGCCCAGCGCTGCCGTCGGAGTCACTGGCGACGAGGTTTCCCTTGTGGTGCTCGTGCCCACGGTCGAGCAGGTCGTGCCCGAGCGCATGCCCACTACCACCCAGGCCGGCAACCTGTCCCTGCGGAAGCTGCCCCAGCGCGACCGCGCCGCCTACTACAAGCAGTTCGTCTGCGGGCAGGTTCTCGTCACGGCCCGGGAGGCCTTGGCCGTCGCGCCCGCCATCGGCTCCGCGCGAGTCGCCGTGCTGCGCCACGAAGGGCCGGACAGCTACGGCCGGCCCACCGTGTCCTGCCTTCTCGCCACCAGAATCCACCGCGCGTCGCTGAGTGGCGTGCGATGGGCGGACGCCGACGCGACCGCCATCGTCAACGACACCAGCAGTGAACTGCTGCTCAACCCGCGACCTCGAACCGGCGAACTGCAGGCCCTCAACCTCGCCAGCGAGCCAGCAATCACCGAACTCATCAACGCCGTCGACCTGGCCGAACTGACCGCCGGCCAGTAGCGCAACGCATCGAGCGTCGGCTGCGGCGACGACCTTGCCCCATCCTTCCGAATACCCCTGAAACGCCACGGACGTCTTTCTTCGTAAGGCTAACGGGGCCGAGTGGTTGGCGTGGTACCGACATGAGGCGACCCGAGCCAGCCGCCGAGCACCAGCTCGACGGCCAGGTCGAGGCCGCCGTATCCGGTGCACAGTGATCCGATGCGCGCCGCGGTGGGATGGGAATTCAACCTCCCTCCACCGGGTCCGAGCACGACGACTGGACAGGCACGCCCAGGTCGCCGCCGAGTTGTCCGCAAGTCGATGAGCTCCCGGGGTGGCGGAAGATCAGGACGTCCTCGTGGGTGATCAGGTGCAGTGGGGTGCCGGCGGTGCGGGCCTTGCGCACGGCCTGGAGTTGAAAGAACGACGGGCGGGCGACGAGGTGCCCGCCGCGGACTGCGGCGAGGAGGGCGACGCACCGCTCGGTCGGCGTCAGGCCGGCGCGGACGCCGGCGGCGATGACCGCGGACGGCAGGTCGACAAGCTGTCCGTTCTTGCGCCACGGGCGTGCCGTGACCACGATGGTGCCGCCGGGGCGCAGCAGAGCGGCGCAGCCGCGCAAGATCTGTTCGAACCCGTCGGCGAGGCCGGTGAGGTCGCGGTAGGCGAGGTTTCCGCGGTCGGTGCCGTCGTTGTAGGCGTTGTCGAACTTCGCCACTCCGTGCTCGCCGGGGCGGACGAGGCCGTGCACGGTGGGCCCGTACGGCGGTGAGGTGACCACGAGGGCGACCTGGCCGGTCAGCGCCGCGGGTAGTAGGGAGGCCAGTCGGGTGGCGTCGCCGCGGACCACGGAGGCCCGGCCGGTGGCGCCCTGGGTGTGGGCGTGGGTGATGTTCGTGTCGGCGATGTTCGACCAGTGGGGCTCGTACTCGACGCCGATGGCGTCGCGGCCGGCGTGGATGGCTTCGACGAGGGTGGTGCCGATGCCGCACATCGGATCGAGGACGAGGTCGCCGGGCTGGGTGTAGGCGTGTACGGCGTGGGCGGCGATCGCCGGGAGCATCCGTGCGGGGTGCTTGACGGACTCGGGCACATAACGGCCGCGTCGCTGTACAGGTCCGGTCTGTTGGGCGGTCGCCCACACCGACAGCCTGTGCGGCTCGTCGACGCGGCGTGGGCCGTCGTCGCGCTGGTGGTCGTGCCCGGTGTCCTCCGTCGGGCGGTGCGGGTCGGTGGGGGGCGGGTTGTGCTCAGCCACGGCGGTCACCCCCGTCGCGGCGTGCGTCGTGTGAGGCCATGGGTGAGAAGACGAGGAGGTCGGCGTGCACGCGTAGGTGCGCTGCCGCCCAGCGCGGGTCGTTCTGGTGGGTGAGGGTGAGCAGTTCCTCGTCGGTGACGTGGTAGACGAACGCGTCCCCGTCGGTGTCGGCGGCGACCGCGACGATGTGCTGCAGGTAGCCCAGGCCAACCGCGGCGGCGGCGGTGGCCACTGGGGTGAGGTCCTCCGGCCTGCCAGCCGTCGCGGTCGGGACGGTGACGACGAGGACGAGGCAGCCGCCGGCGCGCAGCAGCCGGGCGCACGCGGTCAACAGCCGCGCCAGCCGGATGCGGTTGGTGGCGTCGTCGCGGTACAGCGGCCAGCAGGCCACGACTAGGCTCGTCGCTTCCGCGAGATTGGTGTGGCCGGGAGCGGAGTCGGTGGGTTCGGTGGGCAGCTGCGGGTCGGTGAGGTCGTCACCGAACCATGCGCTTATGTCCGGCACATCTCCACCGTCCTCGCTGAGGACGGTGGGGGCGGGGCGTGACGGTGGGGTGGCCGGGCCGATGATCAGGCTGGACGCGTCGGTGAACCACGCGAGGTGGTGGCGGCGGCCGCCCGCGGTGCAGGTGGTCGTCAGGGCGTGGTCGGTGGTGAGGTCGACGACGACGGCGCCGGGGCGGGTGTAGGCGGCGACGAGCCGGTAGGCCAGGCGGGTGCCGATGCTGCGGCCGGCGTCGGCTGGGCTGTGGGCGGTGCGCCACACGGTGACCGGGACCGGCGGGTCGCCGGCGACCTGGTCGATCAGGGTCGGGTCGATCGCGTGCGGGCTGGCGGGGTGGGCAGGGGCGTTGTGGTGCTGCGGCGTGTGCTCGCTCATGTGATGTCGGCTCCGCGCCGCGCATGCAGTGCGCTGACATCCCTAAAACCGTGTTTGTGTGCTCTGGCGAACGCCTGCCCGACTCACAGCGGCTCACGGCGATCAGTACGGGCGGGGGTGGTCCCCACCACGACGGCGGTCGGCGGTTGAGGCGGGGTCGGCTCGCGAACCATCGGCTTGTCTCACCGGTGAATGCCACTGTGCGGTCCGACGGCGGGTCACGTCATGTCATCGTCACCTGTTGGTGTGCTGTCATTTCGTCCGTAGTGCGGCGCGTGGCCGCCTGTGACGTCAGTGACTGGCTGGACAGATTGACCGTGTGCCATCTGACGCCGGTGGCATCAATGTGGGCGTCGTGCCCCTCAACGCCGTGTCCGCGGCCGTGTCTGGCGCCAGCGGTGGGTTGTCTGGTGCGTCGACCAGCGGTGTCCCGGTCCTGCTCAGCGGTATCGGCGGACAAAATGTCAACGACGGTGATCAGTGTCAGGCTGTCGCGGTGACAACCTGCGATGTCTTCGCCGGCTGTGGCGCGTTGTCGGCCACCGCGCGTTGATCGGCGCGGCTTTGCCGTATTCGATTCCTTCGACATCCCTCGCTGATGCTTGTCGCGGTGACACTCGGTCTGGTCATGCCGAGGTTCCCCTTCGTGTCCTCGGCTTCACCCGCTGCGTGAGGCGTCATGCCGCTGCGGCCATCAGTGCCGTCGTGGTCGAAGAGAACCTGATGGCCTCGAAGGCATCGCAGGCGACGGGCATTAGGAAGTCGACCGACGTACCAGCGGCAGTACGCCGCGAGCGTCGTCCTTGTATGTCAGCGCCCGTATCGGGGGCGAGGTCCCGGTGTGACCGGCTGTGAGTCGTTGTGAGTAGCGGTGAGTGGTGCGACGGGCAGGGTGAGGGGCGCTGAGACCGGCGGCGTCCCTTCGGTGCGGCCCGGCTGGTGCGGGTTGGCAGGCACTCACGGCGCTGTTCAGCGGCGCGGTCAGACGCGTGTGTCAACGACGGGAGCGGATGTGCGGTAGCGGGCGAGGGCGTCGGCTGACCACTGATCCGATGTTGGCATCACCGCTGTGACCTGCGGTGTCAGCTTCTGTGGGTCAGTCATGACGGAATGCCGCACAGACGTCGCCCGAGTCGACGGCGACACTGCATCACATTGGAGTGGCATTCATGGGCATGTCCCTCACGCCATGGCCGGACTCCCCGCTGGACGCCGCCGACGCGGCATTCGCGGCGTTGACCAGCGATCCCGATCCCTTGTCCATCGACCTTGACGTGTTCGGCCCGGACGTCGGCCTGCCGGCGGGGGTCGTGATGACGCTGCCGGCGGTGCGGGACTGGCTGCTGGCGCACACCGACGCCTTCCGGGCGCGCGACGCGGTGTGGGTCGAGGTGATCCGACGTGCCCGCCTGGACGGGCCGCAATGGGTGATCGCGGCGGTCGGCATGGCCATGCCGGCGCTGCGTCGCTATACCCGCCCGCTGTGCGACGGCTACCGCAGCGACCCCGACGACATCGAGGCGGAGATCTTGACCGGTTTCCTGGCGGCGCTGCGCGACCACGTGGACCTCACTCGGCCCGCCCCGTATGCGGCGTTGTGCCGAGCCGGGTGGCGTGCCGGCTACAAGCTGCGCCAGCAGGCTGGCGAGGCCACGCCGGTGGACGACGTGGAGCACATCACCGGGCCGTGCATCCCGCAGGTGCCCTACGGGCATCCGGACGTACTGGTCAACCGTGCCGTACGGCTGGGGATCCTCGACCCCGGCGATGAGCAGCCCTACATCGACGTGCGGTTGGGCCGCCGGGCGATCGAACCGATCGCCGCCCGGTTGGGCATCACCTCCGACGCCCTGCGGATGCGGCTGGCCCGGATCGACACCCGCATCGCCGAAGCCCTCGCCGCCGGCGTGCTGACCGGAGTGGCGTCCCCACAGGCCGTCGAGATCCTCGCCGCCGAGGCCGAACGGCGGGCCAACCTGCGCGCCGCGAGCCGCCGACGCGCCCGTGACAGCACGACTCAGGTGAGAGCCGCTGCCTGAGCCCATCGCCCTCAGCTATCCGCGCGGCGTCCGCACCGGCTTGCCGGTGCGGGCGGCGCGCCAGGTCAATGGCCGGTGACCCCGACCCCCGCCCGCGGTAGGCGTCGACGAACACTTCGCGGTCCTTCATTCGGTAGTCGTGGCGCGCTGGCCCGAACGGCGCGGGCGTGACCCTGCCCGCATTCGATGTGATTAATCTTCGCCCCTGAGCGGCGTTCCCTCCTTCACGATGACCTGGGGTGTGAGGATGAGGGTCGTCCACGGCTTGGACCGGCGGTGAGCCCGGCCGGATGGCGTGCCAGGCCAGAGCGGAGCAGCGCGCTGGGGCGACCGCTCACGCCGATGCTCGCCGCGCCCGTCGACGAGGTGCCTGAGGGGCCTGACATCACGCATGAGCCGAAATGGGACGGTTGGCGAGCGATCGCCTTCCGCGGGGACGACGGGGTGTACCTCCAGTCGCGCGCTGGCCGCAACCTCACCACCTACTTCCCGGACGTCACTCGGGCGATCCGTTCTTTGCCTGCTGGCGTGGTGCTCGACGGTGAGTTGATCGTGTGGGAGCGGGGTCGGCTGAACTTCGCTCAGTTGCAGCGCCGCGTCACCGCCGGCCGTGGCCTGCTGCGCGTAGCCCGCGAGTGTCCCGCCCACTACGTGCTGTTCGACCTGCTGGCCGACGGTGGGGAGGTGATCCTGGACTCGCCGCTGTCGCAGCGACGGGCCCGGCTGGAACGGCTGCTCGTCGACGCGCCGCCCCAGCTCACCCTCACCCCGCAGACCACCGACATGCGGCAGGTGTCGGATTGGCTGCTCCACTGGACCGTTGCCACGGGGATCGAGGGTGTGGTCAGTAAGCGGTTGGGCGGACGCTACGAGCCGGGTCGGCGAGGCTGGTGGAAGTACCGGACGCAGATCACGACGGAGGCGATCGTCGGCGGGGTGACAGGCAATCTCCGTAGCCCCGACACGCTGCTGCTCGGCAGGTACGACCGGCGGGGTCGACTCCGTTACACGGGCCGCACTCACCCTTTGGGTGCTGAGCAGCGAGCCGAGCTGGGCGGGAGGCTGTCGCCGCTGCGTCCCTTGCAGCGCCGAGGTGGCGCTGTGATGCACCCGTGGCCGCAGCCGCTACCGGCGTCGTGGTCGGGACAGCTCGACCGGCCAGAGCCGCTGCCGTATGTGCAGGTGGAGCCGACGGTGGTGGTGGAGATCGAGGCTGACGTCGCGTTCGAGCACCAGCGGTGGCGCCACCGAGTGAGGTACCTCCGGACCAGGCCTGACGTGTCGACGTACGACGTGCCGCTGCTTCTCGGTGAGGAAGAGGGCTACTTCGGCGAGCCATGACGGCCGACCGATGCTGCCGCTCCTGCCGAACCGCCACGCCGCTCTTAGCCGGCAAATCTGCCAGTAAGTGTGAGCGGCTGTGAGAACGACAGGCGTTCGCCAGAGCACACAAACGGCGGTTTTAAAAGTGCGAAACCAGCGGCCCGCGATACGGCGGGCACCGCGGTTCCGCCCGCCGCCAGGGGGCCGGGCTTTTCTCGGACCGCCTCACGCAACCGGACGTCTCCGGGTGCCGCGCAGTTTGGTGCGCTGACACCTCATCGAACACCGCTACCCGACAAGGGAGGACGTGCTCCTCCCGGCGACGGTCGTGTTCGTGGTGCTGTCCGTGCCCGCGCCCCCTGACGCGGCGGTCCACCCGTCCTAACCGTCGACAACCGCCCCGGCCGCTCGGCCGGGGCCGGAGGTGAACCCGCTCATGTTCCGCATCCCGGCACGTCTTCGTGCCCTCCCCTGCTCTCGTGCGGCCCAGCGAACCGGGCGCGTCGCCGCCGTCGCCGGCGGCGTGCTGCTCTTGCTGTCCGTGCCCGCCGCCGCGTACGCCGACACCGGCACGCCGGTGCTGGCGGCGAACTCCCTACCCGTTGTCATCAACAATCTGCGGCTGTGGCTGATCGGCATCCTCG
Organism: Micromonospora sp. NPDC023737; assembly: GCF_040639715.1. Taxonomy (NCBI): domain Bacteria; kingdom Bacillati; phylum Actinomycetota; class Actinomycetes; order Micromonosporales; family Micromonosporaceae; genus Micromonospora; species Micromonospora sp. NPDC023737. The sequence goes on from NZ_JBFAAL010000004.1 coordinate 458,712, forward strand.
CCGCGGTCGCGACCCTGTTCCTCGTCCTCGCCGGTGTGTACTGGGCCACCGCCGGGGGTGACCCGGCGCAGGTCGAGCGGGCCAAGGGCGCGCTGCGTAACGCCCTGGTCGGCTACGGCCTCGCGGTTCTCGCGCCCGTCCTGCTTCAGATCGTGCAGGGCATCGTCGGAGCCCCGTGATGGGTTTCCTGTTCGACCAGATCCTGGACTGGCTGGCGACGGCGATCCTCGCGACCCTGGACGCGCTGTTCGGGGTGATCAGCGGTGCCCTGCTGGTGACTCCGAACGTCACCGGCCTGCCGCAGGTGCAGGCTTTGACCGGCCGTTCCGTGCTCGTCGTGGACACCGTCTTCGTCCTCGCGTTCGTGGCCGCCGGCGTTCTCACCATGACCGTCGGTGGCGGCGAGAATTCCCGCTACACGATCAAGGATCTGCTTCCTCGCCTGATCGTCGGATTCGTCGCCGCCCATTTCTCCCAACTGTGGTGCGCCACGCTCATCGACCTGGCCAACGCGATGACCGGCGCGCTCACCGCCCCCGGCGGGGACGCCGATGGGTCCTTGCAGACGGTCAGGAGTCACATCGGCGGCGGGCGGGACACGGTGGCGGCGCTGCTGTTCGTGATCTGCGTGGCGATCATCGCGGTGCTGCTCGCGGCCACGGCGTTCAGCATGATCGTCCGCTTCGCGGTCGTACTCGTTCTGACCGCCGCCGCGCCGCTCGCGTTGGCCTGTCACGCCTTGCCGCAGACCGATCCGGTCGCCCGCCTGTGGTGGCGCTCCTACGCCGGGGTGCTGGCGGTGCCGGTGGTGCAGGGCTTCACCCTCTACGCCGGGCATTGGATGCTTACCGACCCGCAGCACCTGCTGCCTGTGCTCGGTCTGCCGGTCGAGCCCGGTGGGGTGCTCAACCTGTTCATCGTCATGGTCATGCTCTGGACCACGGTCCGGGTACCGGCCCTGATGCGCCGCTATGTAGCCGCTGGCGGCAGCGGCCGCGGGGTCAACATGATCGGTGCGGCCGCGCGGGTGCTCGTCGTGCAGCAGGTCACCCGCTCGGTCCCTGGTTTGGGCCGCGGGTTGAGGGCGGTGGGCCGATGAGCGCCCACCCGGACCGGTCGGAGGCGGGTCGGGCGCGGATGCCCGCTGACGTTGACGCCCCGGACAAGGTCGCCTACGGGCTGACGTTTCGGCAGTTGGCGATCCTCGCCGTCGCCGCACTGGCCTTCTACGGCGCCTGGCGTTTCCTGCATCAGCTGGTGCCGGTGTCCGTGCTGGTCGGTGCCGCCGTGGTGCTCGGGGCCATGGTCTTCGCGATCGCGGTCGGCCGCCGCGACGGGCTGCCGCTGGATGTATGGCTGCTGGCCGCCGTCCGGCACGCGCGGGCACCTCGCGCGTTGTCGACGACGGACACGACGTCAAGGACGCCGGACTGGGTGCAGGCCCCGAAGAGCAGGGTGATGGTGCCGGCGCCGTTGACGCTCCCCGCCGACGCGATCGACGACGGTGGGGAGATCCGCCTGGGCGGTGCGCGGGCCGCGATGGTCGCCGCGTCGAGCGTCAACCTCGCGCTGCGTACCGCCGACGAGCAGGCGGCATTGATCGACACGTTCGGTCGCTGGCTCAACAGCCTGTCCACCCCGACGCAGATCGTGGTGTCGGCGCAGCCGGTGGACCTGCACTCGGCCGCCTGCACCCTGTCCCAGGCTTTGGAAGGCCTTCCACACCCGGCCTTGGCGGACGCGGCGGCCGACCACGCCTGGTTCCTCGAGGATCTCGCGACGCGGCGGGATCCGCTGCGCCGGCAGGTCCTCATCGTCACCCGCACCAGCCCGGGCGAGCGCGGTGAGCATGCCGCGCGGCGGCGCGCCGACCAGGCGATCCGCGTCCTGTCCGGGCTCGGTGTCACCACCCGAACGCTGGACGGGAAGGCGGTGACCGCCGCGGTCGCCGCCTCCGCCGACCCCTACCGGCCACCCCGACCCGGCGGACTCGCCGCCCCGGACACCGTCATCACCGCCACGCCCCACCAGCGTCACCGGCCCCGAAGGAGCGACCAGCCGTGAAACTACGAAACCGATTTCACGCGGGCGGGCGAGACCGCCAGTCGCAGAGGCTGGCGGGCACCGTCGCCCCCGCTTCGGTGGAGGTCACCCCCCGCTTCCTGCGCGTCGGTGACGGTTACGCCGCCACCCTCGTGGTGACCGGTTACCCCGCCGAGGTGGGCCCGGCCTGGCTCGAGCCGCTTCTGTCGTGGCCGGGCCGCCTCGAGCTCGCTCTGCACATCGATCCGCTGGCCGCGCCGGTCGCTGCGGCGCGGCTGCGTGACCAGCGTGCCCGCTTCGAATCGTCGCGGCGGGCCGACGCCGAGCGGGGCAAGCTCGCCGACCCGATGGTGGAGGCAGCGGCGGAGGACGCGGCCGACCTCGCGGACCGGCTCGCCCGTGGCGCGGCGAAGCTGTTCCGTGTCGGCTTGTACCTGACCGTGCACGCCCGCACCGAAGACGAGTTGCTCGAGGCGTGCGCGCAGGTGAAGGCCGCCGCCGCGTCCACACTGATCGAGGTGCAGCCGGCCACATGGCGGCATCTCGCGGGCTGGACCACCACCCTGCCGCTGGCAACGGACAGTCTGCAGATGCGCCGCACCATGGACACCGCCGCCCTCGCCGCAGCATTCCCCCTCGCCAGCGCGGACCTGCCGGCACCGCTGCCCGGCGACCCGCCCAGCGAGGGTGGGATCCTATACGGCGTCAACCCCGACTCTCAGGGCATCGTGTGGTGGGACCGCTGGGCCCAGGAGAACCACAACAGCGTCGTCCTCGCACGCTCCGGCGCCGGCAAGTCGTACTTCGTCAAGCTGGAGATCCTGCGCAACCTCTACCAGCGGGTGCAGGTCGCCGTCATCGACCCCGAAGACGAATACCTCCGGCTTGCCGACGCGGTCGGCGGCACCGTAGTGCGCCTCGGCATGCCCGGGGTGAAGGTCAACCCGCTGGACCTGCCCGCCGGGGACAGTCGACCCGACGTCCTCACCCGACGAGGGTTGTTCGCGCACACCCTCATCGCGGTGCTGCTCGGCGAGCAGCCGCCACCGGCGGAGCGCGCCGCGCTGGACCGGGCGATCCTCACCGCCTACCGGCATGCCGGCATCACCGCGGATCCGGCCACCCACCACCGGCCCGCCCCGTTGCTGCGCGACCTCGAAGCCTGCTTACACGCCGACGAGGAACCGGCCGCGCGACAGCTCGCCGCCCGCCTCGCGCCGTGGGTGCACGGCTCGTTCTCGCACCTGTTCGACGGGCCGACCACCAGCCGCCCCGACGGGCATCTTGTGGTGTGGTCGCTGCGGCATCTGCCCGAGGAGCTGCGCACCGTCGGCATCCTCCTCGCGTTGGACGCGATCTGGCGGCAGGTCGACACCCCCGGCCGGTCAGACGTGCGGCGGCTCGTGGTGGTGGATGAGGCGTGGCTGCTGATGCGCGACGGCGAGGGCGCCCGGTTCCTGTTCCGCATGTCCAAGGCCGCCCGCAAACGCCACGCCGGACTGGCCGTGATCACCCAAGACGTCGCCGACGTGCTCGGCAGCGACCTCGGGCAGGCCGTCGTCGCCAACGCCGCCACCCAGGTGCTGCTCAAACAGGCACCGCAGGCCATCGACCCGATTGGCAACGCGTTCGGCCTCACCGCCGGCGAGCGCCGCCTGCTCCTGGCCGCCCGCGTGGGAACCGGACTTCTGATTTCAGGCACCAGCCGGACCAGCTTCGAGGCGATCGCCTCCGCCGCCGAACACCAGCTGTGCACGACCCGCCCGAGCGACCTGGCACACCTCGACGACGAGGAGGACCTGTGATCCCCACCGCCGCTCACCTCACCCCCGTCCCCATGCCCACACCTGCGCCGAGCGGGCCGATTGTGGGCGTCGCACCGCCGACTGGAGCGGCTCGGTGGGTACTCGACATCGCCGCATGGACGGTGCAGCGGCCCTGGTTGCTCGCCGTCGCCGCGGCCGTACTGCTCGCCTACGTCGCCGGCCGTAACCTCCTCGCCGGGTGGCGACACCGCCACCACGCCGACCGGGCGCGGCTGGTCACGATTGCCCCGCCACCCGAGGTCGACCCGCGCAGCGCCGGGGCGTTGTGGGCCAACCTGCACGGCACGCTCACCCCATCACGCCGACGCAGGCTGCTCTACGGCACGCCGCACGTCGTGTGGCAGTACAGGTGGACCGGCCGGCGGCTGCTGATCAGCGTGTGGGTGCCCGGCAGCGTTCCGCGCGGTGCCGTCGAGGCCGCCGTGCGCGGCGCCTGGCCCGGCGCCGCCTGCACTATCGACGACAGCCCCGGCCCGCCGATGCCCCTCGATGCGACGGCGGTGGGTGGGCACCTGCTGCCCTATGCCGCCGAATGGCTGCCTCTGGCCACCGACCATGACAATGATCCGCTGCGCGCTCTGATGGCCGCCGGTTCGAGCCTGCGTGCCGACGAGCACGCGTGTGTGCAGGTTCTCGCCCGCCCCGCCGCCGTGCGGCGCGTGCAGCGTGCTCGCCGTGCCGCGACACGGCTGCGCGACGGCAAAACCGCCCTCCCGGCGATCAACCCGGCCGCGCCGCTGCTGTGGCTCATCGAGGCGTTCCTTCCCGGCCGGCCCGCTCACACCGGGGCGCGACACGGGCAGACAGGCCGCCGCGACCCCGGCGTGGAGCGCGATGTGCGGGCCATCCTCGACAAGACCTCTCACCCGCTGTGGGAAACCGCCGTGCGCTACGCCGTCGCGAAAGACACCCGGCGCAGCCACACCGATCAGCGTCCCCGGTTGCGGGGCATCGCCGACACCCTCGCCTTCGCGTTCGCGGTGTACTCCGGACGCAACCGGCTTACCCGCCGGGCCCGCATGCCCCACCCCGCCGGGGTGCTCGTGCGGCGGCGCCTCGGCGCCGGGTTCCTCACCTGCACCCCGGAGTTGGCGGCGCTCGCCGCGCTGCCCCGCGACCTGGCCGTGCCGGGCTTGGACCGGGCCCGCGCCAAGTCCATGCCGGCGCCGGTCGCCGTCTCGGCTGGCGGGCGCGGGGCGAAGGTCCTCGGTGACGCGCAGGTCGGCGGGCACGGCGTGGCCCTGTCCGTGCCGGACTCGAGGTATCACCTGCATGTGATCGGGTCGACCGGCAGCGGCAAGACGACGCTGTTGGTCAACATGGCCGTCGATGACATCAGGGCCGGCCGCGGCACGGTCGTCATCGACCCGCACGGCGATCTGGTTCTGGACATTCTTGACCGGCTTCCCGCCTCGGTCGCGGACCGGGTGGTGCTGTTCGACCCCGACCAGCCCAACCCGCCGACGATCAATCCCCTCGCTGGCGATGACCCGGACCTCGTGGTCGACAACCTGGTGTCGATCTTCGGGAACATCTTCGCCAAGGCGTGGGGACCGCGCATGGACGACGTCATGCGCGTCGCGTGCCTCACCCTGCTGCGGCACGCCAACGTCACCCTGCAGCACATCCCGCCCCTGCTTAACAACAAGCAGGTCCGCGCCGAGATGACCGCCGACCTGGACGACCCGGCCGGGCTGCGGGGCTTCTGGCAGTGGTACGACGAGCTCAACCCCGCCCTGCGGTCCCAGGTCATCGGCCCCGTCCTCGCCCGCCTACGCGCGTTCCTGCTGCGCGACTTCGTCAAACGCACCATGCGCTACCCCCAGTCGAGCTTCGACATGGGCAAGATCCTCGACGGCGGGGCGCTGCTCGTGCGCATCCCGAAAGGTCAACTTGGGGAGGACACCAGCAAGCTGCTGGGGTCGCTGATCCTGGCGCAGGTGTGGCAGGCCGCCACCGCCCGCGCCCGCGTCTCCCCCGACCGGCGACGCGACGCCACGCTGATCATCGACGAGGCGCAGAATTTCCTCACCCTCGCCAACAGCCTGGACACGATGCTCGCCGAGGCCCGCAAGTACCGGCTGTCGCTCGTCCTGTCCCACCAGGACCTCGCCCAGTTCCCCAAGGATCTCCTCGCCGCCGCGTCGGCGAATGCCCGTAACAAGGTCTACTTCTCGTGCGCCCCCGAGGACGCCCGCGTCCTGGCCCGGCACACCCTGCCGGAACTCGACGAGCACGACCTGACCCACCTCGACGCCTACACCGCCGCGACCCGCCTGGTCGCCGACGGACGGCAGACGCCGGCGTTCACCATGCGCACCCGCCCCCCGAAGCCTGTGGTCGGCGCGGCCACCGCCATCCGACAAGCCGCCGCGAAAAGGGTCGAGCCGCAGCAGGCGAGCGCCATCGACGCCCTCGTCGAGCGGCTCGCTGAGCCGAAGAAGAACGACAGCCGCCGCGCGGGCGTCCCTCACGACACCGATCAGGCTCGCCGCGGGGCCCGCACCCCGTGACGTCTGCCCTCACCTGTTGACCTCCGTAGGAGCATCAGGATGGGTAGTGGTGATCTCTATTGAGCCGCGATTTCGGCCGGTTTGCGGACCGGTTCAGGCGGAATTTACGGTCTGTGCGATCAACGCCGCGCCGGAGGCGACGAGGGTGGCCGCGACCAGCACCAGGACCAAACGGGTCAGGGTGCGCCCGGCCGCCCTCCCGACGATAGGGGCGTACTGCTCCTGTTCGGCTCGGACGAACCGGGCGGGCAGCAGCAGGATGGCCACCCCGGCGACCAGGAGCGCGGCACCGGCGACAAAAGGCATGAGACACCTCCTCCATCGATCCTAGTTCTGGCAACGAGGGGCGCGCTCTGGCTATCAGGCCGGACAGCACGATGAGGGATTCGTACGTATGTACGATTGCCGTGTGGCGCGGGAACTGGTTGGGCGTTGGTGGAACGGGGTGTGGGGGAGGCTGACTCGCCGTGATGTGTGGCTCGCCTGCGAGGTCCGGTGGCACGTGATCGCCCGCGCGGGCGACTCGGAGACGGGCAGGGTGCTCCGGTGGCAGTTCGACACGGAGGACGAGGCCCGGACCATGGTGCGGCGTCTCGTCCAGGCCGACGGCGGCCAGTGGCGAGAGCAGACCAGGTCGGCGGCTACCCAGCCACCGACGTGAGGCCGACCGATTGCCGGAATGCCTGGTTCCACATGATGTTTGGCGGAACGAGACCCTTGACCCCCACGGAGGTTTCAGCGTTGCGCCGAGCCTCGCGCTGATCGGCCCAGCGTCAGGTGTCGTAGAGCCCATCCCATGGCTCGTGAAATCCGAGGCGATCTGGGTACAGCTCGACCCAGTCGACGTGGCCGCCGTCGCCAGCCCGGTCGCCGGACTCATCGATCAAACCGAAGTCGATGCCGTCTTGGTGGGTCTGGAACAGTTGAACCGCGATATCGCCGTATGACTTGCCGGGCAGGCTCGCGAGCAGTCCTTCGAGCGCCTCGTCGAGGGCAGCTCGATCCGTGACGCGCATGATCGTTGAACGCCGGTACGCCCCATCGTGGCCGAAGAGGTGCACATATGCGTGGTGGTCCCACGCCGACGCGAGGAACAACCCGTCGTCGTAGTGGCCAATTCTGTCCGTACGGTAGTCAGGCTCGTGCGCTATAGGAATCAGCCGAGGTACGGGCACTCAGTCAACGTAGCGTACGAGCCTCGACCACCAACTCGAGGAAGGGCTGGGCGAGAAGTCGCCGCTCGGCGCCCTCTACTTCGCACTCGATCAGTGTCCGGCTCGGCCAATGCCAACCGCTCCAACCTCAATGGCAGTTCGGGCCGCAAGCTGTCGTACCGCTTCGCCCCCGGTTATACCGTCGATGGGCTTCCCCGCGTCTTCCGTGGCGGCTTCACCGCGCCTTCCGCACCTGTCTCAGCGCGGGCACCACCTGGGAGGCGGACACGCCTGTCAGTGCAGCACACCGCCGGTGACCGGCCTGGTCGGCGCCGGTGACAGTTCCGGACTCCCTCCCACAGGAGGGAGTCCCTTCGTTTCTACTCCCTCAGGAGATCCTCATGTCCACGCACTCACCGGCCCCCGAACCGCGCCCGTCCCCACCCCGCGCGTCCGCCTCCGCCCGCCGGCCGAGCAGAACCCAGCTCCTGTCCAACCTGCGCCGGCTCACCCTGCGCGACCACCAACTCCTGGCCTGGCTTGCCGAGCACTACCTGCTGTCCACCGCCCAGATCGCCACCGCGCTATTCCCGTCGGACCGCTCCGCCAGGCTGCGCCTGGCCACGCTGCACCACTTGGAGGCGGTACACCGCTTCGGCGATGTCACCACCGGCACCGGCGACTACCTGTACACCCTCGGCCCGCTCGGCGCGGTCGTGCACCCCAGCGCCTACAGCGACCCCGCACGACCCGACGCCCGTCCGCCGCGCACCAGCCTCGAACGCGCCGAACGCATCATCGGCAGCCGCCGCCTTCGGCACCTGCTCGGCGTCAACCAACTCTTCGTCGACCTGCACGCTCACACCCGCACCGACCCCAGCGCTGAACTGGTCCGTTGGTGGTCCGAACAGCACGCCACCGCCGCCTTCGCCCTCGCCGACATCCGCCCCGACGGCCACGGCATCTGGCATGCCGCCGGTCGCACCGTCGGGTTCTTCCTCGAACATGACAACGGCACCGAGAACCTGCGAACCGTGCTGCGTAAGCTGCGCGCCTACGAACGCCTCGCCGAGTTCGGCCCCCGTTATCCGGTCCTGCTGCGTGTGCCCGGCCACCGGCGCGAGGCACACCTGCTCGACGCCCTCGCCGGCGTCACCACCGCCATGCCCGTAGCCACCGGTCTGCACCACGAACACCCCGCCGGACCCGCCTGGATGCTCGCCTCCGATCCCAGCCCCCGCCGCCGGCTGCATGAACTGCCCAGCGACCACGGCCCCGACAACACCGCCACCAACCCCCACCGCTACACCGACCCCGACGACACCTGACGGCGCCGCCGGCTCGCCTACAGCCGCTCACACCGCAGGTCACCGCCAGCACGCCGCCTCACCATCGGCTCGCAACGGTCCCGCTCCAGGCGAACGTCTGTGAGCGGAGCCGCCACTCACAGCGACCCACGGCCGCTTACGCCGCCGCCGCAGTGCCGCGCCGATATGCCTCTCACATCGCAGGTCAACCCGCCTGCACGGCCGTTGCGGCCGCCCAGCACCGCTGTGAGTGCCCAGGGCTACCGTTCACGGCACCACCACACTCACCTATCGCTCCACCCCGGTTCGGTCCCACCCCAGGGATCCTCGCCGCACCAACCCGGTGCGCCACGCCCACCCGCCTCGGCCGGTCGGCACGCGCACCGCGCGGCGACCCTGACGGTCGCACCAACCATCCCCATCAGCGCACCACGCGCCCGCTCACCGACCTGACCCACGCACCCAGTGGCTCGGTCGCCTCCGCCTGCCCACACGCACGAGCTCTCCTGCCGAGCTGACCCGATCCGCGAAACCGGCGAGCCGGTCAGTTCCACACGCCCCCACACACCCCACCCATCCGAAGGAGGACCTTCACATATGTCCACTGTCAACGGCACCCCGCTGACCCGCCACGGCAGCCGCGTGCCCCTCATCCCCGCACGACCCATCCCACCGACGCCCGCTGCCCCGCCAGCCCGCGCCCAGGCCACCGCTGTCCGGCCGCCAGTCACCCCGGCACCCACGATCAAGATCATGGTCATCTGCCTGCCCGACGACCTACCGGCCCAGGCGATGACCAGCCACCAACTCGACACCCACTTCGGGGTCACCGGCACCCTCACCACCCTGTACTGGGCCACCCCGCGGCTACGGCCGTGGCAACGGCACCAGCTCATCGGCGCCCGCAAAGGCCAACCGACCCTGTGTGCGGGCGGACCCGTACGGCTGCTCGACCTGCCTGGCCTGCGGCACGCCGCCGCCGTCGGCGCCGGTATTCGTCACCAGATGTGGCAGCAGATCGTCCACGGCACCCCGCCGGCTACCCCGTGGCCGGTGTTCGAGTCTCGCCACCTCACCGACCCCGACCGCTACCCCCTCGACAAGGCAAGCGAGGACTTCCACGCCCAGCCCCGGGTACACGCCATGCGCCTACACGCCGCCACTACCCCTGGCACCGACCATTGCGGTGTCGGGGAGCTGGAGATGTACCAGGCCGGGCAGGTCGCCTACCAGCACTACCGCGCCGCCAGCGCCGTCGCCGGTGACGCGATGCTCACCGCCGACGGCCGCCACCTCGCCCCGGCCAGCGACGCGCTCGCCCACCGCATCACCTACCTCGAGCAGGCCCTGGCCCACCTCGACACCGTCGGACCAGAGCGCCGGCTGCTCGCCATCTCCCTCTAACCACCCCCCGGCCTGACACCCCACACACGCCGGTGTCTGCTCACCGCCGCACCAAGCCGACCACCGCTGGTCCGGACGGCACCGGAAGCCGCCCGCGCAGCGACGCGAGCAGCGCCCACCCGCACCCGACGTGGATGCGCGCCAGCCGTCAGGCGATTGCCCATCGCGCTGTCGACGCAACACCCGCCACGTTCGTGCGCACCCGCGCTTGCTGATTGGTGATCGCCGCAACCCGGCAGGTGGGTGATCCCTCTGCCACGCACGCCGGGTGCCCCGGGTAGGGGGCATCTGCACCTCGCTGGCCTGCGGCAGGCCGCTCTGTTCCTCTTCCTGCCCCTTTTGTTGCACGGAGGTCCGCTTCACTATGCCCAGCCGACTGTGGTTCCGCGTCGAGGATGTGCTGCCCCTGGCAGAACACGCCCTCGCCTGTCCCACTCACCGCCTCACCCGCGCGCAACTCGCGGCAGGCGAGCACAACACCCCGGCGCTGACCCTGCGACGCGCCGGCTCTGAAGGCCACCTTCGTTCCAACGGTGTGCCGGTCTGGCACACCCCGCACGGCGACGAGCAGGTCGCCTACGGCGGCGCCTGGCACCCTGTCGGCGGCGCGGTGTCGGAGCCGGAACAGCACCTGTACCTGCCGCTGCGGCACCCCGACCTCGACGGGCGGCAGCTGATTGACGTGCTGCGCGCCGGCCGAACCCTCGACCGCCCCTGGCTTGCAATCGACACCGACACCGCACCTGGATGCACGCTCGACGCCGGATGCGTTGAGCTGTTCGACCATCGCGCGGACATCGTTCCAACGGGAACGCGCTGGCGGCCGGCCATGGTCACCTCGCCGCAAACCGGCGGTCGTGATTATCCCGCGCTGGTCGCCGACGGCTACGACGCCGGCGACGACGGCTGGCTCATCTGCCGATTCGATCCGCACACGGTGCGACAGATAGCCGCGGAGCTCGCCGGGCCATGGCGGGCCGGCACGATGCCCGGGGAGTACCCGCTGCTGCGCTTCGACGGCACCACCGTGGTGCTGCTCGAGGAGACCGACTCCGCGGACGGAGTCCGTCTCGATGTCGACGAGCGCTGCTACCCGGACCGGGATGGCTACTACAGCATCGGCGCCTACCGGTGGCTCTGGCACACCTCACCCACCGGCTCCATGCCCACACGGGCCCGGCTCCGGCTGCACCTGGCGGCCCTGTCCGGCCGCCTCCGCGAGCGCACCGCCATCCGTCGCCCACTGCGGCAGATTCCCGCCGCTGACGACCGTCCCTCGGTCTGACCCGCGACATCGCAGCCCTTCGCCGAACCGGATCCCGCGGGATGTCCCGAGATCCGGTCATCGCACTTGATCAGCGGCGCAAACGAAGCGTGGATCAGTGCTGACCTCACACCACAGGGAGATGCCCATGACCGACGCACCCGAACCCGTACCCACACATGCCATGTTCAACGTCCTCGCCGCGCTCGCGGAGCTCGGTGAAGCCACCGCCGCCGAAGTGGCTGACAAGGCCGGGCTCGCCTACTCCACCGCCACGGCCAAGCTCCGCGCCTTGCAACACACCGGGCAGGCCGAATCCATCCGCACCGAGGACAAGCGCGCGGTGTGGCAGCTGACCGACGCGGGCCGTACCACCGTCGGCACCGGCCACAGCCCACTACCGGTCCACGACACCGACACCGACGTGCCGCCCGAGGCCCCGGCACAGGCCACCGCCGACCACCCCGCCGAGGACGCCGACGCCACCTACGAGGAGCGGACTCCTCCGCAGCCGGAGGATCCCACCCCCACCGCGCCCTCGGCCTCCGCCCAAACCCCAGCCGCATCCAACGACACGCCCGACGAATCCGCGGCCGCGGCCGACGCGGACAGCGGGCACCCCGTTGCGGCGTCCGAGGATGCAACCTCGGACACGGCCGCTCCGGCCGACGAGGCCGGCACCTCGGCTGCGGGCGGTCGCCGGATCAAGGGCTCCCTGAGAGGGGCGGTGCTGGACATCCTCGAAGCCCACCCCGAGCGGGCGTACAAGACCAGCGAGCTGTGCAGGCTCATCGACGCCGCGAACGCCGGCGCCGACGCGAAGAAAGCCAGTGCCGGCGCGGTCGTCAACGCGGCGGACAAGCTGGTCGGCGACGGCAGGGCCGTACGGACCGTCGAGAAGCCCGCCACCTTTCAACTCGCCCCCGCCCGCGCGTAGTCGGCGGAATCCACGCTAGGTAGCCCAGGGGCGGGCGTCGAAGTTGGCGCCTCACGCCCACCCCCGGTGCTCCTTAATACCAAGGAGCGATCTCAGTGTCTCAGACCGTGCACGCGCTGCTCACCGCCGCTGGCGGGATCCTCGCAGGCCTCGCCCTCGCGGTGGCTGTGCTGTGGCGACAGCAGCATGCCCTGCGGACGGCCCGTTATGAGGCCACCCACGACGACGTCACCAGCCTGCCCAACCGGCGGCTGTTCCTCACCCGCCTCCGTGCGGCCCTCCACGACAACACGCCGGTGGGGGTGGTGCTGCTGGACCTCAACCGGTTCAAGGCCGTCAACGACAGCCTCGGCCACGAGGTCGGCAACGACCTGCTCGACCAGGTCGGCCGACGCCTGGCCGGGCTTCCCGCTCCCGTGGAGGTCGCGGCCCGGCTGTCCGGCGACGAGTTCGCGCTGCTCGTGACCGGCGACCGCGACGACACCGCCGCCGCGGCCCACGCCGCGTGGCAGGCGATCGCCGACAACTTCATCCGCGTTGTCAACGGCGACCTTCGTGTGACGGCGTCGGTCGGCTACACCCACGTGAACCGTGCCGACGCCAGCCCTCGCCAGCTGCTCACCCAGGCCGACTCGGCGATGTACGAGGCGAAACGCGGCAGCGTCGCCGTGCAGGAGTACCTGCCGCATCGCACCGCGACCGTGCGCAGCCGTGACCGCCACGGCTGACCCCGCGCCCACTCCCCCGCCATGGACCCCGCAGCTGCCCGGCTGCGGGGTCCCTTCGTCTCTGCCTACGACAGGGAGACCCTGTGTTGTCCTTCCCCGATGTCCACGCCCTCACCTCGTGCCTCGCCGCCGCCGACGCTGACGCCGACACGCGGGGCTGGGGCCAGCCGATAACGCTGCTGCTCCTCCACGACCGGCCCCCGGCCACCGACGAGGCGCAGCGCGAGATCCGCAGCCTGGAGTTCCCACTCCACCCCAACAACGCACTCACCGACGCGGCTGGCCAGCCCGCGCTGCTGCACCACATCGCGGACGAACTCGACAGGCCCGCGACGCCCTACCAGGCCACCCTCGCCGCCATCCTCGACCTGATCCGGATGTCCACACCCAACGCCCGCATGCTGGCCTGGGCCGCCTGCTACCCCGATCTTCAAGCCGTCGACCCGCAGCTGCGGCAAGCCCGCCGAGTTGACGCCGTCGACATCGATGGCCGCTTCTACCAGCTCACCCGTCTGCACGGCGACGACCACCCCGTGGTGCTCGTCGACGACACCCCCGCGAACAACGCCCCTCCCACTTATCACGCCCTGGTCGCGCTACTGGCCGCCGGCGTCCGCTTCACCCAGACCAAACCCCGCGTAGGGCTCCGCATGACCAGCACGGGGCGCAGGCCACGATCGGACCTGGACGAGCCGATTTTCGAGGTGTGCGGCCCTGACGGCGCGTCCCTGCGCTGCCGGATCTGCGGGGCGGTCGACGAGGTCACCGTCACCGAGCTGCCGTCCATGGCCGGCTACGGCGAGGACACCTACGTCCGCTGCAGCCGCTGCGGGTCGGCCGAAACCACCGACCCGATCTTCGGCTGGCGCGCCAAACCCGCCACCTGGCCTCCCCTGCACCAGCACGACCAGCCGTGACGCGCTGCTCCCACCCCCATTCGCTGAAGGAGTCAGTTTCGTGAGCACCCACTGCTACATCGGCACCATCAACCCCGACAACCCGCATCTGGTGCACGCCCGGTTCGTGCTGTTCGACGGCCACCCGGCCGTCGTGCTACCCACGCTGGCCGAGATCTGGGCCAACCACAACCACCACGACACCAACGCGCTGATCACCGCGATCCTCGCCCACGACTGGGAGTACCTCGACGCGGACATCACCGCCACAATCCGCTCGCCGTTTCCCGGGCAGCGTCCGCTGCCGGGCGTGGGCATGACCCTGGCGTCCGAGGTGGACCCGCCGGAGCCGGTCACGGTGTTCCCGATCTGCCACGTCAGGCACCTCGACGCCGGATGGATCTACCTCATCGACGCGGGCACCGTCAGCATTCACGTGCACACCAGCGACGGCACCCGTGTCGCCACCTACCACCTGGATAACTGCCTGCACCCCGGCGACAACGAACCCGATGAGCGGCAGGGCCGACTGCGGCCAGCGGCGGGAGCACGCAGGTGAGTGCCCGCGCTCTCGCCGCGATCACCGCCGGAATGATCGCCGTACTGGTGCTGTGCGCGGGCGGCGTCGGAGCCTTGTTCACCGGCGGCGGCAGCGCCTCGGCCAGCTGCTACAGCGCGGCTGGCCCGGACGGACAGCCTCTACTGCCCACCTTCACGGTGTCGTCACCTGCTGCCGGGAGCGGCGGGTGGAACAGCGAACAGGTCGCCAACGCCGCGACCATCGTCGCCGTCGGCACGGAACTGCGGGTGCCGCCCCGCGGGTGGGTCATCGCCTTGGCCACCGCCCTGCAGGAGTCGAGCCTGCGCAACCTGCCCGGCGGGGACCGTGACTCGATCGGGCTGTTCCAGCAACGCCCCTCGCAGGGCTGGGGCACTCCCGTTCAACTGAGGGATCCCCGCTACGCGGCCGGAAGGTTTTACCAGGCGTTGCTGGCCGTCGACGGGTGGCAGGCCATGGCCTTGACCGACGCCGCTCAGACCGTGCAGCGCTCCGCCTACCCCGGCGCCTACGCCGGATGGGAAGACGACGCGATCGCCCTGGTCCGCGTCCTGACCGGCGGCACGGCCGCCGGCCCGGTGGCCGGTGATCTGGAGCAGGCGATGAGTAACCCGCTGTGCCTGTTCGACGGCGGCGACGGCCAGCCCGGCGCCGCGCAGGTGCCTCTACCGGACGGGTTCGCTCTGCCCCCGGGCACCCCGCCGCAAGTCCAGACGGCGATTGGCTGGGCCCTCGGCCAGCTCGGCACGCCGTACACCTTCGGCGGGGACTGCACCGCACCGCACTCCGGTATCCCCGCCCGCCAGTGCGACTGCTCATCACTCATGCAGCAGGCCTACCGAGCGGCAGGTGTCGACCTGCCCCGCGTCACCCGCGACCAGGTTCACGCCGGCAGCCCGGTCACCACCCAGCAAGACCTGCGGCCCGGGGACCTGCTGTTCATCCCCGGCAGCCGCGGCAGCACCAGCCGCCCCGGCCACGTCGGCATGTACCTCGGCCACGGGCTCATCGTGCAAGCCCCACACAGCGGCGACGTCGTCAAGATCAGCCGCCTGTCCGCCTGGGCCAACCAGCTCGCCGCCGTCCGCCGGGTCGTCGAACCCACAAGGAAGGGCAGCTCATGACCGCACGAACACCGGACGCGATACCGGGTGACGGAAACCGGCCGGTGACCTATCAGCCGGGTGATCGCGTCGCGCTGGAGCACACCGCCGACCCGCACACTCTGCTGCGACCCGGGGACGAGGGCACCGTGCGCCGCTACGACCCGCAGACGCGGGTGCTCGACGTCGCCTGGGACAACGGCTCCCGGTTGTCGCTGCTCCTCGGCGAGGGCGACCGCGCCCGCCGCATTGCCGGTACCGGACCCGATCGGGATTGGGAGCGGGTACTCGACGCGCTGCGCTCCGCCGGTGAGACCGCCGGACGCGACGCGGCCACCCGGTGGGCGCAGCACATACTCGGCGGCCGGGCAGACGACGATGTGGCCGCGACCGCCCGACAGGTCCTCGCCAGCATCGACGACATCGACCCGCCGATCCTCGACGGACTGCCGACCGCCGACCGGTACCTCCTAGCCGACGACTCCGACCGGTACGCCGAACACGCACCGCCAGACGCGCCGGCCTGGGAAACCCTCACCGCACGGCAGTGTGACCAGACGCGGTGGGCGTGGTGCGACGGCTACGACGCCGCCGCGCACGCCGAAGCCGCCCGCCGCTGCCGGATGGTCCTGCACCCCGACGGTGACGACCGGGACCTGCGCCACGTCTACCCGGACCGGGTACACCTGGGCGGGCCGGGCGTATTCGCGGGCAACTGGGCGTGGGCACCGAACGACGCCGGGAACATGCGGATCCCAGTCGGGTTTGTCGGCACCCTGATCGACACCTGGAACGGGTGGGCCGTGTTCTGCTGCGCTCGGGACGTCGCCGAGGCGATCGTCGCCGACCAGCACAACCACCGGGACCGCTTCCGCCGGCACCTCACGGCCGAGGGCATCCCGGAAGCAGATCTGGACCGTCGCGTGGACGAGTCCCTCGGGCGGATGTGGTTCGACGGGGACGTCATCGTCGTCGACGACACGCGCGTGCAGAACGACCCGGACGCGATCGACCACATTCCGCCGACCTTTGATGGCCAGTACGTCGTGATGGGTTGGTGCTGGACGTGGACCGCGGTGCATCCCTACGACTGCGATCGCATCGCCGGCACCATCCCCGACCCGCCAGCGACGGCCAGCACCCCGAGCGGCTCATCTCGCTGTCATCACCCCGGACCGAAGCCGACCTGACGCGGGCCCGGCGACGCTACCGGTTCCCTTACCCCGAGTTCACCTGCCCTCGACGCCACCGGCGCGCCGAGGGCTCCTGTCTCTCTGCCCCCTAACGGAAGGAACGCCTCTGATGGCAACCCAGACGGTTGTCCTGATCACGGACGACCTCGACCACAGCACCGACAACGTCGACACTCACCGCTTCGCGCTCGATAGCGTGGAATACGAGATCGACCTGTCCGGGCAGAACGCGGCGCGGTTGCGGGAAGCCCTCGCCCCGTACGTTGCGGCGGGACGCCGGATCCCGAAGCGACGCGCCGCCCGCCAGCCCGATGCCGGCACCCGCAACGGCCGCCCGGCCGACGCCCCGGTCCGCGCCTTCTGGGCCAGCCACCGGCGGCAGGTGAACCTGCCGCCGTATCGAAGCCACGGCCCGATCCCCTCAGCAGTCCGAGACGCCTACCGCGCCGCCGGCTCGATCGGCCGGGAGGAGCGCTGATGGGACATCGCCTGTTCGCGGTGCTCGTACGTGCCACCGCCACCGTCACGACCATCGACGCGCACCTGGCCCATCCGATGCGTCCTTTGCTGCGCGCCGGCGTCATCGACGGCTACCGGCTCGGCGGGCAGGTGACCGGCGCGTGGGCACCGGCCTACGAGCCGGCCGCCGACCCGAACAACTGGCGCACCTGCCCGGCCTGCGCCGGTAGCAGCACTGTCGACGGAGCCGTGTGCGCGGTGTGCGCCGACGCGGAACGGGCCGAGCGCAGGCCCGGCACGGTGCTGCCCTGGAGCTACACCGACTGGGCGCGGTATCCCGGCGACATCGTCGCGCTTCCGCGGCTGCTGCATCCCGGGTGGCGTTTCCCACCGCGCCGCACACCGATCGCTTGGGTCGACCTGGTCGGGGTCGTGTGGCTGGGCATCGACGAGGCGGTGTTCACCGGCACCGACAGCGGCAGTGTTCCGCCGCGCCTGTTGGCGGTCTTCCGCGACCTGCTGGCCGGCCGCCGCAACCCCGATCCGACGCGACCGGCGCCCCGACGCGGCGCCAACCCGGCCGGCTGGCTGCCGCCCCGACGGCTCACTGTCCGCCAGCAGCGGTTGCTGAACGGCGGGTTCCATCCGGCGGACTGGTCCGTGGCGGTGGTCGATGCCCACTCCTGAACACCAGCCGTCACAAGGCCAGGCCGCTGTGTTCTCCGGCCCTTGGTTGCGCTACCAGCCGGTCCCCGGGGTCCACCGGTACCACCACGGCTACGTCGGCACGGTGACCGGCCTCTGGAACGGCGCCTACGAGATCGCCGTCGACACCGAAGCCGTTGCCGCTCTCGCCGAGACGTTCCACGCGATAGCCGACTACGTCGGGGGTGACTGGCGCACCGTCGACTTCGACGGACAGTCCCTCACCGTCGCCCGACCCCTGTCCCTCGGCGGCGGTGTCCACCGCGTCACGCCCGTCGCCGGCCGCTACCGGATCGGCTGGGGTCTGCCCTGGCAGCCTGTCGACCTTCGACGCTGCGACCAGGTCTTCGGCCGCTCATAACCGCTCTCCGATAGCAACGGCTGCCGCTCGCGGTGGTTGCTGACGTTGCTTCAACTGTTCCGTCTCCGCTGCGCGGATGTTCTTTCGCCCGCGCACCCGGAGACGGGTGCGCGGGCCCATCCCGAACCTCTGGAGGACCCGCATGAATCCCACATCCGCCACCGCCGCACCTGCGGCGGCCGGTGGCCGGCGCCCCGGCTACCTGTACCACAAGGTCGCTTCGCACCTCGCCGCCAACCCGGACCAGGTGCTCACCGTCGGCGAGGTCACGAACGCCATCTCCGCCCCCTCCACCGGGGCGGTCTTCGAGGCGTTGAAGAAGATGGCCGCCGCCGGGTACGCCACCCACCTGACCGGCCCGCACCGCTTCCGGATCACCCAGGCTGGTATCGACGCCGCCGGCACCATGCCGCCGCCCGCACCACGCACACCCCGCAGCGGCTCCAGCACCGGGCGGCGGCAGCCGGTCACCCGCCCGAACGGCGACCTGTACTTCCCGCGCAAACTCGCCGGCGCCACCGACGTGGACGTGCTGCGCCGGCTACGTGACAAGCGCATCCCCGTGCTGCTCTACGGACCACCCGGCACCGGCAAAACCGCGCTCGTCGAAGCCGCGTTCCCCGATCTGCTGACCGTCGCCGGCACCGGCGACACGGTGGTGGAGGACTTCCTCGGCAACTTCATCCCCCTCCCCGAGGGCGGGTTCGAGTTCGTTTACGGCCCCCTCGTCACCGCCATGCGCGATGGGCGAGCGCTGCTGGTCGACGACGCCACGCTCATCCCGCCGAAAGTCCTCGCGGTGCTGTATCCGGCGATGGACGGCCGCCGTGTCATCACCATTCCCGGCTACCGCAACGAACGTGTCGAAGCCGTCGACGGGTTCTACGTGATCGCCGGCCACAACCCCGGCGTCCACGGCGCCATCTTGACCGAGGCCCTCGCGTCGCGGTTCGACGTGCACATCGAGGTCACCACCGACTGGGACCTCGCCCGCCATCTCGGCGTCCCCCGACCCGCCGTCGAGGCCGCCATCGCGCTGAACGCAGACCTCGCCGCTGGACGCGTCAGCTGGGCGCCGCAGCTACGCGAACTGCTCGGCTTCACCCGCGTCAGCAAAACCCTCGGCCCTGCGGCGGCGGTGGCGAACCTCGTCGGCCGCGCCCCGCAGGAGGACCGCGAACAGGTCCTCGCCGCCCTCAAGCAGAGATTCGGCGCGGACATCACCCCGCTGACCCTCGGCAAACAGCGCTAACCCCCACCCTTGGAAGGAGAACCTGTCATGTCTCATCCCTCCACCCACCGGGCCGCCGGCTCCGGTATCCCGGCCGCCAGCGTTCCGGACTGGCGTCCATGGAGTGACGCCTGGACCCGACACATCCCGGTCCTGACCGGCCGCCACGACCTGACCGTCACCGTCGCCCCCGGCGCGGGCGGCGGCGCACCGGCTTGCTTCTACCCCGACGCCCGCCGCATCGAGGTCGACGCCACCCACATCGGCGCCCCCGACATCACCAACCCTCACAAGGCCGGACACAAACGCCTGGTGCCGACCGCCTACGGGCTGCTCGTCCACGAAGCCGCCCACGCCACCCACAGCTTGTGGACCACACCTCCGGGCACCCCGCCGGTCGTCGCCGCCGTCGCCGACCTGCTCGAGGAGTCCCGCGCCGAGAACCGGCAACGCGGCAGGCGACGCGGCGACCGCCGGTGGCTGCGCCACACCGTCACCACCCTGCTCGACCCCAACGACGCGCCGGTGGACGACGCCTGGCACGCCGCTCACCTCGCCGGGCTGCTCCTGGCCCGCGTGGACGCCCGCATCATCACCGCCAAAGACATCAAAGGAGTCCGGGCCGCCGTCACCGCCGTCCTCGGCCGCAAGAGACTCCGCCAGCTGCGCGATGTGTGGCGCCAGGCTCACACCGTCGATGACACCGACGCCGCCACGATGATCGACCTGGCATGGCGGTGGTGCCGCATCCTCGACATCGACCCCCACCGGCGGCCCGAACCGCCGCAGCCCGACCCCGGCGCGTTTGCCGGCCAGCTCTCCCAAGCACTGGGCGACTACCTCGCGCACACCGCCGGCCTGGCCCCCGCCGAATACACGGCCCAACAAATCGGCACCCGGCACAGCGCTCCCCCGTCATGGACGCGCCGCGACCCCACCGACGCCGAACGTGCCGCCGCCCGGCAGCTCGCCGCCCGGCTGCGCCGCGCCCGCACCCGCCAGCACGAACCCGACACCCGGCCCAGCTCCGTCCCGCCCGGGCGGCTACGCACCCGACACGCCATCACCGCGCAGGCGCAGATCGCCTCCGGCAGCATGCCCACCGCCACACCCTGGCAACGGCGCACCGCCCTGCCGCCGCCGAAACCGCACCTGCACCTGGCCGTACTCGTGGACACGTCCTTCTCTATGCATCCCTACACGGCGCCGATGTCCTCAGCCGGGTGGATCCTCGCCCACGCCGCCCGCACCAACCAGGCCACCACCACCATGATCGGATTCGGCGACCGGGCCACCCTCCTCGTGCCACCCCACCAACAGCCGACATCTGTCCTGGAGATGCGGGCCTTCGGCGGCACCACCGCGTTCATCGACGCGGTGAAACTCGCCGACCAGCTCCTGCGCCTGCGCCAGCCCGGCAAGCTGCGGATGCTCGCCGTCGTCTCCGACGGCGACCTACCCGACACCGCGCCTGCCCAGCGGCTGATCACCACCCTGCACCAGACGGGCTGCGCAGTGCTGTGGCTACGCCCCGCCGACCTGGCCGGGCACACCTTCACCCACACCACCACCATCGAGGTGGCCGACCCCATCCAGGCCGTCGACGCCATCGCCGACGCCGCCGTCACCGCACTCGAACACGCCTGACGCCCCCTGCTCACGAGCGAGGGCGCCGAGGCCAGCTCCTGGACGCAAGCGACGCCAGGAGCCACGGCGATCCATCGCCGCTCCCGCAGATTCGCGCTGCGTACACCCCGCCTGCCTGCCGCGGTCGCCGCCGTCCACCGGGGCCCCGTCATCGGCGCCCGCCTCGGCCTCGGCCATCACCCGACCTGAGCAACCCCTTCAACCTGACCGATCCGCCGGAGTGGCAGACGCCTGATCTGCCGCCGGTCCCACCGCCAGGCCCGCACGTTCCGCCCAGCGGCTGTGAAGCCCTTAATGCCAAGGAGTTATCCCCCATGACGCACGACCATCCGGCCCGACTGCCGGTGACCTCGATCAGCGACCTGCTCGCCGCCGTGCCTTACCTGCTCGGCTTCCACCCCGCCGACAGCCTCGTCACCATCGGCCTCACCGGCCACCGCATCGCCGTGGCCACCCGCGCCGACCTCCCCGAGCCCGCCACCATCCCCGACTGGGTGCCCGGGGCGGTGCGGCAGCACCTCGCCCTGCTGCGCAACGTCGACGCCACCACCGCGATCCTCATCGGCTACGGACCCGCCACCGCCGTCACCCCGGTCGTCGACGCGATCACCCCATACCTGGACGCGGCCGGCATCACCATCTTCGACACGCTGCGCGTCACCGACGGCCGCTACCACTCCTACCAATGCCAGGACCCGCAATGCTGCCCACCTGACGGGGTGCCGTTCGACGCGCACCATAGCCCCACAGCGGTGCACGCCATCGTGGCCGGGCAGACCGCCCTGCCGGACCGGGCCGCGCTCGTGGCCAGCCTCGCGCCCACCGGCGGCGCCGGCATGGCCGCAGCCAGCCGCAAGGCGCAGCAACGCGCGCTTGCCGCCCAGATGTCCGGCGGGCGGGCGGCGCTCATCCGCGCCGGCAGGAAAGCCACGGACGATGCGTTCGCCCGCTACGCCGGCGACGCGGTCCTCACCGACGACGAGGTGGCCTGGCTTGCGGTTCTGCTTGCCGACGTCGCCGTCCGCGACCAGGCCGGGGAAGCCACCGGGACCGAGCCGTGGCGTCTCGCCATGTTGACCGACATCACCCGCCGCGCCGACCCCGCCTACGCCGCCGCGCCCGCCACCCTGCTCGCCCTCACTGCTTGGCGGCTCGGGCAAGGCACCCTCGCCGCCGTCGCCCTCGACCGGGCCCTCGCGGCCGATCCCCACTACCGCCTCGCCCGTCTCATCGACATCGCCATGCGCCACGGCGTCCCACCCACCGCCCTCGACGGTCCCACCTACGGCAATTCCGCCCGATAACCGTCTGCACCCCACACAAGCCCGCCCCCGGACGTCCAGCCCACCAACCGCTTGGCGAGCTGGTCGATCAGCCAGACAGAAAGTCATCGAGCACCTGCATCTCATCGAGCAGCCCGCACCGCTGATCGACACGCTGCGCGCCGTCCACACCGCCGGCTACCGGTGGCCGCACATGACCGCCAGCGCCGACACCTACGAGCGCGGGGAGCGCGCACCCGCTGTCACGACTGACCACGCCGCCCGCCGGCCTCGCCCCCGTCCCTGGGAGGTGTGGCCGGCGGCGGCTCACCGATTCGGAGATCTCATGTCCACACCGGAAAATCACCTAACGGGGCCGGCGAGCATGGAGGCCGTCCTGCGCGATGCGTGGGACGCCTTTCACCCCGGCCACCCAGCACCGCTGAGCTGGTTCACCCACACCGTCGCCCGTCTCCACGACCATTTCCACACTCATCAGCTCGTCCGGCCTGCGACCGCGGCGTCTCCCACCGTCGACGGGCAATTCGCCGCGCTTCGGCGGCGGGTGTGGCAGACGCTGCGCGACGCCGCCGCCGACGGTGTCGACCCGGACGTCGCCGACCACATCCTGCAAACCCTCGATCTGCCCACCCTGGCACGCCGATGGCAGGTCCGTCTCACGCTGCCCGTGACGATCGAGGTCACCGCCACGAGCCGCGATGAGGCCCTCGAGGCCGCTGAAGAAGCCATCGACGCCGCTCTCACCAGCACCGGTCACGACACGTACCTCGACTGGCACAACGCCACCCGGGATGACGCCACCGCCGGCGCCGTCGACACCACCACCGACACGCCCGCGGATCTTCGTTCCGCCATCGCAGTCCCGGAGCCGGGCCACGGCGTCTCCGCCAACTAACTTGATTTTTAACCTGTGGCGCGGTGGCATCGACCCCGGCTGATCATGGTGACAGCCCTTGATCGATCATTCTTCTTGTCTAGGGAAGAAGATCGCAAACCAAGGGCTGTCTGGTGATCAGTGTGCACGATGCCGGGTCGAGCGATGAGGTCGGGCGGTTGGCCGCGTTCCGGCGGGACTTCCACGCCTGTCTGACCGCACGCAGCGATGCGTTGTTCGAGCTGGCCGATGCGCTGTTGTGCGCAGACGCGCCGGTGCGGTCCCTGGTGGAGTTGTCGCTGGTGGGTGAGCACCGCCGCGGTCATGGCTCGTTGTATGCGGCGTTGAATCGCGGTCGGATCGACGTCGAGCGGCTGCGGACCGCGGTGGCGGGGGTGCCGCTGCCGCGCGCCGCTGATGGCCGGGTCGTCTTGGCGGTGGACGTGACCTGCTGGCTGCGGCCGGAGGCGCACACCTGCCCGGAGCGGGTGCTGTGCCATACCTACGGGCGTGGCAAGGACACCCACATCGGGGTTCCGGGTTGGCCGTACTCGTTCGTCACCGCCCTGCAGTCCGGGCGCACTTCGTGGACCGCGCCGTTGGACGCCCGCAGGCTGGCGCCCGGGGACGATGCTGCCACGGTCACCGCCGGGCAGTTGCGGGACGTGGTGCAGCGGTTGATCGCTGCCGGGCAGTGGCGGCCTGGTGATCCGGACGTGTGGATCGTCGCGGATGCCGGCTACGACGGGCCCCGGCTGGCGTTCCTGCTGGCCGACCTACCCGTTCAGGTGCTGGTGCGGATGCGTTCCGACCGGGTGCTGCGCCGACCCACGCCACCCCGGCTGCCTGGCACCACCGGCCGCCCACGACGCCATGGCGGCGAGTTCATCTTCGGTGACCCGGCCAGCTGGAGCGACCCGGACGTCGCCACGACCACCGACACCCGTCTCTACGGCACCGCGACCGCGCGGGCCTGGCACCGGCTGCACCCGCGACTGACTCACCGCACCGCCTGGGCCGCCCAGCACGGCCCGCTGCCGATCATCGAGGGCACCGTGATCCTGCTGCAGGTCGACCGGCTGCCATCAGGCGGTATCGCGAAACCGGTCTGGCTGTGGTGGTCCCAGCCGGAAGCCACCACCGTCGAGGTTGACCTGCTCTGGCAGGCGTTCCTGCGCCGGTTCGACATCGAGCACACCTTCCGCATGCTCAAGCAAACCCTCGGCTGGACCAGCCCCAAGCTGCGCGACCCGCACGCCGCCGACCGCTGGACCTGGCTCGTGTTGGCCGCCTACACCCAGCTACGCCTCGCCCGAGGCGCCGTCGGCGACCTGCGTCGGCCCTGGGAACGTCCAGCACCCCCCGAACGACTCACGCCCGCCCGCGTCCGGCGAGGGTTTCGGCACCTGCGCGCCAAAGCCGGCAACCCCGCCCGCGCGCCGAAACCCTCCCGGCCAGGACCCGGCCGACCACCCGGACTACGCAACCACCGCCCGGCAGCCCGCCACGACGTCCACATCGTCACCGCCGCCACCAGCACAAAGCCGAAAGGCGGCATGAACAAAACGAAGAGCTCGAATAACCCAAGGCCACGACGCACAGGTTAAAGATCAAGTTAGCTCCGCCGCCGCCGTGGCGGCCCGGCCACGTCGTCCGCGCCCAGCACCGCACGTCGACGACTTGATCAATCCGCAGAGTCAAGCGTCACTGCATCTCGGCTCGCCCTCCCTACGGCGAGCCCGGCCTCGTCAGCCCATGACGCTGCCTGTGGGGATAGCGATTGGGATCGGCCGAACTCGTACCGGAAGGACACCAGTCATGGTCTCGCCGCACCGGCGCGCGATACCGCGCACCGTCACCGACGTCTTGTTGTGGCTGCTCGCCAGCGACGTCGCCGCCGCCCACCAACCCCAGCCGCAGCAGCCCGACCGCTGCGGCAACCTGCGCTGCGCCGGTCAGGCATACCCATGCCCACCCGCACGCGACGCCTACCGCGCTCGCCAGGCCGCGATCCGCCCCCAACCGCGACCGGGAGGCCGCGCGCGGGTGAGCACGCCCGCCTACCAGGTCACCGGCTGGTTCCAGCCCGCCCGCACCCATCCCCAGGCGGCGTGAAGCCGGGAGCGTTACCAGCCATGCCACGAACAGGGCGTCGCCCAACGGCGGCGCCCTGAGCTATTACAGGAGGCAGACATCATGGAACCTGCACCCAACTCCACCGATGACGTCGGCCGGCAGGAGGAACTCAACGTCGGAGATCCGGTCCTCGGGAAGTCACGGCTGATGTCGCGGCAGTGCGACACCTGCATCTTCGCTCCCGGCAACCGGATGAACCTCGGTCCGGGACGACTGCGTGCCCTCGTCACGCAGGCCCGCGAGCAAGGCTCCTACATCGTTTGCCACGACACCTTGCCGCACTATTTGTACCCGCAGGCGAAACCCGCTATCTGTCGCGGTTTCGCCGACCGTTACCGCACGCGAGCCCTGCAACTCATCGAGCGGCTTTGGGGATTCGTCGAGGTCGACCCACCGCAGCCGTCCGCGCAGCACGACAGCCGGCGCAAGGCTGACCAGTGAGAGGGCACCGAGGAACCGATGCGCCACCAGGCGGTCACCGGCCCTCCCTGACGCCCTGCGCGCAGCGGAGGTAGGGCACAACCTGCGGGCCCCGCCAGGCACGCGCTGCATCGGCGATAACGGTGGGCTGGACAGAATGCTGTCCAGCCCACCGTCCTACCTCGGCCCCTTTTCCACGTTAAGGGCACGGTCCGAGATCATCTTTAGTGCCATGAGGGGGCCTCGGGGGCTGTCTCGGGGCTGTCTCGCTAACGGTGTTTCCGGCGGTCTTGGTTAGTAGGTTTCAGCAGCCGGGAAGCGGTCGTTGAAGGTGATGGCGAAGGCGTTCAACGCGGGTTTCCAGCGCATCGTCCATCGGGTTCTGCCTGCTCCGATGGGGTCCAGGGACCGGGTCACCAGGTACAGACACTTCAACGCGGCCTGCTCGTTGGGGAAGTGGCCGCGGGCCTTGACCGCCCGCCGGTAGCGGGCGTTGAGCGACTCGATCGCGTTTGTGGAGCAGATGACCTTGCGGATCTCCAGGTCGTAGTCGAGGAACGGGATGAACTCCGCCCACGCGTTGTCCCACAAGCGGATCACCGCCGGATACCGGCCGCGCCACTTGTCGGCCAGGTCGTCGAACGCCGCCCTGGCGGCGGTGGCGTTGACGGCGGTGTAGATCGGCTTGACGTCGCGTTTCAGCTCGTCCCAGTACTTGCGTGAGGTCAGCCGGAACGTGTTGCGGATCAAATGGATCACGCAGATCTGCACCACCGTCTGGGGCCACACGTTCGTCACGACCTCGGGCAGACCCTTGAGGCCGTCGCAGACGAGGAAGAACACATCCTTCACGCCCCGGTTACGCAGGTCGGTCAGCACGCTCATCCAGAACTTCGCACCCTCACCACCCGAGCCGGCCCACAGCCCGAGGATGTCCTTCTCCCCATCGAGAGTGACCCCGATCGCGGCGTAGAACGGCCGGTTCGCGACCTGCCCGTCACGAACCCCGGCTCCGTCGCCGATCTTGTGATGTGGACGGTTCCGTCGCCCGCTCGGCACTTTCGTTGATCATGTTCGGCGTGTTCGCTTGTGGAGCGGTTGCTGCCGCATCTGTCGGGTCTGTCGATCGAGGTTGTGGAGCAGCGTGACGGCGTGGTGGTGCTGTCAGGTCGGGTCCGGGCGGCAACCGCGCGGTGCGGACGGTGTCGGCAGCGGTCGAGCAGGGTACATGGGCGTTATCAGCGCCGCTTACGCGATGTCGCGATAGCCGGGACTGCGTTGCTGCTGCAGGTGCAGATCCGGCGGTTTCGCTGCGACAACGCCAGCTGCCCGGCAAGGACCTTCGCCGAACAGGTCGATGGGCTGACCGCTCCGCACGCGCGGTTGACGCCGGGGCTGCGCGACCTGCTCACGCAGATCGGCCTGGCGCTGGCCGGGCGGGCCGGTTCCCGGCTGGCGTCGGTCATCGGGGCCGCCGCAGGTCGCGACACGTTGCTGCGGCTGGTCAAAGCATTACCTGACCCGCCGAAGACGCCGATCACGGTCGTCGGCGTCGACGATTTCGCGTTCCGGCGGGGACGTCATTACGGCACGGTGCTGATCGATATGACCAGCCACCGCCCGGTTGACATGTTCGACGGCCGCGACGGCGACAGCCTCGCCGCGTGGCTACGGCAACACCTCGAAATCCAGGTGATCTGCCGCGACCGCGCCGGCGGCTATGGCGAAGGCGCCCGCTGCGGCGCCCCGGATGCGGTGCAGGTCGCGGACCGGTTCCACCTCTGGCAGAACCTAGGGCAAGCGGTCGAGAAGACCGTCAACGCCTATCGATCCCGGCTCGTCGCGCCCGCACCGCCACCGCCAGACGACACCATGCCCGCCGAGGTGCAGCCGCTACCCGAGAAGAAGATCGTGACCCGCCTTCGTGAACACCACACCGCCGTTCACGACCTCGCCGCTCAGGGACTGAACAAGTCGGCGATCGGCCGCAAACTCGGCCTGCACCAAGCCACGGTCCGCAAATATCTTAACGCCGCCAGCGTCGAGGAGCTGACAGCCGTCACCGAGCAACGCGCGCACCTGGTCGACGACTACGTCGCCTACCTGCACCAGCGCTGGAACGACGGAGAACGCAACGCCACCCAACTGTTCCGCGAGATCAAACAGCAGGGCTACCCCGGCGGGGAACTCGCCGTCCAGCGCTACCTACGCCGCTTCCGCAAAGGCCTCGGCCACGCCCCGCACCCCGGCCCGAAACCACCATCGGTGCGCCAGATCACCTCATGGATCATGACTCACCCCGACCACCTCGACCCCCGCGACACGATCAAGCTACGCGACGTTCGCAGCCGCGACCGAGACCTAAACCGGCTGGTCAAACACGTGCGAGCCTTCGCGATCATGATGACCGGCCGCCACGGCGACCGCCTCGAAGAATGGATCACCGCCGTCGAACACGACACCCTCACGCCCCTGACCGGGTTCGCCCGCAACCTACGCCGAGACCTCGACGCCGTCCGCAACGGCCTGACCCTGCCGCACAGCTCCGGCCCCGTCGAAGGCAACATCAACCGCCTCAAAATGATCAAACGGCAGATGTTCGGCCGCGCCGGCCTCGACCTACTCCGCAAACGCGTCCTGCTCGCACACTGACCCCTTCACACAACGAGCGACAGAGCCCGAACCCTTGACCACGATCGCGTCGATGAACACGGCGGCGTAAATCTCGTCCAACGGGCGGTGGGACCAGTCCGTCATCTCCTCGATCACCTTGTCGGTGATCCGGGAGATCGTCTCCTTCGACACCGAAGCCCCGTAGATCTCCGCGAAATGCGCGCTGATCTCCCCGGTCGTCAGGCCTTTGGCATACAACGACAACACGACCTCGTCAACCCCGGACAGGCGCCGCTGCCGCTTACGCACGATCTGCGGCTCGAACGTGCCGGCGCGGTCGCGTGGCACGTCGATCTGCACCGGGCCGTTGGCGTCGGTCAGGACTGTCTTCGACCGGGTGCCGTTGCGGATGTTGCCCGACCCGGCACCGGCCTGATCGTGTTTCTCGTAGCCGAGGTGCTCGGTCATCTCCTCGTTCAGCGCGGTCTCCAGGACCGTCTTGGTGAACTGCTTCAGCAGCCCGTCCGGGCCCGTCAACGACAGCCCCTGTTCCTTCGCAGCCCGGACCAGCTCGGCAGCGGCCTTCGCCTCCGCCGTCGGCTCAGGCCGCTTCCTGCGTCCGGTCTGGTCGTTCAGTGTCGCGGTCATCACGGCACCCTCCTCACCAGGCACAACGCCCGGCAGGTCAGGCCGGAAACACGTTAGATCCACACTCCCCCTCGCGTCGGCGCCGCACCACCCGAGCGCCCGCTTCGCGGCATCGATCAGCACGCTGAGCGGCACGCAACGTCGCAGGCAGCCGACGTGATCAACAGTCGGCGGAGACCGCCGCTTCTCGATGCCGAACTGAGGGTGCGCACGGCGGCGAATGCTTCATCCGATGAAATACGCCGTGGTTGACCGGTAGGGGCGCGTATTCGACTGTGGCGGGTTCTTCCGGTGGTGGGCAATCAGGTTGACGGCGTGTGGTCGGTCGGGGCGGGTTCTTCCTCAACCGCCGCGCGGCGGCGGGCTGTTCGGTGCGAGCCGGCACCACCGACGGTCCGTCCGCGGCGCATAGCACCACCCGCCCGTCGTGGGCCTCGATGGTGAACTCGACGCAGCCCCCGCCGTGGCGTACGGCGTTGGTGGCCAGCTCGCTGACCAGGACCGCCGTGGTCTCCAACCACGCCTCGTCTCGGAAGCCTCAACCGAACAGCACCGCGCTAACCGCATGGCGGGCGGCTGCGGGCGCGTCGGTGCCGAGCGGTAGGTCAAGTTGGGCGGTCAATTCGCTCATGACCAGACACGTCCTGTTCGGGGGGCACTGCTGGCCCGGCGACCATACCCACCACCGTCCAGTCGGACTCGCCGTAGATTTCTACGAGAAAACAACTCCAGCGCTGGCCAGGGCGAGGCCCCTGCACGAATGCCTGGAGCCGGATCGTCCATCCCCGTAGACCCCAGCGCTGGAGTTGTTTTTGGTCCGGAGGCTACCGGCAGGCCGTCTCGCGTCGTACCCAACTGGACAGGTCTGAGCATGGATCAGGCTGTGCCCGACCGAAAGGATCTTGCGACCGAACGCCAACGCCCTGTCCGGAAAAAAGCACCTAGGTCAGCTGACGTACAAGGACGAGTCGGCTCTTAGTCAGAGCTGCGCTGCCGATCACAGCCAGGGCCGGTGCCAGCACCATGACGACACCGATTGCCGGCCATGGAACGTGCCAGGCGGTATCGGGGCGGAGCGCGATCAAGCCCGCCGCCGGCGCAACGCCTGCGAGGGTGCCGAGTGGTACGCCCAGTCCGACGACCAGTCCGGCATGGGCTGCGGTAATCCAGCGGGTGATTCTTGGCCCGGCACCGATTGCAGCCAGGGTGGAGAGGTCGCCCCTGAGTTCTGATGTTGCCAGCCCCACCGCGGTCGCGCTGGCGACGAGAGTGACGCAGCCGCTGACCAGTGCGAGCAGCAGGGCGATCGGTCCGAGCCGGGGGTGAGCTGCGTTGGCCGGTTGTCCGGCAACGAGCTGGACGGGATTCGCTGGGACGTCGGTCTGCGATGCTTGCGCTTGCGCGCCGAGCACGATGTTCGTGGCAGTCGCCAGCTCGTCTGGGTTCGGCATTCGACTGGTGTCGATGATGACTCCACCAGGGCGGGTCGGGAGCCCGAGGGAGGCTGCGGTCTCCTTAGGAATCAGTGCGCCTGGAAGGACGGATCGGTCGCGGAAGTACGCGGGCGCGGCGGCCAGCACTGCGGGGATGGCTGTCGGTTGCCCTGCCGCGTTCAGTTGTAGGCGGCCGTCGGATATGAACTCCGGGTAGAACGCCACGGCGTGTCCATCGCGGATGGCGTTCGTGATTGCCTGGTCCGGCTCCTGGCCGGTCATGGCGCGGACGATATCCGCCCCGCCGACCGCGACGGTCTGTGACACGACTGGAGGCGGCCCTGGCTGGGGAGCGCTGTTCGTGTACCCGACCTCTGTGTCGGCGACGGTGAGGCGCAGCATGTGTTGCACGGGCAGTGCCTGCCGCAGCGAACGGGTCTGGTCGGCGTTGAGGAGCCTGGCGGCGTCGGCTGGTATGAGGATTTGCCCGGCGCGGGCGTCCGGCTCGGTGGCGGAGCCGGTGCGCGTGTCGGCAGCGGTGAAGAGCATGAGTCCGACGCTGCCTGCGGTCGCGGCGCACACGGCGGCTACCGCGGCGCCGGTGCGAAGTTGATGCCGTGCGCCGTGCCGCCAGGCTAGCCGGACCGGCGTGGGAAGAAAGCCCGCGAGTCGTCCCGCGAGCCCGACAACGGCAGGGCCGCACGCTGCCGTGCCCATCAGGATCAGTCCGCTGCCGAATGCGACGATGGCCGCGCCAGCGATCTCGGGTTGCGCCGCCCAGGTCGTGAGGGTGATACCGACGGCGATCGCGGCAAGTCCGGTGAACAGCAGTCGACGGCCTCCTCTGGAACCGGTTACCACGCGGTTGGCCAGGGCCGCCTGGACAGGTGCGCGGGCCACCGACCGGGCTGGTCCCAGCGCCGCTAGCAGGCCAGCCACCACCGCGAGCAGGGCGATGCCCGGCAACTGCCACGCGGCGATTCCCTCCTCGGCCAGGGGCCGGTCCACCAGTCGTTGCAGCCAGCCTCGCCCGAGCTGGACTGTCACGGTGCCGAGGACGACTCCTAACGCGCCCGCGAATAGGCCAAGCACCAGGCCGTTCGCGAGCACGATTCGGGTGAGCTGGCGGCCGGTTGCACCCACCGCAGCGACCAAACCGAGTTCCCGTCGCTGACGGCGGGCGGCAACCGCGAACGCTGCGGCTACCAGCAGCACGACCTGCGCGCCGGCGAAAGCCACCACGACCGCAATGCCGGCTGCGGCAAGCGCCTGCTCAGACGGGTCCGGGTCGAGGGAGTCCCGGAAGAGATAGCCCACGTCGGTTCGCCCTTGGCCGCGGGGTGGGTGCCAGCCCGCAGCGGCCGGCGGAAGCTGAATCAGGAAGCCCTGTCGCCCGCCCGCCGACAACTTCTGCGACGGTGCTACCAGCAGTGCCTCACGGCTGAGCTTGTCTGGTGTTTCGACGATGCCGACGACGGCGAGCCGCCGCTCGGGGAGGCCGGCGTGTACTGGGTCACCGAGCCCTACCCGCAGCGCCGTGGCCAGGGCGGCGGTAATCGCGATCTCGCCGGCCGCCGCGGGGGGCCTGCCAGCCCGCACAAGATACGCGCCCTTGTTGACGGGATCGGCCAGGTCGACAGCGCGGTACTCGCGGATCAGATAGCTTCCGTCATGCGATGCCACCACCGTTTCCCCGTCGCGATAGAGGATGGTCCGGCTGCCCGCCGGCAAGTCCCGAAGGACCTCCTCGGCCTGCCCGCCGGAGATCAACATGTCAGCCTTTCCCAGCCGCCAGGCGGCCTCCCGGTCGGCAGGAACTGACACTGCCGCCCAGGCCGACGCGAGAACAGTTGCTGCATAGACCGGCACGAGCAGCAACAGAATCACCAAGCCGCTGCGGACCGGATGGCGCGCCGCTGCCCGCGCCGCCAGACGCAGCGCTACCCGCCACGAGCCGATGAGCACAGCACCCGGCGCCCGTCCACGACGGGTCACGGCGTCCGCTCCTCGGCTGGCCCAACGCTGGCGGGATCTCCCGTGGCAGCAATGATGCTTCCGTCGCAGATCTCAATAACCCGGTCAGCCCGGTCAGCCACCCCCCGCTCGTGCGTGACGACGACAGCGGCTGCACCACGACCGATCCGAACACGCAGGAGATCGACGACGGTGCTGCCAGTCGCCGTGTCCAACGCGCCGGTCGGCTCATCGGCGAGCAACAACCGCCGGCCACCAATGAGCGCCCGAGCAATAGCCACTCGCTGCTGCTGGCCGCCGGACAACTGGTCCGGGTAGCGGTCGGCCTGGTCAGCCAAGCCCACCGCCGACAACTCGTCCAGCGCCTCACGTCGGGCTGTCCGCCGCGAGACCCCCGCCAATTCCCGCGGCAACGCGACATTCTCAGCAGCGGTGAGTGCGGCTACCAAGTTGAAGTCCTGAAAGACATAACCGACCCGATCACGCCGCAGCTCCGCCAGTTCCGCTGCCCCGAGCGCGTGAAGGGGTGCACCGTCGACCCACACCTCACCCTCGGTAGGCGAATCCAGCCCGCCCGCAACCGCGAGAAGCGTGGACTTGCCGGCGCCAGACGGTCCGACCACCGCAACCAACTCGCCCGCATACACCTCAAAGCTGGCGTCCGACAAGGCATGAACGGTCGTCTCTCCGACGTGATAGGCGCGACTTACTCCACGAAACGCCAATACAGGATCGTGCGTCACCGACAAGCCCTTCGATATTTCCGGTCAAGCTAAGCCGGTCGCGAGACGTCTCTTGGGCATCCAGACGCAATCGCGACCGGCATCAGCAAGCCTGGGGGCGCCGACGACGCCCGCCGTACATCGTAGGCGATCAGACAGGCATATAGCTCGATTCGCCGACCATTACCGCTTACGCGATCAGACGGGCGTACACCTCGATAGGTCGCCCGCTACCGCTCAGCTCGAACTCGTCGACGTTGCCGTTAGGGCATGAACGGGGGCCGTAATGCCACGTGCTGCCGATCAAGGCGTAAACCTGGACGCACAGGCCGTCAGACCGATGGTCCTCCGACCAACCGGTGATTTCGACGTCCGTGCTGTTAGGGCAACCCACGGTCCAGTGGGCTTCGCCGGCCAGGATGCCCCCGGGGCGCAGCTCGACATCCTCCACGTCACCGCACTCGGCCAGCGTCCCGAATTTGCTCCCCGCGGCCGACTCGGTGTCACCGGGATTCACGTCAGCCAGCGCCGGTGACGCTGAACCGAACCCTACGAGCCCGGCCGCCAACATGGCGGATGCTCCTACGCTCGCGATCCGACTGGCCAACCGCTGTCTACTCATTCCCAATCCTCCCGTGTGGTCAATGGAGCCGGTGACAGGAGCGACGAGGAGCGCGCACTCCAGAGTGGAGGCTAATCGTGCTCACAGTCGCGACGTAACCCTAAGTCAGCAATTCATCATAGTCAATAAATTCTCCGGCGGATCGCTGTTCTACTCAGGTGGTGACCGCACAGACCTCCACCGGTAGATAATTTCGCTTTCGGCTGATCTATCGTCTTGGAAGTGGATAGCTGACGATTTGTCGATCCCGGGGCATGGCCCATCACGGCGAGGGCAGCCCGTTTCACGGCGAATGCACCCGCTTCCCACCGAGACCAAACTACGGGTGGGGCCCAAGGCCTGCCGGACCAAAACAACTCCAGCGCTGGGGTCTACGGGGATGGACGATCCGGCTCCAGGCATTCGTGCAGGGGCCTCGCCCTGGCCAGCGCTGGAGTTGTTTTCTCGTTGAAAACTACGGCGAGGCCAGTCGGCAAACTTCACCTCACCGCGCTTGGAGGAAGGGATCTTTCATCAGATGAAGCCCGGAGGCAAGGTGGCCTTGCCTCCGGCCCGGCTTAGAGCTCCTAACGAAATGATGTTGGGCGTGTCCTTGGGACGTGAGGATCGTTCTGTCTGAACGTGAGGAGGGGTGAGCAGCCGCCGTGGATCGTGTCGGACGAGTTGTGGGCCGAGATCGCACCGCTGCTGCCTCCCCGTCCGCCCAGGCGGCATCGGTTCCCGGGCCGTAAGCCTCTCGATGACCGCAAGGTGCTGTGCGGGATCCTGTTCGTGCTCTACACCGCGATCCCGTGGGAGTACCTACCCCAGGAACTCGGGTTCGGGTCGGGAATGACGTGCTGGCGCAGGCTGCGGGACTGGAACGACGCCGGTGTCTGGCAACGACTGCACGAAGTACTGCTCGGCAAGCTGAGAGCCGCCGACCAACTCGACATGTCCCGGGCGGTGATCGACGGCTCCCACATCCGGGCGCTCAAGGGCGGCCCAAAACCGGTCCGAGCCCGGTCGACCGCCGCAAGCCAGGCTCGAAACACCACGTCATCACCGACGCGGGCGGCATCCCCCTCGCCGCGAGCCTGACCGGCGGCAACCGCCACGACGTCACCCAACTACTGCCCCTGGTCGACAAGATCCCCCGGATCAAGGGCATCCGAGGCAGACCACGGCAACGACCCGACCGGATCTACGCAGATCGCGGCTACGACTTCGACAAGTACCGCCGCGAGCTACGGACCCGCGGCATCACACCTGTCATCGCCCGACGCGGTGTCCCACACGGCTCCGGGCTCGGCACCCGACGCTGGATCGTCGAGCAGACCATCGCCCTGCTGCACTGGTTCCGCCGCCTGCGCATCCGCTGGGAGATCCGCGACGACATCCACGAAGCCTTCCTCACCCTCGCCTGCGCCATCATCTGCTGGCGCCGACTACAGCGCTCAAAGAGTTAGGAGCTCTTAGGCGGTGACGGCGGCCGGACGCTGGCGAGCGCGAACGAGGATCAGGGTCGGACCGACGCCGGCAACAAAGGTGAACGCGACGGCCGCCATCCAAGGGTGCGGTCTGCCGACGTGAGTCAGGTGGTGAGCGACGCCCACGGCGAACGTGAGCGCGGCCAACGCGAGCACGATCGGCGCGATCCGGGCACCGCCCCGACCGTTCCATTGCTGGCCTGACCAGTGCGCGATCAGCGTAGGCGCGATCGCGGCGACCGCCGTCACTGCGGCGGCACCGAGCGCCGAGTCGGCGACCGAGTCGCGCATCTGCCAGACCTGGTAGCCCGTGAACGCCATCGACCCGGCGGCGAGCACGGCCGTCAGGAGGCCGGTAGCGCGCTCGACCATTCCCGGTCGTCCAGGTTCCGACTTGATCATTGCGCCGCCACCCCGCTCCCTCGAAGCCGTCAACGCTGGCGTGCGCCGCGCAGCGGAGCCAACGCTACCGGCGCGCCCACCAGGGGTCGTGATGACGATGGCGAATGCTGCATCGGATGAAACCCGCCGCGGTGGTAGTAACCAGCGAAAAATCAACGGCAGCGCTGGTCAGAGCTGCCCTGCAGGGCGGCGGTGTCGCTCGTGCCGCAACGGTTGGCCAGCACTGCCGTTGTTCCGGGCTGGACTACGACTGGGCCCAACAAGTCGAGTACGGGTTTGTTGGGACACCCAGCCCCGAGCGAGCTCGGTACGGTGGTGCTCGTGACCGGCCAGAGCTCTCAGAACACCGGCGTGGTGAGCACCTGGAACGCCGAAGAGGGGTGGGGAACCCTCACGCTTGACCACGTCGACCTGACCGTCTGGGCCCACTACTCCGCGATCGTCGCAGGCCCCGCCGATTACCGCAGCCTCACGCCCGGCGAGCAGGTTCGATGCCGCTACGAGGTTCCTGGCCAAGATGGCTATCCTGCTCGGGCTGTCAAGATCACAAAGTTGTCGTAGCCACGCTGGTCTGTGTCGTCGCATCCCCTTCAGGCCAGGTCGATGACGGTTTCCGTGCCGATTGGTCGGACGATGATCGTGATCTTTGCTGTGGCGGGGTCGACGCGGGCCGGCCGGTCGTACCGATCGAAGGTGATCATCCACCGTTGCCAGCTCGGGCCGGTGAACCGGGCCATGGTTTTTGGGTAGATCGGAGCGCTGCTGTCGACGGCAGCGTAGATCGAGAGGTTGTCGGTTTGCGGGTCCTTCCAGGGGCCTTTCTGGAGTGCACCTGTGGCGTCCTCGTCAACCACCTCGACCACCAGCGACAACCCGTGCGGGCCGTTGATCACGCCCCAATGCAGAAGGGCGAGGCCGGCGCTCCGGCGGAGTACCGTCGGCGGGCGTAGGAGGCGGGGGTCCGCGATCGTCATACCGGTCACGCTAACCGCCCGCCCCCTGCCACGCGGGTCACATTGAGCAGGGCAGGATCGGTTCGGTGGAGCCGACGACGGCGCCGATGTAGATGTTGCGGGCATACACGTCGGTCACCAGCCGGTACTTACGCCGATCGGAGTTGTCGCAGCCGAGGCCACCGAAGGCGTTCGCGACCCGGGACATCCGCCACAGCGAGTCCACCGACCCCTCGTCCTGGAAGATAATGCACCAGATGTCAGAGCAGGTGCTCTGCAGTTCGACCACGATTCGGTGCGGCCAGTCGCGGGCGTTGTCACAGGTTTGCGCCCCGCCGAACTCCAACGTCGATGAGCCGAGCATCCGGGGGTTGGTGAAGTTCCCGGTGCAGTAGGAGACCGGATAGTTCGGAGTGATCCCGGACTCGGTGGCCTGCTGGATACGCCACTGGCCGGTGTCCTTGTCCACGGTGAGGGCCAAGCCGGCCTGGGCGGCGGCGTCACTCGTCGTGGCGGTCCAGGCCGTGCCGGCCGGGGCGGGGTCGACCGGCGTCCGCTCCGGAGCAGCGGCCTGGGCCGGTGACGCGGTGAGCAGTGCCGCGGCGAGCACTGACGCCGCAGCGAGTCTGGCGATAGCGGGAGTTTGCACGAGCTGCCTCCTTGGGATGGATAAGGAACGTCCACGATCCACCGGGACAATCAAGCATGTCAATGAATGCCAGCGCGGCAACTACGGCGGTGGTACCACCTAGGGCGTGTCCTGCCGATCTTGTAGTGGTTGATCGTCGACGATGTGCCGGTGGTACGTCGTGGTGAACTGACCGATGAGGCGTGGGCGGTGA